>NZ_JBQACR010000002.1:0-209538 GCF_051905455.1 Pelomicrobium sp. G1
GTCTTGCCCTCCCCTGCGGGGGTGGGACTGATCGCGGTCACCAGGATGAGCTTGCCGTCGCGGCGCGACTTGAGGCTTTCCACCCACTCGAGCGACACCTTCGCCTTGTAATGCCCGTAGGGCTCCAGGGCGTCCTCGGGAACCCCCAGCCCCTCGGCCACCTCCCGGATGCGCTTCATCTTGGCACGTTGCGCGATTTCAATGTCGCTCAGCATATTCGATAAAAATAGAGAAAGAGATCGAACAAAGCCTAAACGGAACCATTTCTCGCAAATCGACCGTCAGCAGATGCGGAAGGGATGCCACGACGTTATAGCCGGTGTGTGGCGAGACTGCCTTCCACGGTTCGAGAAGCGACTGCCGCGAAGCCCTGCGGGCTCGTCAGACCGCCACCCGGGTTCCGCCTTGCTTGAGCGCTCGCTCGAGCTGGCGCTCGGCGGCGGCGATGGTGTTGCCCAAGAGCATGGTCACCGTCATCGGCCCCACACCCCCAGGCACCGGGGTGATCCAGGACGCTTTCTCCTTTACCGCGTCGAAGTCCACGTCTCCCACCAGCCGCCCGTCCGGCAGCCGGTTGATGCCCACGTCGATCACCACCGCTCCGCGCTTGACCATGGGGGCAGTAATCAGGTTGGGCCGCCCCGCCGCCACCACCAGGATGTCGGCGAGGATAGTAAACTGGGCTAGCTCCCGCGTCTTGATGTGGCAGATAGCCACCGTCGCCTCCCGGGCCAGGAGCATCAAGGCCATGGGCTTGCCCACGATGTTGGAGGCGCCCACCACCACCACGTTCTGCCCCTCGATGGGGATGCCGGTGTGCTCGAGCAGCACCTGCACGCCGTAGGGGGTACAGGGGGGAAAGACCGTGTCGCCGATCACCAGCCCCCCCACGTTGTACAGGTGAAAGCCGTCCACGTCCTTGGAAAGATCGATGGCCTCCAGCAATCGGCGCATGTTGTAGTGGGGCGGCAGGGGCAACTGCACGATGATGCCGTGGATCGCCGGATCGGCGTTGAGCGCTTCGATCGCCCGCAGCACCTCTTCCTGGGGAGTATCGGCGGGGAAGCTGTGCACCTCCGAGTGCAGCCCCACCTCCCGGCAAGCCTTCACCTTGTTGCCCACGTACACCTTGGAGGCGGGGTTCTCCCCCACCATCACCACCGCTAGCCCCGGCACCACGCCCCGAGCCTTCAACGCCTCGACCCGGGCCCGGTAACCCGCCCGCACCTTGGCCGCCACGGCCACCCCGTCGATGATCTTCGCCGTCACTTTCGACTCCTCGCCCTTTTTCCGAAGACCCGCCCGTTCCCTCTCAAGCGGGCGTCAGGAACCCGAGCACGATAAAAATCATGATGCTGGCACCGGTCAGGGCATAGGCGCAACGGTTGAGCCATGCGGTCCGCACATGCCCGAGCCGCTCCTGGAACAGGGAGGCGGCGAGCGCCGCCAGCGCTCCGACCACCGCCAGGGCGATCACCACTTCCCGGTTGAGCAGCCAGTCCATCAGCGTTTCGCTATCCTGCGGGAGTAGGCTTCCACGAAATCCGCCGCTGCCTTGCTGCCCCCGGCGAAGGACTTCATCGCCTCCTCGTGGAGCAGGGACAGGGCCTGCATTTTAATGTCGTTGGCCCGGTCGTTCTCGACGATATCCTTGAGCTTCCTGGGACGGGGTACGTCCACTTCCAGCACCGCTCGCACCCGAGTGGGGATGTTGGTCATGATAAGCAGCCGGTCGGCGAGAAAGATCGCCTCGTCGATGTCGGTGGTGACAAAAAAGTTGGTACGACGGGTCTCCTCGAAAAGCGCCGCGTAGTACTCCCACATCAACTCCTTGGTCATGGCGTCGAGCCCGCGGAACGGCTCGTCCAGGAGCATCACGGAGGGGTTGTTGATCATGGCGCGAGCCAGTTCCGCCCGCCGCTGCATGCCCCCCGAGAGCTGGTTCGGGTACTTGTCGCGGAATTGGGTGAGCCCCACCTTATCCAGCAGGAACTCGGCGAATTCCCGGTTTTTTTGCGTGTCCTCGCCCCGCGCCTTCGGTCCGTACATGATGTTCTCGTAAGTGGTCATCCAGGGGAACAGGGCCGTTTCCTGGAAGACGACCAGTCTGTCGTGACTTGGACCGCTCACGGGCTTTTCATCCAGAGTGATGGTGCCGCTCGAGGGCTGTTCGAAGCCCGCCATCAGGCGGATCAAGGTGCTCTTGCCGCAACCGGAGGGGCCGATCATCACGGTGAGCTTGTGGCGCTGCACCGTGAACGAGCAATCCTTGACCACCTCCTTGGCGAACCGTTCCACGCCGTAGGACTTGCTGACCTGATTGACCTCGATTTCACCGGCCTGCACCTTGCCGAGGCCGGCTCTGGAGGTCGTTTTGAGTACCGTTGCCATTGAAGCGTCTCCCGAGTTCTACCGGACCCTTAACCAGGGGGTGGACAGCTCGCCCAGCTTGCGCACGATGCCGCTGGAGATATACCCGGCGATGCCGATGGAGATCATGCCCACCACGATCTGCTCGTAGGAGCCCCCGACGTAGGAGTTCCAGATGAAAAACCCGAGGCCGCCCCCGGCCCCGCTCGCCTGGATGGCGCCCCCGCCGCCGGAGATCATTTCCGCGGCCACCACCACCTCCCAGGTGATGCCCATGCCCACCGCCGCCCCCACCACGATGGAGGGCAATGTGCCGGGCAGGATGATGCGACGGAACACGTTCCAGCGCGTCGCCCCCATGGAGCGGGCCGCCTGGAAATAGCGCACGTCGATGGACTTGGCGCCCCCCAGCACATTGATCACGATGGTGTAGAACGCCCCCAGGAAGGTGACGAAGGCGATGGACATCTCCTGGGTCGGCCAGAAAATGATGGAGGCCGGCACCCAGGCAAGGGGCGGGATCGGGCGCAACACCTCGAAGGGCGGGAACAGGACGCCGTAGGCCGTGCGGCTGATGGCCATCATGAGCCCGAAGGGGATGCCCACGATCATGGCCGCGATGAAGCCGGCGAACACCCGCAAGGTGCTCTTGTACCAGCTCAGCCAGTAGCCCAGATCGTAGAGCAGCCCGAGCCACACCTCGATCACCGACGAGGGGGCCGGCACCGCTCCGATCCAGGGCAGCTCGAAGCCGAACCACTGTTTCCAGCGCGAGCCGACCTCCCAAAGGAGCACGAACACCGCGATGGATACAATGCCGCGCCCCACGGTGCGGCTAAACAGGGTTTTCCTGATCGCTGCCACGTCCACGGATCAACCCTCCTTCTCGCCGGCGGCGAAGGCTTTCAGCGCCTCCTCGTGCACCGCCTCCATGGTCTCGTCCATCAGCTCGCGGAAGCGCGGCGCCGTGAGCACGCCGTAATCCCGCGGATGGGGGATGTCCACTTCGAGGATTTTCTTCGGCTTGCACGGTCGCGTGGTCATGATGACCACCCGGTGCCCCAAGAAAATCGCTTCTTCCAGGTCATGGGTGATGAAGAAAATGGTGACCTTGTTCTTGTAGTAGATCTCCAGCAGCGCTTCGTGCATCACCGACTTGGTGAGGGAATCCAAGGCCCGGTACGGCTCGTCCAAGAGCAGCACCTTGGGATCGTTCATGAGGGCCCGCACGATCTCCACCCGGCGCCGCACCCCGGAGGAGAGCTCTCCCGGATAGCTCTGCTCGGTGCCCGAGAGCCCTGCGTCCGCCATCATTCCCCGGGCCTTTTCGCACGCCTCCTTCCAGGTCATCTTGCCCTGCATGACCGGACCGAAGGCCACGTTCTCCAGCACGGTCTTCCAGGGGAAGAGGGCACCGTTCTGGAACACCACGATGCGGTCGGGCCCCGGCTCCGCCTTGGGCTTGCCTGGCCCGCACAGCATTTCCCCGTCCAGGTAGATGGCGCCGGAGTTGATGCTGTGGAAGCCGGCGATGGCGTTGAGGAGCGTGGTCTTGCCGCACCCCGAAGGGCCTACGATCATGCAGATCTCGCCGGGGGCGATGTCCACCGAGCAGTGGTCCACCGCCAGCACCGCCGCCCCGTCCGGGTCGTAGATCTTGACCACGTCCTGGATGCGGATGGCGCCCTTGCCCGTGGGGCTCAGCGGCGCGAAGTTGGCGGACGGCTCCCTCATCATGATTGCCCTCCCAAAGCGAGCTCGCGAACTCGCCATTGCATCAGGTGGTCTCCGACGATCCGCACCAGGGCGCTGGTGATGTAGCCGACCGCGCCCAGGGTCACCATGCCGATGATGATGGTGGGATAGCGCACGGTGGTGTAGGAGTTGTTGATCACGTAGCCCAGGCCGAACTGGCCGGATACCATCTCCGCGGCCACCAGGGAAAACCAGGCCACCCCCACCGAGATCTGCAATCCGGTGAAGATGAAGGGCAGCGCCCCGGGGATGATGATGTGGCGGAAAGTCTGCCAGCGGCTCGCCCCCAGGCAATAGGCGGCGCGGAAATAGGACTCGTCGATGGACTGCACCCCCAGCATGGTGTTCAGCGCGGTAGCGTAAAACGAGGCGAGGAAGGTAAGGAAGATGACCGGCGTCTCTAGGCCCTTGAACATGAGAATCGCCAGGGGCACCCAGGCGAGGATCGGGATCGGCCGCAGCATCTCGAACACCGGAAACACGTATTCCTTGAACTTCGGCGACCAGCCGAGGAACAACCCCAAGGGCACGCCGAGTGCGGTAGCCAGGAAGAAGGCGATGCCGACCCGTCGGCAGCTCACCCAGATGTGCTGGTAGTATTCGGGGGTATAAATGGAGAGGCCGTAGGCCGGGTCGGGGCTCAACCATTCCTTGACCACCGCGGTAAGCCCTGGCATCTGCTCGAATCGCGGCAGCTTCCATACTTCCACCGCCAGGTACCAGAAGCCGAGAACCAGGGAAAAGCCGATCGCCATGAGATAGGGGCGCGGGCTCCTCAGCCACTGGGCCAACCGGAACATGGTGAGCGCCAGCCCCGTCAACTGTTGGGGCGCCGCGCGCCGGCCCACCGGCCGCAGTTGCGCCACCCACTCCGGCACGGTGAAATCCCGGGTGATCATGGTGGCAAAGCGGCTCATCACCACGTCGCCCGTCTCCGGGTCCGACTCCAGGATGCGCAGCAGGGCGTCGCCGTTGATCGCCAGACACTCGGTATCTTCGACGGCGGTAGATTTGGCCAGCCGGTAGGGTTGGCTCTTGAGCAGTGCCGCCCAGCCGAAAACCTCGCCGGGCCCCAGAATGCGCAGCAGGTTAGTGGCGCCGGCCCCCGGCCCGAGGACGTGCTCCACACGCCCGCGTACCACCACGAACAGATCGTCGGCCCGGTCGCCGCGGTTATAGATCACTTCGCCAGCCTTATACGAGACTCGCCGCGCCGCCCGCGCAATAGCTTCCAGCATCTCGTTGGAGACCACCTGGAACGGCATCGCGCTTTTGAGCAGGCCAACGGTGTCCTCCGTCCGGACCGTCCTCGTGGCCAATTCCATGCCCGTTACCTCCTCCTGGGGTTTCGCTGAAGTAATTCTCGCCCCTGTGGGTCGGGGTGGCCGGCCGCTGGGCGGCCGGCCACCGTTGCTCTTATTGCTTGAATGCCGCCTGGAACTCCGATTCAGGCAAGGCTTTGACGATCCCGATGGGCGCCTTCAGACCACGCTCCTTGAGGATCTCCTGGGTGAACTGGGGCATGACCGCCTCGGGACGCAGCGTCGGCGTGTTGATGGTCTTGATCTCGTAGAGGAAGGCCGTCGCCCGCTTGATCAGCTCTTCCGCCTCGGGGGTGATGGTATAGTGCAGGAGGATGCGCTCCGGCCCGCCCCCGGCCTCCTTGGCATGCTCGCCGTAGGCCGACCTCCACAACGCCTTAGCCGGGAACCCCGTGGTCTGCTCCTGAGCCATCCGGACCACTTCGGCCGCGTTCTTGGGGTCGGCCAGGAAAAGCTGGGCGTCCAGCTCCGCCTGCAGCCAAGCCTTCACCACGTCGGGCCGCTGCTGGATCAGATCGGCCCGCATGGCGAGGAAGCCGCCGTCGTTCTCCTGGGCCGAGCGGCCGGTGGCCACCAGCCGCGCCAGCCCCTCCTCGATCAGCCGGGAGGTGGTGGGTTCCCACATGACCGCCGCGTCCAGCTTCTTGGCGCGGAAGCCGCTGGTGATCACTTCGATGTTCTGGTTGAGATAGGCCGCCGGCTGGACGTTGTACTTCTTGAACACCGCCTGGGCGAAGCGGTCGGTACAGCTTCCCTTAGGCACCGCCACCTGCTTGCCGTTCAGCCACTGGATGGCTTCCTTGTCGCTCTTGAACTCCGGCGCGTCGGTGCGCACCAGGAAGGCGTTGCACTGGTCCCAGCCCAGTCCCAGGTTGGCGACGATGCGGATGTCGGCCACGTTCTGCTTGGTTGTGGACACGATGGCCGGCATGTCCCCCATGTAGCCGATGTGCTGCTTGCCGGCCAGCATGTTGTTGACGATGATGGCACCCTGGAGGCCGATCTGGAACTCCACCTCGGAGCCCTTGGGCAGGTATTTCTCGTAGAATTTTTTCCCACGCATCACCACGCCGGACCAGGACTCGGTGTAATAGGGCTGGTAGCCCACCACCAGCTTGACCGGCTCGCCCGGCTTGCCGAAGCTCAGGGTCTGCTGGGCGAGGCCGGCGCTCGCCGAGAGCCCGAACACGGCCGCCCCGGCCAACCCCAATACCCGCCGTGCGCCCGCTTTGAACCGCTCACTGGATAAAATGCTCATTTTGCCCTCCTATCTCCTAAGGATTAAGGATGATTGAACGCGCGGCTTTTTCCACTTTTTGTCGTTCCGGAGCGGCGGCCGGGAATCTGGCCTCCGATCCGGGCCGCGAACGCCTGCTACTTCGCTCCGGAAGCCGTGAGGTAACGGGTGATCAGCTCGGCCAGCCGCCGCATCACCAGATACCCCGACGCCGGGTCGGACTCCAGAACCTTGAGCACCTCTCTTCCGTTCATCCGCAACACCGAAGACTTCTCCAAACAAGTCGCCCGGGCGATCCGGGACGGCTGCCCGTCCATGAGGGCCGCCCAGCCGAATACTTCGCCGGTGCGCAGCACGAACCCTGCCGGCGTAGTGCGCTCGTCGCGCCCGATCAAGAACTCCACCCGCCCGCTCTCCAGGATATAGAGGTCTTCCGCAGGGTCTCCAACCCGGTACAAGGTGCTCCCCTCGGGATGGGTCTCGGACCTGCACAGCGCCTGGAGCGCGGCCAGGGTTTCCCGCGGCAGCCCCTTGAACAGCTCGGAGGAGTCCAAGGCGCTCGGCGGCGCGAGATAGATCGCGCCGTCCTCCACCGTGATGTCGAAGATCTGCAAAGGCGATTCCGCAAGGCCCTGGGGCGCGCCCGTGCGGATATCCCATTGCCATAGGTGCATGTGGCAGGTGAGCACCTCGCCGTCGAACAGGCCCTCGCACAGGGGCACCTCCTGGTGAGGGCAGATGGCCTGGCAGGCGTAAAAGTCCCCGCCCGCGTTGGCCACCAGCACCTTGAGCCCGCTTTCCACCTCGACCTCTTTCAGAGCGCCAGGCGGAACCTCTTCCACCCGGCATACCATTTTCTTGCTCACGCCGTGGACCTTAGCTGAATTTGTCGTAGCGGATGTTGTCGGTGGTCAATTTAGCCTTGAGCAACAGCATGCGGATTGCCGCCTCCACCGCGGGCGGCGGGCCGGCGAGATACGCCCGCACGTTCTGGTACCTTCCTTCCATGCGTCTTGCCGCCACCTCGTGCACCAGCCCCTGGTCGAAGGCAAGCCCCGGGTAACGGTCGACGAGCGCCTGCGGCACCGGCTCGTCGGAGAGCGCCACGGTGATCTCGAGGTTGTCGGGAAACTCCCGGCGGAAGCCCTCCAGCGCCTCGAGATAGAAGACGTCCCGCGCCGAGCGCACGCCGAAGAAGACGTAGCCCTTGTACTGGCTAAAGTAGCGCTCCTGGCAGCCGCGGGAGAGAATGGACATCATGCCGGCGATCCCGCTGCCTCCGGCGATGCACAGGACGTTCTTGCCGAGCCCCGGGTAGAAGGTGGCCTTGCCCAAGGGCCCGAAGAGGCGAAGCTCAGCCCCTTGCACGCTCCCGTCGAAGAGCCACTCGGAGAAGCCCCCGCCGGGCTTTTTCTTCACCACGAACTCGAGACGGCTCGCCCGCCGCTCGAAGTTGACCATGGAGTAGCCGCGAAAGCCCCGCACCGCAGGGGCCTCCGCCAGCACGAACTGGCCGGCGTCGAAGTCCATGGGGGCATCCAGCGCCACGCGGAAGGCCAGCACGTCATGGGTGAGCCGCGCCTGGGACTCGATGCGCCCGTGGTAGAAAGCCGGGATACAGGCGCCCGGGTCGGCGTAGTAGACGAAGTTGGCCACCTCGATGGAGAGGTCGCTCTTCGGCTCGCACTGGCACATGAGGAATTCGCCCTGGGCGCTCTTCAGCAGGCGGGTGCCCGGCGCCTGGGGCCAGGGGTCGTGGATCTCCCCCTCGATCAGCTTCGCCTTACACGTGCCGCAGGTGCCGCTGCCGCACTCGTAGGGCAGGTCCACAGCGTTGCGCAGGCCCGCGAACAAAATCTTCTCCCCAGGGGCACATTCGAACTGGTACGCCCGGTTGCGGGCGTTGACCTGCACCTTCATCCTCTTCCTTTGTCGTTATGGCCAGCGGCTGCGCGCCGGCGGGGTCAAAATGGAATGTGGTAGCCGATGCCCAGCATCCGCGTATCCAGCCGCACGTTGCGCCGCAGGAGCCTGGCGCTGTCCCCGTTGAGCCGCACGGTGTCGTAGAGCTTGCCCACGCCGAATAATTCCGTGATGCCCCCGTCCAGGGTGGTCTTGAACACCTGCAGACCCGAGACCACCTGCGCCTCCTTCTTGGCGTCGTCCACCGTCACGGTGTACACGGTGACGTGGCGGGTGAGGGGCGAATGATCGCTGTTGTGGCGCGGCAGATTGTTGAACAGAGTCTGTATCCCGGCCTTGTCGTGTTCGAGCCAGGTCATCTCCCGCTTGATCTCTGGGCTGTACGCGGTGATGGTGTAGCGAAACTCCGGATCGCACAGATCCAGGTATCCCTTGAAGTCCTTTTCGTCCAAGAGCATGCACGATCTGTAGACCAGCTCTTCGACCATGGTTCTAGCGTTGCTCATAGCTCTCCTCGCTCCGGCCGCGCCGCCCGCGGGGCCGTGCCCCCGGGCGGGCGCCCTGTGCCCCGTTTAAGCGGCGGCCGCCTTTCCGGCCAGACCCCGATCGCCGAACGGGTCGTAAGCCGCCCGGCCCATGCGCCGGCTCCATTCGGCGTAGTAGTGGCGCATGCCGCCTTCGTCGTGGATGGTCATGTTCTCCTCGCGACCGTGCAGCACCCAGCGGCTGTCGGTGCGCTCGTCGCGCATGGCAATGCCCTGGCCGTGCACGCCCAGCAGGTCCTCGTGGAGGTTGCGCCCGAACGGTCCCCAGATCATGTTGTGATCGTAGATGCGTTCGGCGCGCATCTCGGGCGTGTCGCGTTTGAGCCCCAGGCCGCGGAACTCGATGATCACCTTATTGGGGCCCAGCGGGATGGCCGTGTCCATGCGCAACACCGAGGTGCGCAGGTTGTAGGTCATTCCCGGGAAGATGTCGATCAGGATCCACCCCCCCGGCGCAAGCCCCGGCCAGCCCACCTTGCGGTCCTTGCTGCCCTCGTACTTGTCGTACTTGATCTCCATGGAGCCCACCGAGGCGTGGCCGTTGGGATAGCCCACGTACTTGCGGTCGAAATAGCCGGGCTGGAGCATGCCGGTGATGCGGTTAAAGTAGTGCATGTAGTCGTGGTAGAACTCGCTGTTGGTGTCGTGCCACAACTTGTAATTGGTGTTCACCACGGCCTTGTGGAAGTGGAACACCTCCAGCGGCTCCTGCATGTGGGGCTCCAGCATGGAGAGCGCGTCGCCGATGTATTCCTTCAGCGTGCACGCGTTGTCGTCCACGTTGACCCACACGAAGCCGCCGTAGCCCACCTCGCAGCGCACTTCCCTCAAGCCCACGTCCTCCAACTTCAGCCGGTCCTGGTATCCCTCCTTGCCTCGGGAGATGTCGATGCAGTTGCCGCGGCAGTCGAACGACCAGGCGTGGAAGATGCAGGTCATGCGCTTGGCGTTGCCCGAGGGGTCGTAGAGGATCACGTTCCCCCGGTGCGGGCAGATGTTGTAGAAGGCGCGAATCCGGTCGTCGTCGCCGCGGATGATGATCAGGTTCTCACCCCCCGGGTGGCGGAAGGTGCGGTAATCGTAGGGGTTGGGGATCTCGCTTTCGTGACAGGCGATGATCCACACTTTGTTGAAGATCTTGTCGATCTCCTCGCGGAACAACTCCTCGCTGGTATAGACCCGGGTGTCCACGTAATGGGTCGGGGGGAACTTGGGGCGCTGGGCCCATTGAGTGGCATTTCTGGACATCGCGACCTCTCTCCTGGACTAAACAATACGTTCCCACCCCTTCTGCAGGATTCGTACCAGCGACGGACGCCTTCCGTCCGATCGCCTTTTCCGCAAAAAAAATATGCGCTTATATCAAGACGGTCGGCGTCGGCGCGAAGCCCGCGCCCGTTTCCAAAGGAAACGAGGCGAGTCTTCCCCTTGCCAACCGAAACATGCCAGCCTGCCCGCGGCTGCATGAGCGCGGGCGGGCCCTGTGCGCAAGATGAGGCGGAGGGCTTCCACCGGCGGGGAGAGTCCGATCGGATGCGCCCGGGAACCCGGAGGGTAAGACGGCTGCGGCGACGTCCGCTAGGCCACCGCCACCCGGGCGGCGTCGCCCGGGCGCAAGGGCGAGGGGTTCTTGGCGTAGGCGTGGTAGGCCGCGGCCTCGGCGGCGCCGAATTCCACCTTCAACCCCATGTCGGCGAACACGGTCTCCAGCGCGCACAGGCACAGCATCACGTTCTCCATCTTGCAGGAGTAGCCCATGATGCCGAAGCGCCAGATCTTGCCCTTGAGGTCGCCCAAGCCCGCGCCCAGCTCCAGGTTGTAGTCGTGCAGTAGCCGGCGGCGAACTTCCGCCTCATCCACGCCGGGCAGGACTTTGACCGCGTTCATCTGGGGCAGCCGGTACTCGGGCTTGACCAGGAGTTCGAGCCCGAAGGTCTCCAGGCCGGCCTTGAGGGCCAGGTGGTTGCGCCGATGGCGGGCCCAAGCGCGCTCCAGTCCCTCTTCCTGCAGCATGAGGAGCGCTTCGTGCAGCGCGTACAGGCTGTTGGTGGGGGCCGTGTGGTGGTAGGTGCGGGTGGTGTCGCCCCAATAGGTGAGGAGCAGCCCCAGGTCCAGGAACCAGCTATGGACCTTTTCCTCCCGTTTTCTCACCATCTCCACCACCCGGTCGCTGAAGGTCACGGGGGAGAGCCCGGGCGTGCAGGACAGGCATTTCTGGCTCGCGGAATAGCAGGCGTCGATACCCCATTCGTCCACTTTCACCGGCACTCCGCCCAGCGAGGTCACCGTGTCCACGAGGGTCATCAGCCCATACCGGTGGGCGATCTCGCACAGCGTCTTGGCGTCGGAGAGCACCCCGGTGGAAGTTTCCGCGTGCACGAAGGCGAGGATCTTGGCGTCGGGATTCTTCTTGATCGCATCCTCCACCTTGTTGGGATCCACGGGCTCCCCCCAGGCGTCGTCCACCACCACGGGCACGCCCTGGCAACGCTCCACGTTCTCGATCATCCGGCCGCCGAAGACCCCGTTGCGGCACACGATCACCTTGTCGCCCGGGTTCACCATGTTGACGAAACAGATCTCCATGCCCACCGAGCCTGGGCCCGAGACAGGGAAAGTCACCTCGTTGGCGGTCTGGAAGGCGTAGCGCAGCATGGCCTTCAGCTCGTCCATCATGGCGACGAACACCGGGTCCAGGTAACCGATGGTCGGGCGGGAGAGCGCGGAGAGCACCCGAGGATGGATGTCCGAGGGCCCCGGTCCCATGAGGGTGCGCTGGGGCGGGTAGAAGGTGCTGATTTTTTTGCCGGGGCGGAATTTCATGATCTTTTCCGTAAAGTAGAGACGCACACCCGCGGCGGTCGCAAGCCGCTGCGGCCACAAAGAAAAATGTATTATATCAATTGCTTGGATTTCGCGCGCAAAGACCGTATTCGGCCCGTAGGGTCAAAGGCTTACGGAACGCCCCCCGTCTACCGCAATGGTGTGGCCGGTCACGTAGGGGGCGTAGGCCACCAAGTACACCACCGCGCGGGCGATGTCCTCGGGCTCTCCCTGCCGCTGCAAGGGCACCTGCTCGATGATCCGGTGGCGGATGTCGGCGGACCAGTGGCTGTCCTCCGGCCACAACACCGGGCCGGGGGCCACCGCGTTCACCCGTACCTCGGGGCCCAGCTCCAGGGCGAGGGAGCGGGTGAGGGCCGCGAGCCCCGCCTTGGCGATGCTGTAGACCACGTAGCCGCGCATGGGCCGATCGGCGTGGATGTCGGTGATGTTGACGATGGCGCCCCGGCGGCGGCGCAGCTCGGGGCTCGCCGCCTGGGACAGGAACAGGGGCGCCTTGAGGTTGGTGCCCATGAGGTCCTGCCAGGCGCTTTCCGTGATTCCCCCCACCGCCGTGGGAAAAAAGCTGGAGGCGTTATTCACCAGGATGTCCAGGCGCCCGAAGCGCGCGAGCACCGCCTCCACCAGCCGCCCCGGGGTGCCCGCGTCCAGCAAGTCCCCCTGGACGATGTCGGCGGAATCGGGCCGCTGCCGGTTGAGCTCGGCGCCGAGGACCTCGGCTTCGGCCCGGGAAGCCCGATGATGGATCATGACCCGGGCCCCCGCGCCGTGGAGAAAGCGGCAGATGGCGGCGCCCACCCGCTTGGCTCCACCGGTGACCAGGGCCACTTGGCCCGAGAGCACGGCTTCCACTACACTTGCGCCACGTTCGATCGAAGCAGCCAATTTACCACACTCGTCCCTGTTCCCCGCCGCTCCCCTGTGCCGGGAGATCGATCCCGACGCCATGAGCGCACTGCCTGCGCCCGATGAGGCAGGTGAGGCCCACAGCCGGCGCGTCGCGGCCCACATCCGCGGCGAGATCGCCCGGGCCGGCGGCTGGATTTCCTTCGCCCGCTACATGGAGCTGGCCCTGTACGCCCCGGGCCTGGGCTACTACGCCGTGGGGGCCGCCAAGCTGGGCCCCGAGGGGGATTTCGTCACCGCGCCGGAAATCTCCCGCCTGTTCGGCCGCGCCCTGGCGCGGCAAGTGGCCCAGGTCCTCGAGCGCTGCGGCGGGGCGGTGCTGGAGCTGGGGGCGGGCAGCGGCCGGCTGGCGGAGGATCTGCTCGCCGAGCTGGAAGCCCTGGGGCGGGCGCCTGAAGCCTATCTGATCCTGGAAGTGAGCCCGGCGCTGCGGGAGCAGCAGGCGAGGCGCTTGGCCCGGCTCCCGGAGCGGCTCCGGGACCGGGTGCGGTGGCTCGACGCGCTGCCGGCGGCGTTTCGCGGCGCGGTGATCGGAAACGAGGTGTTGGACGCCCTGCCGGTGCACCTGGTGGCCTGGCGCAAGCAGGGATTGTTCGAGCGGGGTGTGGCCGTCGAGGGCGACGCCTTCGTCTGGCGCGAGCGCCCCCTCGCCCATCCGGAGCTTCGCCGCGCCGCCGAGGCGATCGTGGCGCCAGCGGATTATGTCAGCGAGATCTCCCTCGCCGCGCCCGCCCTGGTGAGGACTTTAGGCGGGCTTCTCGAGGAGGGTGTCCTGCTCTTCGTCGATTACGGCTTTCCCGCTGCGGAGTACTACCATCCCCAGCGCGCCGCCGGCACCCTCATGTGCCATTACCGGCACCGGGCCCACGACGATCCCTTCCTGTGGCCGGGGCTGCAGGACATCACCGCCCACGTGGACTTCACTGCCGCCGCCCGCGCGGCGCGGGAAGCCGGCTTGGAGGTGCTGGGCTACGCGAGCCAGGCCCGCTTCCTCCTGAACTGCGGCCTGCTCGAGCTGCTGGCGACGGTGCCGGCGGAAGACGCGGCCCGCTACCTCCCCCTGGCAATGGAAGCCCACAAGCTCCTCTCCCCCGCCGAGATGGGGGAACTTTTCAAAGTGCTCGCCCTCGGGCGCGGCCTCTCCGCGCCGCTGCTCGGCTTTGCCGCTGGTGACCGCAGCCACGCGCTGGCCTGAGAACACCCATTTTCATGGGAGCCACGGATGAGACAACAACCCCGATCCTCGCCGGTGGAAATCCGTGTCCATCCGTGGCTGATCGAGCCTTCCTATAACACCCCGTCGCCCGCAGGGTTGAAGCGGCATGGGTCCGATGGTAGCGTGCGCAAATCCTCTGCTCATCCGTCTCGTATAACCCCCCGGAGGTTTTTATGCGCGCGCTGCTCGCCCTCATCCTCTCGGCTTTCGCCGCCCTCGCTTCCGCCGAGACGACCCTGCGGGTGAGCGCCATTCCCGATGAAGCCCCCACCGAGCTTCTGCGCAAGTTCGAACCCTTGGGCAAGTATCTGGAAAACGAGCTGGGAATGAAGGTCACCTTCGTCCCGGTGACCGACTATGCTGCCGTAGTGGAAGCCCTGGCTGCGGGGCGAGTGGATCTCGCTTGGCTCGGCGGCTTCACCTTCGTGCAAGCGCGGCTGCGCACCGGCAACGCCCTCCCCATCGTCCAGCGCCAGGAGGACGAAGCGTTCACCAGCAAGTTTGTGACCGCCGCCGGCAGCGGCATCCAGGGGCTCACGGACTTAAAGGGGCGCACCTTCGTGTTCGGCTCTCCTTCGTCCACCTCGGGCCACCTGATGCCGCGTTATTACCTGATGCAAAACGGTATCCACCCGGAGAAGGACTTCAAGCGCGTCGCCTTCTCCGGGGCCCACGACGCGACCGCCGCCTGGGTCGCCGCGGGCCGGGCCGACGCCGGCGCCTTGAACGCCTCGGTATGGGAAAAGCTCGTGGAATCGGGGAAAGTGGACCCGGCCCAGGTCCGGGTGTTCTACACCACGCCCCCCTATTACGACTACAACTGGACGGTGCGGGGCGACCTGAATCCAGCCCTGGTGAGGAAGCTGACCGACGCCTTCCTGAAACTTGACCCGAGGAACCCGGCCCACAAGGAGATCCTCGCCCTCCAGCGGGCGACCCGCTACGTGCCGACAAAGCCGGAGAACTACCAGGGCATCGAAGCCGCCGCCCGGGCTGCGGGGCTGATTAAGTGAGCCTGCGCCTTGCGCAAGTGGAGCTGCGCCACCCGGGCGGTCGGGTCGCCCTGCGGGGCGTGAGCTTGCGGATCGAGCGGGGAGAACGAGTCGCGGTCATCGGCCCCTCGGGAGCCGGGAAAACCACCCTGCTGCGCATCCTGGCCACCAGTTTGAAGCCCACGAGCGGGCGGGTGGAAATCCTGGGGTCCGACCCCTGGCGCCTTAAGCGCCGGGCACTTCGGAGGCTGCGCACCCGCATCGGCATGGTGCACCAGTCGCCCCCCCTCCCGCCCCGGCAGCGGACCGTAACGGCGGTGCTGGCCGGCCGCCTGGGCCGCTGGCCCTGGTGGAAGGCCTTGGCCTCCCTCGCCTATCCCGTGGATATTCCCGGCGCCCGGGCGGCGCTCGCGCGGCTGGACCTGGCCGAGCGCCTCTTCGACCGCTGCGACCGGCTCTCCGGGGGCCAGCTCCAGCGAGTGGCCGTGGCCCGCCTGCTTTACCAGCAGCCGGACCTGATGCTGGCCGACGAGCCGGTCTCCTCCCTGGATCCCGTCCTGGCGGATCGGGTGATCGGGGAGCTGCAGCGGGATGCCCAGGCCCGGGGCGTCGTTTTGCTGGCGAGCCTGCACGCGGTGGATCTGGCCCTGCGCTGGTTCCCCCGGGTGATCGGCCTCAAAGACGGAGAGATCCTGTTCGATCTGCCGCCGGTGCGGATCACCGACGGCCTGCTGGAATCCCTCTACGCCGGGGAGACCCCGGTCCCGCCCACACAGGACGGGCGTCCCCTCCCCGCCCCGGTCCGGGGCATTGCCCGCAAGCCCCTATGTTATTGAGCCCGCCTGACCGGGACCTGGCGGCGCTGCCCCGGCTCGCCGCCACGGTGCTGCTCCTTGCGCTGCTGGTGCCCGGGCTGCGCTGGACCGAATTCGACCCGGGGGTGTTCTTCGACGCCCGCCAGCGGGAGACCATGGGCCAGTTTTTCGCCCTGTTCCTGCCCCCCGCCCTGGACGCCGAGTTCCTGCGCCTCACCCTCAGGGCCACCCTGGAAACCCTGGCCATGGCCACCGCCGGCACTTTTCTGGCCATGGTGATCGCCTTCCCCCTCGCCTTCGCCGTGGCCCGCAGCCTTTCCATCTCCCGCATCGGGCCCGGTCCCGGCCGGCGGCTGGGCCAGGCGGTGCGGGGGAGCTTGCGGCTGCTCCTGGCGGTGCTGCGGGGGGTGCCGGAGATCGTGTGGGCCCTCCTCCTGGTGCGGGCGGTGGGCCTGGGCCCGGCGGCGGCGGTGCTCGCCATCGCCGTGAGCTACGGCGGCATGCTGGGCAAGATCTACGGGGAGATTTTCGAGTCGGCGGACACCCGCCCCGCCCGAGCGCTGCTGGAGGCGGGCAGCGGGCGCCTGGGCGCTTTCTTCTACGGCGTGCTGCCCGCGGCGGCCCCCGAGGTCGTGTCCTACAGCGTTTATCGCTGGGAGTGCGCGGTGCGGGCCTCGGTCATCATGGGATTCGTGGGCGCGGGCGGCCTCGGTCAGCAGATGGAGCTGTCGATGCGCATGCTGGAAGGGGGCGAGGTGTGCACCCTGCTCCTCACCTTCCTGCTCCTGGTACTCCTGGCGGACGGCGTGAGCGCGATTCTGCGCAGGGCGGTGGCATGAGAGGGGAACGCTGGCTGGCGGGGATCGGGCTGGCGGCCGCCGTCGCCCTCTCCTTCGGCGCCTTGTCCCTGAACCTGCAGGCCCTTTTTTCCCCGGAGGCAGCCCGGCAGATGCTCGCCTACGCCCGGGGCTTCTTCCCGCCGGATCTCTCGCTCCCCCTGCTGCGGCAGGTCGCCCGGGGGATCGGGGAGACCCTGGCCATCTCCGCCGTAGGGACGTTGCTGGCCGTGCTCGGGGGGCTCGCCCTTTCCCTCCCGGCCGCGGGACGCTTCGGGCAGCTCCTTCGGCTTCCCTCCCGGCTCTTGCTCAATTTCCTGCGCTCGGTGCCGGAACTGGTCTGGGCGGCCCTCATGGTGCTGGCGGCGGGGCTGGGGCCCTTCGCCGGCACCTTGGCCCTGGCCTTGCACACGAGCGGGGTGCTGGGGCGACTCTTCGCCGAGACCCTGGAGAACGCACCCCCGGAGCCCGCCCGGGCGCTCAAGGAAAGCGGCGCGTCCCCGGCGCTGGCCTTTCTCTACGGGACGCTGCCCGGCGTCTTCCCCCAGCTCGTGGCCTACGCCCTGTACCGCTGGGAGATCAACATCCGCATGGCGACAGTCCTGGGATTCGTCGGCGCCGGCGGGCTGGGACAGATGCTCTACGTGTCTTTGAGCCTGTTTCAGCAACAGCAAGCGCTTACCCTCATCGCCGCCATGCTCCTCCTGGTGGTCGCCGTGGACGCCGCCAGCGCCTTCCTGCGGCGGCGTCTGCTGCCTGCCGGCGCCTGAGAGCCCCTTGTCGGACCGCTCCGGCTGACCCCCGATCCGGGGTTTTCCCCCATCCTGCAGAAGCGCTATTCTTAAAAAATAACGACGGACAGGCTCAGCCGGGTTTCTCCCCGCTGAAACGGTCGCGCATTTGCTGCAATGCAGTATAATCGGCCGTTTCCGTGCCGCTAACGATTCCAAGGGAGTGCGCAGATGAACAAGCCCTTCGAGTATCCGCCGGGCGTCGAAATCACAGCCCCGATTTCTCCTGAGTTCGCCGAAATCCTGACCCCCGACGCGGTCGCCTTCGTCGCCAGGTTGCAGCGGGAATTCGGCCGGCGGGTACAAGCGCTGCTGGACGCCCGGGCCGAGCGGCAGGAGGCGTTCGATGCCGGCGCGCTCCCCGATTTTCTCCCCGACACCCGGGAGATCCGGGAGTCGGAATGGACCGTCGCCGCACAGCCTAAGGATCTCCTGGACCGGCGGGTGGAGATCACCGGGCCCACCGACCGCAAGATGGTGATCAACGCCCTCAATTCCGGCGCCTCCACCTACATGGCGGACTTCGAGGACGCCAACTGTCCCACCTGGCACAACATGGTGGACGGCCAGCGCAACCTGCGGGACGCGGTCCGGCGCACCATCACCTTCGACCAGGCAGGCAAGCACTACCGGCTGAACGACAAGACCGCCGTGCTCCTGGTGCGGCCCCGGGGCTGGCACCTGGTCGAGCGGCATATGCGGGTGGACGGCCAGCCGGTGTCCGGCCCCCTGTTCGACTTTGGGTTGTTCTTCTTCCACAACGCCCGGGAGCTCATCCGGCAGGGCACGGGACCCTACTTCTACCTGCCCAAGCTGGAAAGCCACCGGGAGGCGCGGCTGTGGAACGACGTATTCAACTGGGCCCAGGACGCCTTGGGTATCCCCCGGGGCACCATCAAGGCCACGGTGCTGATCGAGACCGTATTGGCGGCCTTCGAGATGGACGAGATCCTATGGGAGCTTAAGGAACACTCCTCGGGCTTAAACATCGGCCGCTGGGACTACATCTTTTCCTGCATCAAGAAGTTCCGCTCCAACAGGGACTTCTGTCTGGCCGACCGAGCCAAGGTGACCATGACCGCCCCCTTCATGCGCGCCTATGCGCTGCTGCTGGTCAAGACCTGCCACCGTCGCGGCGCGCCGGCCATGGGCGGCATGGCGGCCCAGATTCCCATCAAGGACGATCCCAAGGCCAACGAGGAGGCGCTGGAGAAAGTCCGGCAGGACAAGATCCGGGAAGTGACCGACGGCTGCGACGGCACCTGGGTCGCCCATCCGGGCCTGGTGCCGGTGGCCAAGGCGGTCTTCGACCAGTACATGCCCAAGCCCAACCAGTACGACAAGCAGCGGCCCGACGTGCAGGTGAGCGCTCGAGACCTGCTCAACTTCCAGCCGGAGAAGCCCATCACCGAGGCGGGCCTGCGCAACAACGTCTCGGTGGGCATCCAGTACCTGGGGGCCTGGCTTTCCGGCAACGGCTGCGTTCCCGTGTTCCATCTCATGGAGGACGCCGCCACCGCCGAAATCGCCCGCTCCCAGATCTGGCAGTGGATCCGCTCCCCCAAGGGAGTGCTGGAGGACGGCCGCAAGGTGACCAAGGAGCTATTCCGCAGCCTCCTCGTCGAGGAGCTGCCCAAGGTAAAGACCCACCTGGGAGAGGAAGCCTGGAACGCCGGCCGCTACCAGGAAGCCGCCCGGCTGTTCGACCGGATCACGGCGGACGACCACTTCGTCGAGTTCCTGACCCTGCCCGCCTACGAGCTGATCGACTGAGGGCCGCCCTTCGCCCCTTCTCCCGGGTGGCCTAAAATAAAAACGGACGTAGCGCAGCCAACAACAAGGGAGGCGGCATGAAAACCGTCAGGCAGCTCCTCGAAGCCAAGGGGCATCTGGTCCTCACCATCTCCCCGGACGCCACCGCCCGGGAAGCGATGAAACGTATGGCCGAGCACAACGTGGGGGCGCTGATCGCGGTGGAGGACGGCAAGCCCGTGGGCATCGTGTCCGAGCGGGATTTCGCCCGCAAGATGTTCCTGCTGGAGAAGCCGCCCCGGGACATCCTGGTGAAGGACGTGATGAGCGCGCCGGTGATCTACGTGCGGCCGGATCAGACCAACGAAGAATGCATGGCACTGATGACCGACAAGCGGGTGCGCCACCTTCCCGTGATGGAAGGGGACCGGCTGATCGGCGTCATCTCCATCGGCGACCTGGTCAAGGACACCATCTCCGAGCAGGAGTTCATCATCCGCCAGCTCGAAAACTACATCATGAGCTGACGGCCGGACGTCCTTCCCCGTCCGCTGCTTGCTAGGTCGCGCCTCGAACGTAAAGACGAAGGGCGCGCCGGAGGAAGGGGAAGTCTGCCTGGCTTCCACGCCGCTCTTTCTTGCCTTCGGTCAATGGCTGGCTAGCCGCTGACCCCTATTCTGCTCCCTGCTCCAGGCAGCCAGGATATTTCACCAAGACACCCCGTCGGATGGGAGAGATCGACGCCTTCATCGCTTCGCCCTGGATGATCTGGGCGGTCCTGGTGGTCGCCGCGGCCGCCTGGATACACGGCGTCATGGGCATGGGCTTCCCCTTGATCACCCTCGCCCTGATCGCTCTCGTCACCGAGCTGAAGACCGCGGTGATCCTCACGGTGCTGCCCAACATCGCCGTCAACCTTTACCTGATCGCCAAGGGGGGCCGCTGGGGCGAGAGCCTGGGGCGCCACTGGCGGGTGGCCGTGTACATGCCCATCGGCGCCGTGCTCGGTACCAAGGTGCTGCTCGCCGTGCCTGCCGAGCCGCTCAAGCTCCTGCTGGCCTTCATGATCCTCGTCTATCTCAACATGGCGCGGCTACGGGAGTTCTCCTGGGACTGGCTCAAGCGCGCCCCGCGCACGGCGGAGGCGAGCGTGGGCCTCTTCGCCGGCTTCTTGTCGGGCACCGTGAGCGTTTCCATCCCGCCCCTGGTGATCTATTTCATGGCCATGGGCCTCGCTCCCACCGCCATGGTGCAGATCATGAACTTGTGCTTCGTCTTCGGGAAGGGGACCCAGGCGGCGACCCTCGCCGCTACGGGCGAGATCACGCGCTTAGTCGTCTTTGCCACCGTGCCGCTCACCCTGCTCAGCCTCCTGTTTCTCGTCTGGGGAACGCGGGTGCGCAGCCGCGCCCACACCGCGACCTATTACGGCTGGCTCAACAAGACCCTCTTCGCTATGGCGCTCCTTCTGATCCTGCAGGTGCTCTACGCCTGGTGGAGCCGTTGATTCCCTATCGGGTCCAACCGCCGCCCCAGCCCTTCGCCCGCCGCTCCAGGGCAAGTGCCCCCGGCATCGGTCTTTTTCTTCCGATCGAGGTAGATCGCGTTGCGCCCCTGTGATTAGAATCGGACCGGCAGGAGCAGCGTTTCCCGTTCGAGCAGGGGAGGAAGAATATGCCGGTGATGCTCATCGTGTGCGACCCCGCGGCCAACGCCGGGTCCGCCCTGGAGGCGGCCGTCGCCGACCACGACGGCGTTCAAATCATAGAGGGCTGTTTCCTCATCAAAACCAGGGAACATCCGCGGGTGTTGGCCGGCATGGTGGAGCAGCATCTGCCCGGCGACACCACCTTCTACGTGTTCGAGCTGGACGGCCGCTACGACGGCTTCGGGCCCGTCGACGTGAACAAGTGGCTCAGGAAAAACCTCAAGAAATGACGGGTTCCCCTCCGCCCGCCAGCTTGTAACAAAAAATTCATCCGGGTGTAACGGGTTCATGGTTGCGCTTTGTGCACGGCCTCCCAGTCCGGAATATAGACGAAGCGCCACTGGATATAACTCGTCGCCCCGGAAAAGCCCGCCAGCGCCGGCGGAAATCCATCGGTCTTGATCGGCGCGCGCTCCGAGCGACTGTAAACGCCCATGATGCGCTTCCCGGGTCCGCGCACCAGCCCCCAGTCCCGGCTGCCCGTGATCGGATCCCTGAACTTCTTCCTGAGATGACGGCGCGCGACGGGATGGCGCTGGTCCAGGATCAAGTCGTCCAGGCTCGGCGGGAACTCCTTGGCGGCGCCCGGCGTCGCGTGGAAATAGCTCGCGATGGCGCGGCGATACTGCTCGCCGACGAAGAGCAGCTCCCGCTCCTTTTCCCGGCGTGAGGCGGTCTCCCACACCACGCCCGCCGACGCCAGGCCGATGCCCACCAGCGCGACGGCGGCCAGGACGCCGGCGTAGGTGAACCCGCCCCCGAGACCAAAGCGCCGCTCACCAGTCCCCATAGGCCGTGCCGTCCCGGGCGCGTCCCTCGGCACCGCTCTTCACGTCGAGGACGCCGCCCGGGCTCGAGGATCCGCCGGCGGGCACGAGCACGATCCAGGTGTCGGCTTGCCCGGTGACGGGATCCAGGGGAATGCGGCGCAAGTATCTCGCCTCCACCAGGTCCTCCAGGGAAGGAGGATAGCGCCCCCGGTCGGCGTAGTACTGATCGATCGCCTCCCGCAGGAGGAAAAGATTTTCCTTGAGCACCGCTTCCTTCGATCGCTCGAGGCTGCCGAAGTATCTCGGGGCCGCAATGGAGAGGAGCAGCGCCACGATGGCCAGCACCACCAGCAGCTCGATCAGGGTAAATCCAGGAAAACAGGCATCCGAAGGGCGAAGCGCCAAGACCCGCTGCGCGCCGCCGGTTCGCTCACGACCCGCCCCTGGCGCTTCACCACTCGCGATACGGAATCCCATTCAACCCCACTTTTTCCGACCGGGAGTAGACATCGAACACGTCGTCGCCTTCCGCCGGCGCGTCGGGCGGGCTGGCGTAGCTGCGCTTGCCCCAGGTTTCGGCCGCGGACAGACCCGCGTCGTCGCCCATCGGATCCCGCGGCACGCGCCGCAGGAAGTAGATTCTTTTCTTCTGCGGGTCCTTCGCGTCCTCGACGCCGGAGACCAATACCTCCAGCGACGGCGGGTAGCCCGAGGCGTGCGCCTTCTTCGCGACCCGACCCTGGTCCACGGCGTCTTTGTAGGCGTCGATGGCGCCGCGGATTTCCCGCAGGGCCCGGCGCAGTTCCTGCTCCTTGCCGCGCTGGACGGAAACCTCGGCGAGGGGCAGCGCCACCGAGGCGAGCAAAGCGACGATGGCCACGGTGATGAGCAGCTCGATGAACGTGAACCCGCGGGCGGCGAATCGCGAGCGGCGGGCAGCGGATGCCCCGGCCCTCGTCCGTGCTGGATTCTCTCCGTTGCACGCGCCGTCCATGTTCCCTCACGGGACCAGCGCGAGCCGCACCGGCGCGAGATCGGCCGCCGGCACCGGATTGCCGCCCTCGTCGGTGACCAGCACCCGGTCGAAGGAAAGCAGGGTCGCGCCTCCGTCGGTCCCCAGGGCAATAAATTGGAACTGGGCCGCCGCCGGACCGCCCGCCTCCCGCGCAAGGGAGATGGAGATCCGGCCCGGCGCCGGCGCTGAAGGGGCGGCGGGTCCGGCGCCGCCGGCCAGCCCGCCCGGTTCCGTCTGCACTCCGGAGGCGGGCGTGACCGGCGACAGCACGCCAGGGTCGTATACCAGCTCCAGCGTCGCCGCCGCAACGGTGGGGGGCAGGGCCACCGCCACCGTGAACGGCTGCCCCACGCGCACCTGGCTCGGCGCCGTCACGACAAGGGCCGCGGGCGCCGGGGGCAGCACCGGCACTGGAGCTTCTCCCGGCGGGGACAGCGCAGGCGCCGCTGCGCCGCCGGGAGCGCGGGACGCGAGGGAGAGGCCGCCCGGCGCCGTGCCTTGAACCGTCAGCGGCGCGGCCCCCACCGCCGCGTCGGTGCCGGATGCGAACTCGGTCAACCGCAGCTCAGGACGATCGAGGTTGCGCACGATGCGCGGCGTGATAAGCAGAACGATCTCGGTCTTCTGATTGTTTTCGTTGCTGCTCGAAAAGAGCTTCCCCAGGACCGGGAAGTCCCCCAGGCCCGGCAGCTTGCTGACCGTGCGCCGGTCATCATCCTGAATGAGGCCCGCCAGCACCTGGGTCTCGCCGTCGCGCAGCCGGAGCACCGTGGTCGCCGTGCGCCGCCCCAGCCGGAACGCCAGCGCGCCGGCGAACTCGATGGTTTCCAGGATGTTGGAGACTTCGAGCCCCACCCTGATCGCCACCTCGTCGCCCAGGTGCACCGTGGGCTCCACCTCCAGCGTCAGGCCCACGTCCAGATAGCTGATGTTGGACGACACGCCCACGTTGGCGGTCGAGGTGGTGGTCACCACGGGCACCTTCTCGCCGATCAGGATCTTGGCCTTTTCCCGGTTGCGCACCCGGATGCGGGGATTGGCCAGCACGTTGGTCTCGCTGTCCTGCCGGCGCAGGTTGACCACCGCCACCGGGTTGGCGACGAAGGCCTTGAGGTTCAGGCCGCTGTCGAGCACCACGTTCTGGGGCAGGCCGGATATCCCGATGGCGGTACCGGTGGCGGGATCTGCGCTCGCGCCCGGCACGCCCACGTTCATCCGCTCGGGATAGCGGATACCCAGCTCCTGGAGCTTTCCCGTGCCCACTTCCAGTACCTCCACCTCCAGCATGACTTCCGGCTCGGCCAGATCCTGAAGGGCGACCAGCCGCTCGACGAGGCGCACCGCCTCCGGCGTGTCCTTCACGACGAGGAGATTGAGCTTCTCGTCCACGAAAACGTCCCGGCTCTTCGCCACTGTCTTCACCAGGTTCTGCGCCAGCTTCGCGTCGGCGTTGGCGAGATAGAACGTGCGCACCACCAGCTCCCGGTACTCCTTGAGCTTCGCCGGCGTGTTGGGGTAGATGAGCAGCGTATTGTCGTTGAGCACTTTGCGCTCGAGCTGGTTGGTCACCGCGATCAGCTTGATCACGTCGTCGATGGACGAGTCGCGCACGAAGAGGGTGACCTTCGTGTCTTGCCGCACGTCCTTGTCGAACACGAAGTTGACGCCCGCGGTGCGGGCGAGCACCTCGAACACGCTCTTGAGCGCCGCTTCGCGGAACTCCAGGGTGACCGTCCGTGCGAGCGCGCCCTTGAGGCTCGCCGGCACGGTCCCGGCTTCCGGCCGGTGCCGGCCGATGGCCGCCATGAGCCGCCGCGCCTGGCGGTTGCCGGGATTGATCGAAAGCACCGAGCGGGTCGCGGCCTCCGCCGCCGCCACGTCTCCCCGAGCCAGCGCCTGCTCGGCCTGCTCCAGCCTTCTCGCCTGCTCGCGCTGGGAGGCAATCCGCTGGAGGCCGGCCTGGGCATGGGCGTTGCGGGAATCGATCTCGAGGGCTCTGCGATAGGCGGCTTGCGCCTCCTCCAGCCGGCCCCAGTCCAGGTCGTAGTCCGCCTGGGTGAGGAGCTGGGCCAGCGCCGCTTCCCGCTGCCGGCGATAATAGTCGTTGACCCGCTTGTCGCCGGGCGCTTCCTGGGCCGCCTGCTCCAGTTTCTGCAGGCCCGCCATCGTGTCCCCCCGCGCCAGCAGCGTCTTGCCCTCCTCGAAGGCCGGGTTCGAGGCGCACGCCGCAAGCAGGACAGCCGCCGCCCAGATCGCCACGATCCATCCGGGCTTCATTCCATGCTCCCGATGGAGAGCGTCTGCCGCTCGTTCAAGGGAAGATAAGTCAGCACCAGCGCGCCCGCCCGGATCGCGTCGACCCGGTACGTCCCGTCGATGGTGTCGCCCATCTCGACCACGTGATTGCGCTCGCCCGCCGAGAGGAAGACCACGATCCGGTCGCCCTCGATCAGCTTGCCCATGTAGGCGAACGGAAGCGGCGGCGGTCCCGGCCTGGGCGCGGGCGCGGCGGGCGCCGGCCGCGGCGACGGGAACGCCCACGAGCGGCTGGCGAACAAGTCGCGCCCTCCGTCCATCTTCTCCACCTCCCGCCCGAGCCGGTCGAGATCCAGCGCCGGCGCTCCGGCGGCGGACCGCGCAAACGGGCGGCGCTCGGGTACGCTCGCCTCGGCCACGCCCGCTTCGGCGCCGCCAGGCGGTTCGAGCCCGAACGCGAGGAAAAGCGCCGCCGCCAACGCCAGCGCCAGAAGCGCGGCCCGGGTCTTCCTCGCGAACTTCACGGCCCCTCCCGCAGGTACAGGGTGAGCCTCACCCGCGCCTCCACGGTGGAGGCGCCCACGTTCTCCCGCTGGAGCGCGAAATCGTCCAGCACCGCCGCGGGGAGCGCCTCCAGCACCGCGTTGACGAAATCGCGCACGTCCCCGTAACGGCCGCTCAAGGGCAGCAGCACCTGATAGCGGGCGAGCTTGAAGTCCCGTTCCTGCACCAGCTTGTATTCCCCCGACTTGAGCGCGAGGCGCCGGGCGCGGGCGGCGTCGAAGATGCGCGCGAGCAGCGCCGGCGCCGCCGTCACCGGCGGAAAGTAGCCGTAGAACTGCTGCAGCTTGTCCCCGGGGCTGGCCTGTCGCGCCGCGCCGCTTGTCTCCGTGGCCCCCAGCGCCTGAGCAAGCGATTTCACCTCCGCCTCCAAGGCTCGAGCCTCTTCCCGCATGGGCGCCACCGCAGTGACGTAGGTACCCGCGGCCAGCGCAAGGAGCGTAAAACCCGCCAGACCCACGCCGCCCAGCCGGTCCAGTTCGCGGCGGCAATACCACAGGATCCGATTCAGCGAGGCGCCGTCCATCGTCCCGTCACCGTGAATCCCACCGGCCGCCCTCCACCCTCGTCCTTCACCGCGTGGCTCGCCAGCATCGCGTCGAAAAGAGTCTCCGCGGCTTCGAGCCGCGCCACGAACGCCAGCACCGCCGCCAGGTCCTTCGCTTCGCCCTCGAGCCGGAACGCGCGCTTTTCCGCATCGGACTGGACTGACAGGAGCGCTACGGTCTCGTCCGCCGCGCCTTCCAGCCCGTGGAACAGGGCATTCCACGGGACCGCGATGCGCTCGATCACGTGGTTCGCCTGCTGGATCTCCCGGCGCGTTCCCTCGGTCACCGCGGCGGGGACGGCAAGGGGAGCCCCCCGGCGCTGGGACAGCCGCTTCATCTCCGTCACGGCGTCCTCCATGGCATCGCGCCACCGGCCCGCCTCCACGTACGCCGCCCCCACCGCGAACACGGCCGCCAGGCCCGAGACGAACAGTCCCCACGCGGCCAGGCCCGGCGAGCGGGTAGACTTCAAGAAATCCAGGCGCAGGTCCGGTTTCACGGCGCCCCCGTGAGGGCAAGGCGGGCGCAGCCGCCGTCCATGCCCGCGTCGAGGGACCTCAGGGTGAGGCGGGTGCGCCGCTGCGATTCGGCCGGCTCGCCCGGCGCGTACCAGTAGACCGGAGCGTCCGTGCCGATGCCTTCTTCCAGGAGCGCCCAGCGCTGGATCAGCGCCTCCAGCTCCGCGACCGGATCCTGCGTCACGCGCACGCTGTGGAACCCCCGCAGGCCCGCCCCATCCAGGTACGCGACGCTAACGCGCTCCGCGTCCAGGACGGCGAACCAGACGGCCTCTCCCCTGAGCTTGCCGCGGCAGCGGCGATAGGCAGCCGCGAAGCGGGGTTCCAGTGCGCGCAGCCTCAACCGGGCCGCCGCCGCAAGCTGCTTGATCCGATCGATGAGCTGCCGGTCCACGGCGGCCACCAGGAACGCCGACCCGTACCCGCCCCCGTCGACCCGCAGCACCCACCCGTCCACCCGCTCGCCATGCACCATCCGCAGTTGCGCCGCGGCGGCCCGCTCCAGCTCGTGCGGCCCCGCGATCGCCTCGCTCCAGGGCAGAATGCCATAGCGGACGAAGCGGTCCGAAAGAACGACGCGGGCAGAGGCTCGCCGCCACCGCGACCGCGCAAGCGCCTGCTCCAGCGCCGTGACGGCCGGCGCCCACGGCGTCGCGCCTACGTCGGGCGCGCAGGCGAGCGCCTCGCACTCCACGGTGCGCCGCCTCATGCCGAAAGGCGCCCGGGCCAGGAGCACCCGCTCCGGCGCGAGGGCGATGTGCAATTCTTCAGGCCACCAGCGTGACACGGTTCGCCTCCTGGAGCGTCGTGATCCCCTGGCGCACCAGGTCCACCGCCGCTTCCCGCAGGAAGCGGGTCCCGGCCCGCCGGGCGGCTTCCTTGAGGCGGCGCACCGGCGTGCGGGCGACGATCAGCTCCCGCAGCTCGTCATCGAGCATGAGCAGCTCGGCGATGGCGCGCCGGCCCCGGTAGCCGGTGCCGCGGCACTGGCCGCAGCCCTTTCCAACGCGAAAGCGGAAAGCGGACGCGGCGGCGGGATCGAGCCCCGATTCCCGCAGGAGCGCTTCGCCCGGCCTCTCATCCATCGCGCAGGCGCGGCAGGTGAGCCGCACCAGCCGCTGGGCGAGGATGCCATTCAAGGCGGAAACGAAGCTGTAGGGATCGACCCCCATGTGGGTAAAGCGGCCGATCACGTCGAACACGTTGTTGGCGTGGACCGTGGTGAACACCAGGTGGCCGGTGAGGGCGGCCTGCACCGCGATCTGGGCCGTCTCCGGGTCGCGGATCTCGCCCACCATGATCTTGTCCGGGTCGTGGCGCAGGATGGAGCGCAGGCCCCGGGCGAAGGTGAGGCCCTTCTTCTCGTTCACCGGAATCTGCAGCACGCCGGGAAGCTGGTACTCCACCGGGTCTTCGATGGTGACGATCTTGTCGTGGCCGCGATTCACCTCGGAAATCGCGGCGTACAAGGTGGTGGTCTTGCCGCTGCCGGTGGGGCCAGTCACCAGCATCATGCCGTAGGGCTCGTTGGAGAGGCGGCGGATCCCCCGACGGGAGGGCTCGTCGAAGCCGAGGGCGTCGAGAGTAAGCCCGGCGAGCTGGTCGGTGAGGGCCTGCTTGTCCAAAATGCGCAGCACCGCATCCTCGCCCAAGATGCTGGGCATGATGGAGACGCGGAAGTCGATTTCCCGGCCTCGCACCGTGGCCTTGAAGCGGCCGTCCTGAGGCACCCGTCGCTCGGCGATGTCGAGCTCCGACAGCACCTTGACGCGGGAAATCGCCTGCTCCGCTAGCTCGTTCCCGGCCACGGTTCCCATCGCGGTCAGCACCCCGTCCACCCGGTACTTGATGGCGAGGCCCGTCGCGGTGCTTTCCAGGTGCACGTCGCTCGCCCCGACCTTGAGGGCGTCGTAGAGGGTCGAGCGCACGAGTTTTACCACCGGGCTCGAGTCCTGGCTGATGCTCCTGAGGGACAGGTCCTCGACGCCAGGGGCCGCAGTGGCACCGTTCTCCGCCCTGGCGAGCACGCCGTCCATGGCGCGCAGGGTCTCCTCGTGGCGGGCGAGGTACGCGGTCACGTCCGCCCGGTGGGCGAACCGCCAGGAGAAGGCCTGCGCGAGCCGCTCTTCCGCCCACGGGCGGAGCGTCTCGTCCAGGGGGTCCGCCACCACCAGCACCGGGGCACCATCTTCGTCGGTGAACAGGATGCACTCCCGGGCGAGCGCTTCGGCGTAGGGAAGCCGCTCCCATTGGGGTGTCCACCGGTGCAGATCGTCCATGGTGGCCACCGCCATCCTGAGCGCCGCGGCGAGCGCCTGCGCGAATTCGGTGGGTGCGAGCCCCGCCAGCTCCTCCAGCGCCTCCATCAGCCGCGCGCCCCGCGCTTCGGCAAGGGCCCTCGCGTTCCGCACCAGCGCGGGCGTGATGAGGGATTGCAGCGGTGCGCGGTCCACGTCCATGACGCTACTGGATGCTCCCCGCCAGCTCGAAGATGGGCATGTACATGAGCCACACGATCACGCCGATCACCAGCCCGATCGCCGCCATGAGCAACGGCTCGAAGAGCCGCGTGAACCATTCCACCCAGCGGGACATTTCCTCGTCGTGGAACTCGCCGATGCGCTCCATCATCTCGCCCATGGCCCCGGTGCGCTCGCCCACCTGGAGCAGCCGCTCGGCCACCGGCGTAGTGAGGCCATGGATCTCCATCGCCTGCGACAGGGGAACGCCCTCGCCGATCGCCCGGGCCGCGCGCTCCAGCCTCGCGCGCAGCGGAGGCTCCAGCAGTCCGCCCGCCATGCCCAGGGCGCCGACAACCGGCGTGCCGCCCTTGAGCAGCATGCCCACCGTGCGATACAGACGGGCGAGCTGGTACACGCGCATCCGTTCGCCCGCAACGGGCAGCTTTCCCAGCCAGGCGGCCAGCCGTGCCCGCGCGCCCCGGCGGGTCAGCCTGTAAAGGGTGCCGCCCAAGGCGGCGAACAGAGTCATCAGCACCAGCGCCCCGTGGGCCTCGACCACGCGGCCCCACTCGAGGAGCAGGCGCGACAGCCAAGGGAGCCTCGCGCCCGCGTCCTCGTAGATGGCGCTGAACCGGGGTACCACGTAGCCCAGGAGGAACAGGGTCACCAGCGCCCCCACCGCCAGGAGCAGCGCCGGGTAGATGGAGGCGTTCACGATGCGTTTCTTCACGTGATCCACCCGGCTCTGGTAGATCACGTAGCGGGAAAGGGCCTCGGGAATGTTTCCCGTGCGTTCGGCGGCCCTCACCGTCGATACGTAAAGCGGTGGAAATGCTTCTGGCACCGACGCCATGGCCGCCGAGAGGGGCTGACCCTCCCGCAGCCGCGCCAGTAGCGCGGCGATCACCGCGCGGTGCTCGGCCTTGCGCTCCTTCGCGCTCAGCGCTTCCAGCGACTCGACCAGGCTCAAGCCCGCGTTGAGCAGCGCGAGCAACTCTTGGCTGAAGAGCGCCAGGGGAAACCTCGGCCTGAAACCCTCAGCCAAGTGCCGGAGACGAACCCGGCGTGCGGTGGAAAGGACGACATAGCCCTGCGCCGCCGCTTGGGCCGCCGCGTCCTGCTCGTCGGCCGCTTCGAGGCTCAATACCACGATCCCGGCGGAGGGCTTGAGGGCCTTGACCTGAACGTCCATCGCCCGCGCTACCAGCTCACGAGGTCAGCCGCCTCCCCGCTGCCGCCCGGCTGGCCGTCCTTGCCCCAGGAGGCGAGGTCGTATTCGCCGTGCTCGCCGGGCGAGCGGTAGAAGTAGGGCCGCCCCCAAGGGTCCGCGGGCACGCCCTTCTTGAGGTACGGCCCGTCCCAGCGCGGCTCGTTTTCGGGGCGCCGCACCAGAGCTCCTAACCCTTGCTCGCTCGTGGGATAGCGCCCCACGTCCAGGCGGTACTGGTCCAGCGCCTTGCCGAAGGCTTCGATCTGGACGCGGGCCGTCTTCGCTTCCGATTTGCCCACCTGGGAGAAATAGCGCGGCGCCACGAATCCCGCCAGCAGGCCTAGGATCACCATGACCACCAGAAGCTCGAGGAGCGTGAAACCCGCCCGCCGCGGCCTGCGAAGAGCGAGGAGAGAAGCGTGCACCATGAGAGCGTACCGTCCGCCCGCGTCATCGGAGCGGCGCCGCCGGGCGGCGGGCAAGGGGCAAAGCGCCCGCTTCCATGGCGCCCCCGGGAGAAGCGGTTCAGGCGGCATAGACGTAGAGAGGTTTCGACCCATGATCCAACCCGTAGATGCGACGAACGGCGGTCGGGGCTGCGGCACGCGGAAACAAGCCTCAGGCTAGGGCTCTCACGTTACAGCCGCGTGACGCCGGCCCGCCGCAGACCTTCATGCCCTGGCACCCCTACCGGAAATCGTCAGATGTCGGCCTCCATGCCTATTCCAGAATGCCCAGCACGGCGCCGGAGAGGGCGATCACCGGTGCCCCCCGATCACGCCCCCGTCCTCGCGGGTGATCACGATGGTGGCCGAGCGGGGCCGGGCGTTGCGGTCTGGCCAGTCGCTCACCTCCGTGGGCGAGCTCTCCCAATCCTCGCCGGGGTGCTGGATGTTGACGAACATCGCCTTGCCGTCGGGCGTCATCGTGACGCCCGTCACTTCGCACCCGCGGGGGCCGGTGAGGAAGCGGCGCGTCTCCCGGGTGAGGGGATCGGCGGCCAGCATCTGGTTGGTGCCGATGCTGGCGTTGACGCCGCCCGGGTCGTAGCTCGACGCTTCCGTCGTCGCGTCGGTCTGGATCCACAGGCGCCCGTCCGGATCGAACCACAGGCCGTCCGGGCTGTTGTACAAGTCCCCGTTGATATTGCTCGCCGGATCCACCGCCGGATCGCCGGCGAGGGCGAAAATGTCCCAGGTGAACGTGGTGGCCGCCGGGTCGCCGCCCGCCTCGTTCCAGCGGATGATGTGACCGTAGATGTTGGGGCCGCGCGGGTTGGCGGCGTCGGGCCCCGGGTTGCTGCCGGTGCCGCGGCGGCTGTTGTTGGTGAGGGTGCAATAGACCGCCTTGGAGAACGGGTGGACCGCGATCCACTCGGGGCGATCCATCCTGGTGGCGCCCGCCGCGTCCGCCGCCTGGCGGGTGCGGATGCAGATCTCGGCCAGGCTCCAGCCGGCCAGGGCCGGGTTTTTGGGCGAGAGCTCGAGCCACTGGCCGGTGCCGTCGGCGTTGAACCGGGCGACATAGAGCGTTCCCTCGTCCAACAGATCCATGTTGGCGGATCGATGCTTCGGGTCAAACTTGCGCTTGCTCACGAACTTGTAGATGTACTCGAAACGCTCGTCGTCACCGGTATAGACCACCGCGTGGCCGTGCTTGGATAGCACCACCTCGGCGTTCTCGTGCTTGAGCCGCCCCAGGGCGGTGCGCTTTTTCGGCGTGCTCCTGGGGTTGAACGGGTCGATCTCCACCACGTAACCGAAGCGGTGGGGCTCGTTGGGATTGGCGGTCAGCTCGAAGCGTTCATCGAATTCGTGCCAGCGGTACCCGAACCCGGCGGCGCTGAGCCCGTAGCGCCTCTGGTCGCCGGTGCGGGCATCGTTGAAGCCCGGCACCGCGCTGCTGAAGTACCCGTTCCAGTTTTCCTCGCACGTGAGGTAGGTGCCCCAGGGGGTGTGGCCGGAGGCGCAGTTGTTGAGGGTCCCCAGGACGGTCACGCCGGCGGGGTCGGCTGCGGTTTGCAGCAGCGGGTGGCCGGCCGCGGGGCCGGAGAGCTTCATGGGAGAGTTGCCGGTCAGCCGGCGGGCGAAGGGAGAGGGGCGCTTCAGCGACCACTTGCCCATGCGCGGGTCCTTCCACACTTCCACCACGCTCACGCCGTGGGCGTTTTGGGATTTGCGGATTTTTTCCGGGGACCAGTGGGCGGTGCCGTCGGGAAAGAGAAGGCCCTGATCCACGTACTCGTGGTTCACGCACAGGAGCCCTCGGCTGCGGCCGCGGGGGCCCGGGAACGGGAAAAACCACATGCCATCGTGGTGGGCGCCGGACTGCAGCGCCTGCTCCTCGGCGCTGTTGCTGGCGTCCCACTTGAACTCGGGCTGTCCGGGAGGCAGCCCGACGATGCCGATGGGATCGCCCCACGCGAACAGGACCTCGTAGCGATAGCCCGGGGGAAGGCGCACGTCGTCCACCAGGCCGTTGGCCAGGGTGTTGGGCGCGATGCCGTCGAACCCGATCCCGCCGAAATCCTGGCGGGGAGGAAGGGAGGCCGCGCCGGCATCCGGGACGGGAGCCAGGGCCGGGAGCCCGAGAAAGCCGAGGGCGGCGCCCAGGCCGCCTTTGAACACCCGGCGCCGGGTGAGGTTGACCTCAAGGATGTCGCCGAAATAGTCGTTGCCGGAGGGATTACAGACTTGCTCTTCTTCGTGCCGACGCATGAAGCATCTCCTCGATGGGCTGGTTGAGAAAAATGGGAACTCGAAGCGCTGACGGTGCGGCATCCCGGTCGAGCGGCGAGGAGGAGGCTAAAGGGGGAATGTTGCGTCTTTAAAGCCGGAATGTTGCATCTTCTGTGTCAGCGCGAGCGGCCATGATAGGCCGTCCGGACCATGCGGCCGCGAGCCCGCAAAACAAGGAGACGCGCCATGATCCCCGAGCCCGGGGATACGCGGCTGCGGACTGGACGACGGGGAACCCCATGGTGTACAAGTCTGGCAACGCCTGTTTCACTCGCGCTGGAGAGGTTTTCGGCAATGGACATCTACGCGGTGGTTCTCTCAGGAGGCGCCGGCACGCGGCTCTGGCCCATGTCGCGGGAAACGCTGCCCAAGCAGTTCCTGCGCCTCACCTCCGAACACAGCCTGCTCCAGGAAACGCTGCTGCGGCTCGACGGCCTGGAGGGCCTGCGCGCCACGGTGGTGGTAGCAAACCAGGAGCACCGCTTCCTGGTGGCCGAGCACCTGCGCGGCATCGGCTTGAAGCCCGAGGCCCTGATCCTGGAGCCCGCGGCCCGTAACACCGCCCCCGCCATCGCGGTGGCGGCCCTGCACCTGCTGCGCCACGACCCGGCGGCCCTAATGCTGGTGCTCCCGGCGGACCACCACATTCCGGACGCGGCCGCGCTGCGGGGGGCGATCCGCGCCGCGGTCCCGGCCGCCCAGGCGGGCCATCTGGTCACCTTCGGCGTCACGCCCCGCTGGGCGGAGACCGGCTACGGTTACATCGAGCGGGGGAAAGCGCTGGGCGCGGGCGCGGCCGGCTACCGGGTCGCCCGCTTCCTGGAAAAACCCGACGAGGAGACGGCGGCCCGTTTCCAGGCTTCCGGCCGGCACTACTGGAACAGCGGCATGTTTCTGTTCCAGGCCGAGGGCGTGCTGGCGGAGCTCAGGCGACTGCAGCCGGCTCTGGTGGCGGCGTGCGAGGAGGCCCTGGCCAAAGCGGGCAAAGACCTGGACTTCCTGCGGCTCGAGGCCGAAGCGTTTGGCCGCAGCCCCTCGGTTTCCATCGACTACGCGGTCATGGAGCACACGGACCGGGCAGTGGTGATGCCGGTGGACTTCTCCTGGACCGACCTGGGCTCATGGAAGGCGCTGTGGGAGGTGGGGGTCAAAGACGCCGCGGGCAACGTGACCCGCGGGGATGTGCACCTGGACGGGGCCAGGAACAGCTACGTCTACGCCGAACGGCGGTTCGTGGCCGCCCTGGGGGTCGAAGACCTGGTGATCGTGGAGACGCCCGACGCGGTACTGGTGGCCCGCCGGGACGAGGTCCAGAAAGTGCGTCAGGTGGTGGAGGACCTGCGCGCCCGCAACCGCCACGAGCACGTCACCCACCGCACGGTGTACCGGCCCTGGGGCTGCTACGAGAGCATCGACGCCGGCCACCGCTTCCAGGTGAAGCGCATCACGGTGAACCCGGGGCAGAAGCTCTCCCTGCAGATGCACCACCACCGGGCCGAGCACTGGGTGGTGGTGGTGGGCACCGCCAAAGTCACCCGGGGCGACGAAACCCTGGTGCTCACGGAAAACCAGTCCACCTACATTCCCCTCGGCGTCACCCACCGGTTGGAGAACCCGGGCAAGATCCCCTTACAGCTGATCGAGGTGCAGTCGGGCGCGTATCTGGGAGAGGATGACATCGTGCGCTTCGAGGACGCTTACAGCCGGGTCGGGCCGCCGCTCCCAGGCGGCGACGGATGAAGCGCATGCAGCCCGCATTCGGCGCGCTGATCAGCCGCTCGTCGCCATGTCCGCGGCGAATAGCCTCAAGCCCTCGTCCCAGGAGGGTAGCCTCAGGCCGAAGACCTGGAGCGCCTTGTCGCAGTTGAGCACCGAATAGGCGGGCCGCCGGGCGGGCGTGGGATACGCCGACGTGGGGATGGGATGGACTGGCACGGGCCGCGCCCCCGGCACTTGGGCCACGATGGCCCGAGCGAAGCCGCACCAGGAAGTCTCGCCGCCGCAGGCCAAGTGGTAGAGGCCACTACGCTCCCTTAGCCAGCCGGCGTCTCGGGTTTCCACGACGCGGCTCGCCCGCACCACCCGGGCGGTGGCCTCGGCCAAAAGCCGCGCCCAGGTGGGACACCCCACTTGGTCGTCCACCACCTGAAGCGCCTCCCGCTCGTTGGAAAGCCGTCGGATGGTGAGCAGAAAATTCCTTCCCCGGGCCGCGTAGACCCACGCGGTGCGGAAGATCACGTGCACCCCCCCGGCGGCTTGTACCGCCCGCTCCCCCTCCAGCTTGGTGCGCCCATACACGTTGAGCGGGTTAGGCGTGTCGGTTTCCCGATAGGACACGCGCCGGGCTCCGTCGAAGACGTAATCGGTGGAGTAGTGGATGAGGGCCGCGCCCAGGCGGACGCATTCCTCCGCCAGGACGCCGGGCGCGGCGGCGTTGACCGCCCGGGCGAGGTCCGGCTCGGCTTCGGCCCGGTCCACCGCCGTGTAGGCGGCCGCGTTCACCACCAGTGCCGGAGCGATCGCGCGCACGGCGCGGCGAATGGCATCGGCATCGGCTAGATCCAGCTCGGCACGGCCCAAGGACGTCACCGGTCCTAGGGGCGAGAAGGCGCGCTGGAGCTCCCAGCCTAGTTGCCCATCCTTCCCGAGAATCATGATCGCCATGGCGCGCCACCGTAGCCAAAAAGCTATTGGTAAAGTAAGCGATGCCTGATTCTACGGGGCTTGCTCATCGAAAACTTGGGGCGATTAATGCGTAGACTGTCCGGGGCAAAGACGGTTGTGGTAACTTGACAGGCGGAACACCATCAGGATGTGAGCCGTGCGCAGCGCCCGAGTACTCGCCGCCCTCCTCGGAGCCGCATTGACCGGCGGGAATCTCGCGGCCGGGGAGCTTCCCCCGTCCAAAGCCCAAGCGACCCCGGTGAGCCCCCTGGAGGCCCGGTATTCCCAGCGCTGGGATCAGACGGTTCACGGTAACCTGCTGCGCCGCATCCTGCCCCCGGGGCCCGATCCGGCCACGCTGCCCGAGCCCCGGTCGGAAGGAGCCCGGCTGCTCAAGCGCTACTGCGTCCAGTGCCATCATCTGCCGAGCCCCGCCATGCACACGGCCGCCGACTGGCCCGCCATCGTGGACCGGATGGTATGGCGCATGGAGGGCAAGGGCAACCTGGGCCCGTTGATGAAAGACCTCATGGGGGAAGTCGAGGCCCCCACGGCGGCAGAGAAGAAGCTCCTAATCGCTTATCTCAAGAAACACGGGCAGCAGGCCATCGACCCCCGCCGCTACCCCGATCTCGCCACCCCCGAGGGGCAGGCGTTCGAGCTGGCCTGCTCCCAGTGCCATGCCACCCCCGACCCCCGACGGCACACGGCCAAGGAATGGCCGGCGGTGGTGGATCGGATGCGCCGTTACCTCGCCTGGCACGGCACCATCGAAGGCGGCCCCTCCAGCCCTAAAAACGCGGTGGAGCTGGACCTGGAGGCCATCCTCGCCTTCCTGAAGAAGCACAGCCGGAGCAATTGATCCCGGACGGGATCAGCGCGGCAGGGATTGCGCGCCGTGCCGGTCCAGGTACCCTAGCAGCTCCTCCAGGGGCATGGGCCGGGCGAAATGGAAGCCCTGCCCCTCCCGGCATCCGTTCTCCAGCAGGAAGCGCTTCTGCCCCTCGTCTTCCACCCCTTCGGCGATCACCCGCAACCGCAGGCGCCGGGCCATGGCGATGATGGCGGTCACGATGGCGGCATCGTCCGGATCGTCGGCGATGTCGCGCACGAACGAGCGGTCGATCTTCAAGGCGTCGATGGAGAAGCGCTTGAGATAGCTCAAAGAGGAGTACCCAGTGCCGAAATCGTCGATGGCCAGGCCAACCCCCAGCGCCTTCAGTTCCCTGAGGCTCGCCACCGTCCTTTCCGCGTCCTTCATCAGCACGCTTTCGGTGAGCTCCAGTTCCAGCCGGGAAGGATCCAGGCCGCTCGTGCCGAGGGCCGACCCCACTGCCCGCAGAATGTCTCCGTGCCAGAACTGGCGGGCCGAGACGTTGACTGCCACCCGGGGCGCTAGGAGGTAGCGCTCGCTCCAGAGGCGCGCGTCCCGGCATGCCTGGGCCAGGACGAATTCGCCGAGCGGCACGATGAGGCCGGTCTCCTCCGCAAGGGGAATGAACTCGGCCGGGGGCACCAGCCCCCGCTGGGGATGCCGCCAGCGGGCGAGGGCCTCGACGCCCACAATGCTTTCCGTCACCAGGTCCACCTGGGGCTGGTAGTGGACCTGGAACTCCCCCCGCTCGAGCCCCCGCCGGATGGCCCCTTCCAGCTCCAGGCGCCGCACCGCCGTGGCGTTGAGCTCGGGGGTGAAGAAGCGGTACATGTTGCGTCCTTCCTTGGCTTGGTACATGGCGGCATCGGCGTTCTTGAGCAGGGTGTCGCAGTCGGTGCCGTCAGCGGGGAACACGGCGATGCCGATGCTAGGGGAGGAAAACACCTCGTGGGCGTCGATGCGAAACGGCCGGGTAAAGGCCCGCAAGACCTTCTCCGCCACCACGGCCGCGTCCCGGGACGCCCCCAACTGAGTGAGCAGCAGCCCGAACTCGTCGCCCCCCAAGCGGGCCACCGTGTCGCTCGGGCGCACGCAGGCGCGAAGCCGCTCCCCCACCTCCCGCAGCATCCGGTCGCCCGCTTCGTGGCCGAGGGAGTCGTTGATTTCCTTGAACCGGTCCAGGTCCATGAACAGGACCGCCACCCGCTCCCCGCTGCGCCGGGCGCCGGCCACCGCCTGGTCCACCCGGTCTGAGAACAGGCTGCGGTTGGGCAGCTCCGTGACCGGATCGTAGAAGGCCAGCCGCTCCACCTGGGCCTGGGAAGCCTTGCGCTCGCTGATGTCCTCCGCCACCGCGACGAAGTGGCTCACCTCGCCCCCCTCTCCCCGCACCGGCGCAACGGTGAGCATGCACCAGCCTAGTCCCCCGTCCGGGGTGCGGTTGCGCACCTCTCCGTGCCACTCCCGTCCCTCGTTCACCGCCTGCCACATTTCCTGGTACAGGGCCCGGGAAGGGCCCCGGGCGGTGAGGAACCGGGCGCTGCGGCCGATGGCCTGCTCCGGGGTGAAGCCGGTGACTTCGGTGAACTTGGGATTCACGTATTCGATCACCCCCCGGTAGTCGGTGATGAAAATGACGCTGCCGCAGCTTTCCACCGCCTGGGACAGGGTGCGCAGCTCCCGCTCCGCCTGCCGACGCTGGGCCTCCCCCTCGATATTGTCGAGGGCGAAAGAGATGTCTGCGGCCATCTCGCCCAGCAACTCCACCCCCTGGGCATCGAAGAGATCCAGCCGGTCGGCGTAGAGGTTGAGGCAGCCAATCACCCGACCCCCTCGCCGCAGGGGCAGGGAGACCGACGCCAGGCACTCGTCGATGGACAGCCGGCCACCTTCTGCCCCGGTTCCGTCGCAGACTCCGGTCACCACCCGTCCCTCCCGTAAGGCGTCGCCGCCAGATCCCCTTCCCGCCGGCCGGGAGGCGTCGGCGTGGATGCGCACCTGGTCCAGGAAGTCCTCGCCCCCGCCGGCGTGGACCACTGGCCGCACCTCGCCCGAAGCGGGGTCCAGGAGCCCCACCCAGGCGAGCTTCATCCCGCCGTGCTCCACAGCGATGCGGCAAATCTCCCGAAACAGGGTATCCGGGTCCCGAGCCCGGACGATGAGCTGGTTGGTGTGGATCAGGGTGAGGTAGAGCCGGTGCAAGTTGTGGAGTTTCTCCTCGGCCCCTTCGACCGGAAACGGCCCCATCCCGTCCCGGAGCGCCTCCAGGGCCGAGCCTGTCCCGGCAGGCGCCTGGCGCTCGGGGGGCTTGGCGTCTAAGATCTTCAACGTCGGCCAGGAAGGAGGGCTCATATGGGGCAAGGGGATCGGAACCGCAAGATGCATGGGATGCAATTGCAAATCCCGGGCCATCCGCTGGTCCCCGTGGAGCTGCCGGTCCCCGAACCCGGGCCAGGGAAAATTCTCGTGCGAATACAAGCGTGTGGCGTCTGCCGGACGGACCTCCACGTGGTGGACGGGGAACTGCCCGACCCCAAGCTCCCCCTGATCCCGGGGCACGAGATCGTGGGCACTGTCGAAGCCCTGGGCAAAGGTGTCGAGCGCTTCACACCCGGCCAGCGGGTCGGTATCCCCTGGCTCGGCTCCACCTGCGGAGCGTGCGCCTATTGCCGCTCCGGCCGGGAAAACCTGTGCGACGCGGCCCGGTTCACCGGCTATCACCTAGACGGGGGGTACGCCGAGTACACCGTGGCTGACGAGCGCTACTGCTTCCCCCTTCCCCCGGAGTACTCGGACGTGGAGGCGGCGCCCCTCCTGTGCGCCGGCTTGATCGGCTACCGGGCCCTGGAGATGGCCGGCGACGCCCGGCGCTTAGGGCTTTACGGCTTCGGCGCCGCCGCCCACCTGATCGCCCAGGTGGCGCGCCACCAGGGCCGGGAGGTCTACGCCTTTACCCGGCCGGAGGACAGGGACAGCCAGCGCTTCGCCCTCGCCCTCGGCGCGGTATGGGCGGGGGCAGCCGAGGAGGCTCCCCCGGCGCCCCTGGATGCAGCCCTCCTCTTCGCCCCGGTGGGAGCCCTGGTCCCGATGGCCCTCAGGAGCCTAGCCAAGGGTGGAACGGTGGTGTGCGCCGGCATCCACATGAGCGACATCCCCAGCTTCCCCTATCGGATCCTGTGGGGCGAGCGGCGCATCCAGTCGGTGGCCAACCTCACCCGCCGGGACGCGGAAGCGTTCCTCGCCCTGGCGCCGAAAGTCCCGGTGCGCACCCACGCCACGCCCCTGCCCCTGGAGCAGGCCAACGAGGCTCTGGCAAGGCTCCGCCAGGGGCGCCTCCAGGGGGCGGCGGTGCTAGTTCCATAAGCCTAAGTCACTGAAACTTTGGTAGCTCTCTTTTCTCCGTGACTTTTTTGCTGCGTCGCACAAATTTTTCTTGACTTTTCTCTAGCCATCGGTACAATGGATCTTGTTGCGATGCAGCATAACGATACCCGGGCTGCGTCGGAGCAACGTGGACGCAGACTTTGACAAGGAGATAGATTGCCATGGTGAACGTCGCTGACAAATTCGTGGCGCTGAACCGCGCCAACCTGGAGACCGCCGTCCAGGCGGCCAACATCGCCCTCGCCGGCGCGGAGCGTCTGGTGGAGCTCAACCTCTCGGCGGCCAAGACCGCCATCGCGGAGGGGGCCCGGGCGGCCAAGACCTGGGTCGAGGTCAAGGACGTGAAGGACCTGGTGGCGGCGCAAACCGCCATCGCGGAGCCGCAACTGGAGAGGGCGACCGCCTTCGCCCGCAGCGTGTACGAGGTGGCCGTGCAAACCCAGACGGAGCTGGCCAAGCTGGCGGAAGAGCGCATCGTGGAGGCCAACCAGGAGCTGATCGCGGCCCTCGAGCAGGCGGCGAAGACCGCCCCCGCCGGCCTCGGCGCGGACGCCGCGGTGGCCGCGATGAAGTCGGCGGTGTCCGCCGCCACCAACGCCTACGACACCCTGTCGAAGGCGGCCAAGCAGATGGCGGAGCTCACCGAAGCCAACGTGACGGCCATTACCGCCAAGGCCGTAGCGGCGAAGAAGAAGGCCGCCTAAGCTTCGCCGGCGGCTGCAGCGGAACCGAGGCCCTGCCGGGCGCTGCCCGGCAGGGTTTTTTCTTTGTGCCGGCGGCACGATGGTCAACGACGGAAGTCCGCTGGCGTTATTGGGAACACGTGGGTTGTCCACGTCATCCGCAAAGGAGGAATCGTATGCATACCTTGCGTCGCATCGCCGCCGCCGTCCTGATCATCGTCGCACCGAGTCTTGCCCTCGCCCAGGCGACGCCGGCAACGCCCGCCACCCCGGCCAGCCCCGCATCCAAGGACCAGCAGCCCGCGCAACCGGCTACCCCCGCGACGCCGGCCACTCCCGCGCAACCGGAGCGAGCCCAGATGAAAGAGCCGAAGATGGAGCATAAGGAAGAGAAGAAGGCCGAGAAAGCGGGCACGGCTGCCGAAAAGAAGGCGCAAAAGAAGGCCGCTAAGAAAAAGCCCAAGAAGGAAGAAAAGCCCGCCTCCTGACCGAACGGGAGTGGCGGACGAGGAAGAGGCAACCCGGCGGGTTGCCTCTTCTCATTTTTTTCACCTTCCAACGTCAGGCGGGCACCTTCATTCCTCGCTGCACCGCCGGCCGGGCGCCGATGGCGTCGAACCAGCGCTTCACGTAGGGAAATTCCTCGAGATCTACCTGATGCCACTCGTGGCGCGCTACCCAAGGGTAGGTGGCGATGTCCGCGATGGAATATTCCTCGCCCGCCAGGTACGCCCGCTTCCCGAGCTCCCCGTCCATCACGCCGTAGAGCCGCCGGGTTTCCTTGCGGTAGCGCTCTATGGCGTAGGGAATCGGTTCCGGGGCGTAGCGCAGGAAATGGTGGGCTTGGCCGAAGAAAGGGCCCACGCCCGCCATCTGGAACATGAGCCATTGCAGCACCTGGTAGCGGCGGCGGGGCGCCGAGGGCAGAAAACTCCCGCTCTTCTCCGCCAGGTAGATCAGGATGGCACCGGACTCGAAGAGGGAAAAGGTCCCTCCGCCGGGGCCGTCCTCGTCCACGATGGCCGGGATCTTGCCGTTGGGATTGAGGGCGAGGAACTCCGGCTTGAACTGCTCGCCCTGGCCGATGTTGACCGGGTGCACCGCATAGGGCAGGCCCGTCTCCTCCAGCATGATGGAAACCTTGCGGCCGTTGGGCGTGCTCCAAGTGTAGAGATGGATCATCGATGCTCTGTCTCCGTCGAAAAGGAAGAACGGCGGATGCGCATTTTCCCCGAACCGCCTACCATAGTCGAAAATCCAGGTCCGGGAACGCGCCCATGCTGAAATGGCTGATCACGGTGATCGTCGCCCTCGCCCTGCTGGGGGCGCTCACGCCGCTGCTCGCCCGCTTAGGTCTGGGACGCCTGCCCGGGGACGTGCGCCTCCAGCGGGAAGGGCGGGAGTACTACTTCCCCTTCAGCTCCACCCTCCTCCTGTCCCTGCTGCTCACCCTGCTGGTGTTCCTCTTCACTTGAGGGGCGGCTCCCCCGCGAGGGCCTCGCGGATGGCGCGGAGCCTCGCCTGGCGCAGGCGCTCGGCGATTTTCCTCGGCTCGCCCGCCTCCCGGGCGATGGCTCCGGCGTCCACCCCGCTGGCCGCGGCGAGGGCCAAGCGCAGCCGGTCCGCCTGGGGGTAGGGGCGCTCGGCGTAGCCGGGCCGGCCGTGGAAGTCCGCGGAGCACGCCTTGAGCAGGGCCTCGAAGCGCTCCGGCCGGCGGAAGGCGTCGGCGGCCTGGAGCAGGTCGAGCATCGTTGCAAGCTTCAATTCCAGGGCCCGGTGCACCGTGCCGTGGTGGCGCGCGGCGAGGACCGCCAGCTCCCGGCAGTCGTTGGGGGCCTTCAGGCGCTCGCACACCTGCTGCACCAGGGCGGCGCTTTTCGCTTCGTGGCCGTAGTGGTGGGGCCACTGGTCCCGGGGCGTCAGGGCTTTGCCTAGGTCGTGGGTGAGGGCGGCGAAGCGCACCGGGAGGGAATACCCCCGGGCCGCCGCCTGGTCGATCACCATCATCGTGTGCACCCCGGTGTCCACTTCCGGGTGATGCTCCAGAGGCTGGGGCACGCCGAACAGGGCGTCCACCTCCGGCAGGATGCGGGCAAGGGCGCCGCACTCCCGCAGCACGTAAAACATGCGGGAAGGGGTTTTCTCCATGAGGCCCCGGGAGAGCTCCTGCCACACCCGTTCGGGGACCAGGTGGTCCACTTCGCCGTTGGCCACCATCTCCCCCATGAGGGCCAGGGTCTCCGGCGCCACCCGGAAACCGAAACGGGCGGCGAAGCGGGCCACCCGCAGGATGCGTACTGGGTCCTCGACGAAGGCGGGCCCTACGTGGCGGAGAATGCCCGCCTTCAAGTCCGCCACGCCGCCGAACGGATCGATGATGTTTCCCGCTTCGTCCTTGGCGATGGCGTTGATGGTAAGGTCCCGCCGGGCGAGATCCTGCTCCAGGGTCACGTCTGGCGCGGTGTAGAACTCGAACCCCTTGTAGCCCCTGGCTACCTTGCGTTCGGTGCGCGCCAGGGCGTACTCCTCCTGGGTGTCGGGATGGAGGAAGACGGGGAAATCCTTGCCCACCGGGCGGTAACCCAGCCGCTCCATCTCTTCCGGGGTGGCGCCGACCACCACGTAGTCCCGGTCCTGAACTGGGAGCCCGAGCAACTCATCCCGCACCGATCCGCCCACTTGGTAAACCTTCACGGCTAGACGCCTATACGCCTCGGGCTCCCGGCGCCCCTCCCCGCCCCAGCCGCTCTGCGGCGCCGAGTCACCGCCGGGCGCGGTAGCGGAAGAACATGTAGCGGGCCCGGGGATGCCACCCGCCGAGATACTCGGGAGCAATCGCCTCCAGCGCCGCGGGGCGGATCCCGAAGACTTCGGGAAAATCGCAGTGGCAGACGCTCGCCACCTGCATGGAGTGATAGTTGTCTCGGGTGAGGAGCTTCACGGGCAGCCATTCCATGAGGGTCGCCTGCAGGTAGGACAGGCGATCCGGCAGCCCCACGATGGGCCGCGGGTGCCCGCTCACCCGGCCCGCGTAGGCCACCAGCTCCCGCAGCGTGTAGATCTTGGGGCCGCACAGGTCGTAGGCCTCCCCCACGGTGCGGCGGTCCCGCAGGCTGTGGACGAACGCCCGCGCCACGTCCTCCACCCATACCGGCTGGAAGCGGGCGTCGGGGCAGGCGAGAAACACCACCGGGACGAAGCGCAGGAGCCGGGCGAACAGGGTGAGGAAGGTGTCCCCCCGGCCGAAAATGACCGAAGGGCGGAAAATGGTCCAGTCGAGGCCGCTCCCCCGCACCAGCTTCTCGGCCTCCCCTTTCGAGCGCAGGTAGGCGCTGGGGCCCGCCGGGTCCGCGTTCAAGGCGCTCATGTGCAGGTAGCGCTTGACGCCGTTCAGCCGGCACGCCTCCATGATCTTGGCCGGCAGCTCCACATGCACCCGCTGGAAGTCCCCGCGCCGTTCCTCGTGCAGGATGCCCACCAGGTTGATCACCGCGTCGCTGCCCGCGATCAGGCGGTCCAGGGTGCCCGGGTCGTGCACGTCCGCGTCCATTACGTCCACCGTGGGGAGCAGGATCAGCTCGTCCTTGACCCGCTCCCGGCGCCGAGTGGGCACCCGCACTTGGATCTCCTCGGCCGCCAGCAGATGGACGATGTGCCGGCCGACGAAACCGCCGCCGCCGATCACGCAGACCCTTTCCAGCTTCATGTTGTTGGCATCGGACATGGGAGATGAAGCGGAAGAAAAGTGGAATTGTACAAACGTCCGAGTTTCAAGGCTCGTCCTCGGACGCCGAGGAATCCAAGGCCCCCTTGGCGGGAATGGTGCCGAGGCGCTGGAGCAAGGGCAGGCCCCCTCGGCCCAGCAGCGCCGCGTAGTACTGGGTGTTGGCCATCACCTTCTGGACGTAGCCCCGGGTCTCGTTGAAGGGAATGGTCTCGGCGTAGACCGCTCCTTCCATGGGCTGCTCGCTGCGCCAGCTCTGGGCGCGGCGCGGGCCCGCGTTGTAGGCGGCGGAAGCAAGCACCGGATGGCCGTCGAGCCGCTCGGAAACGTGCTTGAGGTAATACATCCCCAGGGTGAGGTTGGTCTCGATCTCCCCCGCTAGGGCGCGGCGGTAGGACTTGATTCCCAACTGCCGTGCCACCCAGCGGGCGGTGTCTGGCATGAGCTGCATGAGCCCCGCCGCACCGGCGCTGGAGCGGGCGTTGGGCACGAAGCGGCTCTCCTGGCGGATCAGGCCATACACCCAGGCTTCCTCCAGGCCCATTTCCCGGGCCATTGCTTGGAGCTTTTCCCGGTACGGCGCTAGGTAACGCAGGCTCAGGTCATGCTCCTGCCGGGTGCGCTCGGCCGTGTGGATGGCCCGCTCCCAGAGGCCGCGCTGGCGGGCGAGTTCTGCCGCCGCCAGGAGCTGGCGATCGTCGAAATCCCGGATCGCGTGGTCCCACTCCCGGGTGCCGTCGATGCGTTGCTCGAGGCTCAGCAAGGCCAGCGCCCGGCGGATGCCGGGCAGCCGTTCGATCGCGGCCACCTCGGCCCGGGTCGGGCGGTAGGCCGGCGCCCCCAAGGAAAGCCCGCCGCCCAAGGCCTCCGCGGCCAGCAGCCCATAGAAGCCGTGCTCCCCCGCCAAACGGGCCAGCACCTGGGCGGCTTCCGCCTCCCGCTTTAGGCCCTGGAGCGCCCGGGCCCGCCAGTACAGCCAGGCGGCCTGTCCCTGTCCGGCCGCCGACATGGCCTCGATCGCCTCCAGGACAGCGGGCCAGGCCTGCGCCCGCAACGCCGCCCGGGCCTTCCAGGCGAGGAGGTCGTCCTGGCCCTCCAGGTCGCCGGCCTCGCGGAAGTAGTCGAGGGCCTCGGGGCGGTGGGTTAGGGCCGCCGCCCGGCCCAACTGCCCCCAGAGAAACGATCGGTCCTCCACGGGAAACTCGGACTCGAGCTTCCTCCAATAGCCCGCCGCATGGGCGGGATCAATGCGGGCGAGCCGCTGGAGGGCGAAGAGGGTGAGCTCCCGGTCGGCCCGACGGGCGGTGCGCGCCCCCAGGCGCTGGACGTAGCGTTCGGGCCGCTCCGCCACCGCCCTCAGGGTCTTGGCGGGAATCCCCCGCCCCGGGGGCAGGTAGGCGCCGATGGCGGCGGCGAGGCTGGTCTTGCCCGCCGCCAGGGCGAGCCTCATCCGGGCCCAGATGTCCTCCTCCGTCAGGAGACCGCCGGAGACCAGGGCTTCGAACACGGGAACGCAGGCGTCCGGCATTTCCCGGGCGGTGAACCACAGGGGCTTCGCCTCCCGGAGCGCATCGAACCCCTCGGCCCGCAGGGCGGCCTGGAAGGCGTAGCAGCGCAAGTCGATCTCGTCCCCGCCGTAGCGGGCGTACTCCCGGCGGAACTGTTCCCAGCGTCCCCTGTCCCCCAGCAGCCGCAGCCAGTCGGCCTGGAGCCGCCGGGAGACGTCGGAATCCCGGTAGGTCTCGACGAACGCCTGGACCTGGTCGGCAGTGGCCTGATCCAGACCCATGCGCAGGCGGTAATAGGCCACGTAGGGATAGAGGACGTGGTCTTTCAGCCTGGCGGAGAGCTGGGCGAGCTGCGCCGCGTTCCCGGTGCGGAACGCCTCCCGCGCCGCCATGAAGTCCTCGTCGCCCCCCGCCCGGGCGGGCAGGGTAAAGAGCGCGCCGGCGATTAACAGCGCGGCCGCCCCCGCCAGCCAGCGCGTCCCCCGCGGACGCTGCCCCCCGTGTCTCATGCCCTCCTCCTCTTCGGCATTTCCGCCTGTTGGAGGGGGGCAGGGGCGGAATCGTTCGGGCGGCGGACGTCCATGGGCTTCGGAAGCGGCTCAGCCGAGAAACAGCCGGTAGGCCGGGTTGTCGCTCTCGTTCCAGTAGCGGTAGCCGAGCTGGTCCAGGAAGGCGCGGAACGCCCCCTTTTCCTCGGGCGGCACCTGCATCCCCACCAGCACCCGCCCGTAATCGGCCCCGTGGTTGCGGTAATGGAACAGGGTGATGTTCCAGTTGCGCCCCATGCTGTTCAGGAACTTCATGAGCGCCCCCGGCCGCTCGGGAAACTCGAAGCGATAGAGGATTTCGTTGTCCACCACCGGGGCGTGCCCCCCCACCAGGTGGCGGATGTGGAGTTTGGCCATCTCGTTGTCCGAGAGGTCCAGGGTCTTGAGGCCGTGGTCCTCCAGCGTTCGTACCAGCTCCCGGGTCTCGTCCCGGTCGTGCACCGACACCCCGACGAACACGTGGGCCTCCTGGGGATCGGCATAGCGGTAGTTGAACTCGGTGATGTTGCGCGGTCCGATCAGGGAGCAGAAGGTGCGGAAGCTGCCGGGACGCTCGGGAATGGTGACCGCCAGCACCGCCTCCCGCTGCTCGCCCAGCTCCGCCTGCTCGGCGACGAAGCGCAGCCGGTCGAAATTCATGTTGGCCCCGCTGGCGATGGCCACCAGGGTCTCGCCCCGGATTTTCTCCCGGGCGACGTAGGCCTTGGCGCCGGCGACCGCCAGCGCCCCGGCCGGCTCCAGGATGGAGCGGGTGTCCTCGAACACGTCCTTGATGGCCGCGCACAGGGCGTCGGTGTCCACCAGGATCACCTCGTCCACGCAGCGCCGGCAGAGCCGAAAGGTCTCCTCGCCCACTTCCTTGACCGCCACCCCGTCGGCGAACAGCCCCACCTGGTCGAGGCGCACCCGGCGCCCCGCCTTGAGGGAGCGGTGCATGGCGTCGGCGTCCACTGGCTCCACCCCCAGGATGCGGATGTCGGGTCGCAGCCGCTTCACGTAGGTGCCGATGCCGGAAACGAGCCCGCCGCCCCCCACCGGCACGAAGATGGCGTGGATGGGCTTGGGGTGCTGCCACAGGATTTCCATGCCGATGGTGCCCTGGCCGGCAATCACATCTGGGTCGTCGTAGGGATGGACGAAGGCGTAGCCGTGCTCCTCCGCGAGGGCCCGGGCCCGGGTGTAGGCCTCGTCGTAGGAGTCGCCGTGAAGCACCACCTCGGCGCCGCGGTTCCTCACCGCCGCCACCTTGATGGGCGGGGTGGTGACGGGCATGACGATGACCACCCTGCAGCCGAGCTTCTGGGCCGCCAGGGCCACGCCCTGGGCGTGGTTGCCGGCCGAGGAGGCGATGACCCCGCGCTCGAGCTGGGCCGGGGCGAGCTTCACCATCTTGTTGTAGGCGCCCCGCAGCTTGAACGAGAAGATCTCCTGCATGTCCTCCCGCTTGAGCAGCAGGGAATTGCCCAGCCGCTCGGACAGCAGGCTCGCCCGCTCCAGGGGGGACTCCCGGGCCACGTCGTAGACCTGGGCCGTCAGGATGCGTTCGAGATAGTCGTCGTTCATGCCAGCATAGAGCCCGGAGCGCGGCGCTTTTGCAATCGCCATCGGTTGCAGCTATTCTACCGTGAAGGTCCCCAGAATGACCCAGCCCACCCTCTCTCAGGACGCCCTCAAGCGCGCCGCCGCCCAGGAGGCGGCGAAGCTCGTGCCCGACGGCGCCGTCATCGGCGTGGGCACCGGTTCCACGGTCAACTTCTTCATCGATGAGCTGAAGCTGCTCAAGTCCCGCATCGAAGCCGCGGTGGCAAGCTCGGCGGCCACCGAGCGGCGCCTGAAGGAGGCGGGCATCCCCGTGGTGGACCTGAACGGCGTGGACGTGCTGCCCCTGTACGTGGACGGAGCCGACGAAGTAACGCGCCACCTCACCATGATCAAGGGTGGGGGCGGAGCGCTCACCCGGGAGAAGATCGTGGCGGCGGTGGCCGAGACCTTCGTGTGCATCGCCGACGAGTCCAAGCTGGTGGACGTGCTGGGGAAGTTCCCCTTGCCGGTGGAGGTGATCCCCATGGCGCGCAGCTTTGTCGCCCGGGAGCTGGCGAAACTGGGAGGCATCCCCGAGTGGCGCCAAGGCTTCGTGACCGACAACGGCAACGTGATCTTGGACGTGCGCGGGCTCGTGATCCTCGATCCCCCGGCTCTGGAGTCGGAGATCAACCAGATCCCCGGGGTGGTGGCGAACGGCATTTTCGCCCGCCGCCGGGCGGACCTGCTGCTGCTCGCCACCGCCCGGGGCGTGCAGCGCATGGAGGCCCCGGGACGCAACACGGCTGTCACATTGGGGGGCTAACCTTCCCTTAGCCGGGGTTTACCATGACGAAAATAGGCACATCGGAGCATACCTACAAGCAGTTCGACGCCGAGCTGGAGGCGATCCGCACCCAGGTGTTGCAGATGGGGGGACTCGTGGAAAGCCAGATCCAGCGCGCCATCGAGGCCCTCACCACCGGTAATCGAGACCTGATGGAGCAGGTAATCGTCGACGACCACCGGGTCAACGCCCTGGAGGTGGAGATCGACGAGGACTGCTCCCAGATCATCGCCCGCCGCCAGCCCGCCGCCATCGACCTGCGCATGGTGATGGCGGTGGTGAAAACCATCACCGACCTGGAGCGCATCGGCGACGAGGCGGAAAAGATCGCCCGCATGGCGAAGCTCATCTACCAGAGCGACCGGCTGCACATGCCGCGCTTCGGCGAGATCCGGCACGTGGCCGAGATCGCCATCGGCATGCTGCGGGAGGCCCTGGACGCCTTCGCCCGCCTCGATGTCGCCACCGCCATGAACGTGATCAAGCGCGACGCCCAGGTGGATGACGAGTTCCGCGCCATCCTGCGCCAGCTCATCACCTTCATGATGGAAGACCCGCGCACCATCTCCACGTCCCTGGAGATCCTGTTCATCGCCAAGGCCATCGAGCGCATCGGCGACCACGCCAAGAACATGGCCGAGTACGTGGTGTACCTGGTGAAGGGCAAGGACGTGCGCCACGTGGCGATTGAGGAGATCGAGCGCGAAACGCTGGGCCAGTAGCCCGTCCCGCCATGGGAGAGAGCTACGCCACCCTGGCCGCCGTCGACCTGGGCTCCAACAGCTTCCGGCTGCAGATTGCCCGGGTCGTAGGCGATCAGCTCTACCCCCTAGACTCCCTGCGCGAGCCGGTGCGGCTAGCGGCCGGGCTCGGCCCCGACAAGTGCCTCGACCAGGCGTCCCGGGAGCGGGCCCTCGCCTGCCTGAGCCGCTTCGGCGAGCGCCTGCGGGGCCTGCCTTCCCACACCGTGCGGGCGGTGGGCACCAACACCCTGCGGGTGGCCAAGAACGCGGAAGAATTCCTGCGGGCCGCGCAGCAGGCCCTCGGCTTTCCCATCGAGGTGGTGGCCGGGCGCGAGGAGGCGCGGCTCATCTACCTGGGCGTGGCCCACGGGCTGCCCGCCTCCGGGGACAAGCGCCTGGTGGTGGACATCGGCGGCGGCTCCACCGAATTCATCATCGGCCGGCGCTGGCAGGCCCTCAAGCTGGAAAGCCTGTACATGGGCTGCGTCTCCTGGAGCCTGCGCTTCTTTCCCGAGGGCAAGATCACCAAAGCGGCGCTCAAGGAAGCGGAGCTGGCCGCCTGCGCCGAGCTCGCCACCATCGCCGGGGAGTTCGGCCCCGGGCACTGGCAGGTGGCCTACGGCTCCTCGGGCACCGTGCGCGCCGTCGGAGACATGCTCTCGGCAGCGGGCGCAGGCGCCGAGATTACCGCCGAGGGGCTGGAATGGCTGCGGGGCGCCCTCCTCAAAGCGGGCGACGTGGGCAAGCTCGCCCTGCCAGGCCTGCGCCCCGACCGGGCCCCGGTCCTGCCGGGCGGATTCGCGATTCTCAACGCCGTCATCTCGGAGCTCGGGATCGAGCGCTTGACGCCCGCCGCGGGCGCCCTGCGGGAAGGCCTGCTCTACGACCTGCTGGGCCGCTTCCACCACCAGGACATGCGCGACGTGACGGTCAACCAGTTCATGCAGCGCTACCACGTGGACGCGCCCCAGGCCCGGCGGGTGGCGAAGCTGGCGGTGACCCTGGCCTCCGAGCTCCTGGACGGGATCGCCTGCGACCGGGAGGTGGAGCTCAAGCTCATCGACTGGGCGGCGAAGCTCCACGAGGTGGGGATTTCGGTGGCCCATAGCGGCTACCACAAGCACTCCGCCTACATCCTGCGCTACGCCGACATGCCGGGCTTCTCCAGAAGGGAGCAGGAGCGGCTGTCCCGGCTGGTCCTGGGCCACCGGGGTTCCCTCAAGAAGTTGCAGGGGCAGCTCGCCCAGGAGGCGGAGGTTCTCGAGATGCTGGCCTTGCGGCTCGCGGCCCTCGTGCACCGCAACCGGCGGCCGGTGGATCCTCCCCCCATCCACGCGCGCCGGGGAAAAGGAGGCTTCCAGGTGGTCGTGCCCCGGCACTGGCTCGCGCAAAACCCCCTGACCGCCCGCGCCCTGGAGGAGGAGCGGCTGGAGTGGAAGCACCTGAACCTTGACCTGGAAATCCTGGAACAGGAAGCGGCGCTGCGCGCCGCCTCCTAGGCATCCACCAGATCCGGCCCGATCACCGCCCGCACCAAAACCTCGGCTCCCTCGGGACGCGGCGTGAGCCGCAGCCACCAGAGGGCGCCCTTCTTGATGCGCCATTCCCCGTCCTGGCCGGCGAGCAGCCGCGCCAGCACCTGGCCCAGGGTGGGCTGGTGGCCCACCACCACCACCAGCCCCTCTTCCCGGGGCCAGCCGGTGGCGGCCAGGATCGACCCGGGGGAGGCGCCCGGCCCGACGGCCGCCGCCGTCTCGAAGCGTTCGGTCAGGGCCGCCGCGGTCTGCTGGGCGCGCCGGGCGGGGCTCGCCAGCACCCGGGCATCCCCGGGCAACCGGGCCCGCAGCCAGGCGCCGACCCGCTTCGCCTGCTTGAGCCCTTTGCCGGTCAAGGCCCGCTCCAGGTCGGCGCCTCCCGCTTCGGCCTCGGCGTGACGCCAGAGAATCAGCTCCATCGGCGACTCCTCTACATTTCTTTAATTATTCCCAAAACGGCTCGCACTCCACGAAGCGATTCCAGGCCTCGGGCAGCGCCCGGCGGCGCCGGACGGCTTGTTGCAGGCTCCAGTCCCTGACGAGATCGACGCCTTCCGTCACTTGGGCATCGGATGCGCGGGCGGTCACCTGGAGGAGCAGCGCCTCGGTCACGGCCGCGTCGTTCAGGGCGCCCAGCACGTCCTGCAGCCGCCGCAGCGCCTCGATGTAGGGGCGGGCCGCTCTGGCAGAAAAAAGGCCGGCGAAGAACTCGCAGGCGTAACGGAGCTTTTTGCCGGCGATGCGCAGCCGGTGCAGCTCGGGGACCGAGAAGCGCTCGTGGCGCCGGCCCCGCTTGAGGAAGCGCCGGTGCCGCCGGGCAAGCAGCGCTCGGGCGAAAGGCGCGACCGGCGCCTGCACGTCCCGCCGCCTGGCTTCGCCCAGTCCCTCCCGCCAGGAGCAGGCTTCGAGCCAGGCGCCGAGGCCCAGGGTGAGGCCCCGGTAGCGAAACCCGAGGGTGGCGTCCCGGGCCCGGGCATGGGCCTCGTCCCGCAGGCCCTGGGCCGTCTCTTGTAGCGCCCTGAGCCCTTGGTGACCGGGAAACGCTTCCAGGACCAGCGGCAGGGTCTCGGCGAGAAACACGTCCCAATCCCGGGCCGGCCCGAGCTCGCCCGTCAGCCACTCGAGCTCCTCCCCCACCGGCGCCGTGAGGGGCTTGGGAATCGCCCGGGAAAAGGCGGCGAGGGCCGAGCGCGCCCGGCGCAGCGCCACCCGCATCTGGTGCAGATGCTCCGGGTCTTGCCCGCGGCGCATGCCCTCCACGTTGCCCTGTAGCTGGACGACGCACCCCGCCAGAACGCGACGAAAGGCGTCCTCTACGCTCGTTTCCGGGTCCAGGCGCGGAGCGCGCGCCTTCACCACCGGCGGCCCCAGGTCCTGGGCGAGCCGCAGGCCCCGTTCCGCCTTGCTAAACACCTCCACCTCCAGGGCCAAGGCCCGGGCGAGCTCCAGGGCCAAGGCGAAAAGCGCCCGCGCCTCCCCCGCCTCCAGCTCCAGCTCCAGCTCGGTCAGGGGTTCCCCGCGACCATCCGCCCGGATCTCGCCCCAATCCAGGGCCAGCTCGGCGCGGGTGCCATCGTCGAAGGCGAGGGGCAGACGCCGCCGCAGGAAATCGGTGACGAACACGGGCTTCAGGCGCTCCCGCACCCCGGGCGCGTCCAGCAGCCCTTCAAGCTCGGGAGCATCGAATTTCGTGAGGTCCAGGGCGCCGTCCGGGACCGGGGCCTCCCATTCCCTGCGCCGGTGCAGGGCCCCCGAGACCTGGCCCTCCGCCTTCACCGTCTGGATCCAGCGCCGCCCGTCCCGCCGCAGGCGCAGGGCGATCCCGCTCTTGGCCAAGTCCAGCTCCGGGGTGTCGTAGTAGACGCTGTAGAGGCGCTGGGTGCGGCCTCGGCCGCGGGCTGCCCGGACGAGGGCGGGATGGTGGAGCAGGGTGGCCCAGGCCTCCCGGGGTAGCCGGAACTTGAGCTCGACTTCCGTGCCTGTCCCCATCGTGAACCCTCCGGGTCAGGCCCGGGGTTCGTGCTGCACCACCGCCAGCTCGGCCAGCAGGGCGGCCTGGGCGCTGTAGGGGGCCCGGCGCCGCCGCCGGCGCAGGTAGGCGCCGTCGGCGGTCATGTCCCACGCCTGCACGTTGTCCTTGAGGTAGGGCTTGAGCCCCTCGGAGATCACCCGACGCTTGAGCTTGGGATCGAGCAGGGGAAAGCAGACCTCGATGCGGCGGAAAAAGTTGCGCTCCATCCAGTCGGCGCTCGACAGGTACACGTCCCGCGCCCCGTCGTTGTGGAAGTAGAAGATGCGGTCGTGCTCCAGGAGGCGGCCGATGACGGAGCGCACCCGGATGTTGTGGGAAAGCCCCTTGATGCCCGGGCGCAGGGCGCAGACGCCGCGCACGATGAGGTCGACCTTGACGCCGGCGTTGGAGGCTTCGTACAGGGCCTGGATCACCGCCGGCTCCAGCAGCGCGTTCATCTTGGCGATGACGCGGGCCCGCTTGCCGGCCCGGGCGTGCTCCGTCTCTCTGCGGATCGCCGCCAGCACGTTGTGGTGCAGGGTGAAGGGAGACTGCCATAGGTGCCTGAGCCTTCCCGCCCGGCCCAGCCCGGTGAGCTGCATGAACACGTCGTTCACGTCGGCGCCGATCTCCTCGTTGCAGGTGAACAGCCCGAAGTCGGTGTAGAGGCGGGCGGTGCGGGCGTGGTAGTTGCCGGTGCTCAAGTGCACGTAGCGCCTCAGGCCTCCCTCCTCCCGGCGCACCACCATGGCCATCTTGGCGTGGGTTTTGTGATGCACCACGCCGTAGACCACGTGGGCGCCCGCCTCCTCCAGCCGCTGGGCCCAACGCATGTTGGCCTCCTCGTCGAAGCGGGCGAGCAGTTCCACCACCGCGGTGACTTCCTTGCCGCGCCGGGCGGCGTTCACCAGGGCCTCCATCAGCGCCGAGTCGGTGCCGGTGCGGTAGACGGTCTGCTTGATGGCCACCACCTGGGGATCCTCGGCCGCCTGCTCGACGAAGTCCACCACCGGCTGGAACGACTGGAAAGGGTGGTGCAGGAGCACGTCGCCGCGGCGGATCGCCGCGAACAGATCGGCGGGCTTCCTGGAAAGCTCCCTCGGCAGCCCCGGCAGGAAGGGCTTGTACTTGAGGTCCGCCCGGTCCACCTGGTCCGGGATGGCCATCAGCCGCACCAGGTTCACCGGGCCGTTTACCTGGTACAGATCGTCGGGGGTGAGCCGGAACTGTTCCAGCAGGAACTCCCCCATGGCCTGGGAGCAGCTGTCCGCCACCTCCAGCCGCACGGCGTCGCCGAAATGGCGATGGGCCAGCTCCCCCTGAAGGGCGGCGCGCAGGTCCTTGATCTCCTCCTCGTCCACGAACAGGTCCGAGTTGCGGGTGACCCGGAACTGGTAGCAGCCGAGCACGTTCATGCCGGCGAACAGCTCCCCCACGTGGGCGTGGAGGATGGAGGACAGGAACACGAAGCCGTGCTCGCAGCCGGCGATCTCGGGCGGCAGGCGGATCACCCGCGGCAGCACCCGCGGCGCCGGGACGATGGCGACGCCGGACGTGCGGCCGAAGGCGTCCCGCCCCTCCAGCTCTACGGCGAAATTGAGGCTTTTGTTGAGCACCCGGGGAAAGGGATGGGCCGGGTCGAGCCCGATGGGGGTGAGCACCGGCATCAGCTCGCGGAAAAAGTACGCCCGGATCCACTCCCGCTGGGCGTCGTTCCAGCTCGAGCGGCGCAGGAAGTGGATGCCCTCTCCGGCGAGCAGGGGCAGCACCTCCTCGTTGAGCAGCCGGTACTGATGCTCCACCAGCCGGTGGGCGTTCTCGGCCACCAGTTTGAACACCTGGCGCGCGGTCATGCCGTCGGGGCCGATGCCCGGGTCTTCCACGTTGATGCGCTCCTTGAGCCCGGCCACCCGGATCTCGAAGAACTCGTCCAGGTTGGAGGAGACGATGCACAGGAAGCGCAGGCGCTCCAGCAGCGGGGTGCCCGGGTCCTCGGCCTGGGCCAGCACGCGCCGGTTGAACTCCAGGACCTGCAGCTCCCGGTTGAGGTATTGCTCGGAGAGAACGCCCTTCGCGACGTCCATGACTAGCCGTTAGCGCTGCCGACGCGACGCGCCGCACCCCGGGCGCGACCGGGCGGCGCGGATGGAAAAAGGAAGCGGGCGGCTACTTGGACTTGGAGGGAGGCACGTAGCCGGCCGGCATGTCGGCCCCGCCTCCGAAGAAATACTTCTCCATCTGCTCGGCCAGGTACTTGCGGGCCTTGGCGTCGGCCAGGTTGAGCCGGTTCTCGTTGACCAGCATCGTCTGGTGCCGCAGCCATTGCTGCCAGGCTTCCTTCGACACGTTTTCGAAGATCCGCTTGCCGAGCTCGCCGGGGTAAGGGGGAAAATCCAGGCCCTCCGCCTCCCGGCCCAGTTTGACGCACTTCACCATTCTCGCCATCGCGCGACGCTCCGAAACGGTACGGCCCTAATATTACATGCATGTGACAGGCCGCACCGGCCAGCTTCCATTATCGTTGAACCGTCTTGCCCGGTAAACGTGGGGTGAAATGCCGGGCCGCTAGAGCCGCTTGGCGAACACCTTGGAGCGCCGCTGCAGGTTGTAGAGCGCCTGGCGCTGGCGCGGCAGAGCGTCCACCTCCTTCTCCACGAAGCCTCGCTCGAGAAACCAGTGGGCCGTGCGGGTGGTGAGGACGAAAAGCTGCTCGAGCCCCGCCCGCCGGGCGCGGGCCTCCACCCTCTTCAGCAAGGCGTCCCCGTAGCCCCGGTTCTGGTAATCCGGGTGCACCGCCAGGCAGGCTAGCTCCCCGGCCTTCTCGTCCGGGAAGGGGTAGAGGGCCGCGCAGCCGACGATCATGCCGTCGTGCTCGGCCACCAGGAAGCGGTCGATCTCCCGCTCCAGAAGCTCCCGCCCCCGCTTGACCAGAATGCCCTCCGCTTCCAGGGGCTCGATCAGCTTGAGCACCCCGCCGATATCGTCGATGGTGGCGCCCCGCAGCGCCTCGATGGGGCCCGCGGTCACCAGGGTCCCGGTGCCCTCGTGGGTGAAGAGCTCCAGCAGGATGGCCCCGTCCACGTGCCGGCTGATCAGGTGGGCGCGCCCCACCCCTTCCCGGCAGGCCCGGACCGCCTCCTCCAGGTGGCCGCGGGTCTCCCCGGCGAGGAGGCCCGGTTTCTTGAGCAGCGCTTCCGCGTCGCTCGCCGTCAGCTCCCGGGCGAGCTCCCCGTCCTCTTTCGGGACCCCGGGGGCGTCCCCGAGGAAGATGAGCTTCTCCGCCTTGAGGGCGATGGCTGACGCGGCGGCCACGTCCTCCATCGCCAGGTTGAACGCCTCCCCGGTGGGGGAGAAGCCGAGGGGCGAGAGCAACACCACTTCGCCGCCGGCGAGGTGGACGGCGATGGCTTCCGCGTCCACTCGCCGCACCTGCCCCGTGTGCAGGAGATCCACCCCGTCGATGACGCCCACGGGCCGGGCGGTCACGAAGTTGCCTCCGGCCACCCGGATGCGGGCCCCGGCGCCAGGGGATTCGGTGGACAGCAGGGCCTCGATCTCCAAGCGCATGCGCCCCACCGCCTCCTTGACGCACTGGAGGGCGAGCTCGTCGGTCACCCGCAGGCCCTGCACGTAGCGGTCCTGGGCGCCCCGCTCCCTCATGCGCGCCTCGATCTGGGGGCGGGCGCCATGCACCAGCACCAGGCGGATGCCCAGGCTCGCGAGCAGGGCGAAGTCATGGGTGAGCTCGACGAACTTCCCGTCCGCCACCGCCTCGCCCCCGAACGCCACCACGAAAGTGCGGCCGCGAAAAGCGTTCACGTAGGGGGCGACCGAACGGAACCAGCGCACGAATTCGGGGGCGGGATGGGGGGCCGCGGCTTTCATCGGTTCTGCTTTCTCGAATTCAATCCCTTGAATTGTAACGGAGACGGCGCCAACGCCGGGTCAACGCCAGTCGCCCCAAAGGGCCTGGATCGCCGAGAGGGCCGCCACCGCCGCGGTCTCCGTGCGCAGCACCCGTGGCCCGAGCCGGACCGGCTGGAAGCCCGCTCCCGCCGCATCCCGCATTTCCTCCTCGGTAAAGCCCCCTTCGGGGCCCACCAGCACCGTCACGGCGTCGGTGGGGGGATCCAGCCGTGCCAGGGGCGCTGGCGCTTCCGGCGCCAGCAGCAGGCGCCACTCCCCCGGGGAAGGCGGTCCCGCCTGCCCGAGCCACGCCCGGAGGGACAGGACCGGGCCGATCTCGGCCAGGCGGTTGCGGCCGCACTGCTCGCAGGCGGCGACCGCCACCCCTTCCCAATGCTCTCGGCGCCGCGCCGCCCGCTCGGGTGCGAGCCGCACGACGCTACGCTGGGCCGCCAGGGGCTGGATCCGGACCGCCCCCAGCTCCACCGCCTTCTGCACCACCCAATCCATTTTTTCCTGGGCGCACAAGGCTTGGGCCAGGGTGAGCGCTAGGGCCGGCGCGGGGGCCGCGGCGCGCCACTCCATCACCTCCACGTGTACTTCCCGGCGGCGGACGGCGGCCACCGCCCCCAGAGCCTCGCCTCCGCGGCCGTCGAACAAGCCCACCCGGTCGCCCACCTTGAGCCGCAGCACCCGGGCCGCGTGGTGGGCGGCGGACGGCGGCAGCGTCACCCGGGCATGGCCCCGGGCGAGGGCCGGGCAATAGAAGCGGGGAAACGCCATCGGGATCAGCAAGAACGGCGCCATGATAAACTAGAAAATAGCCTCAAACCCGGGCCGCGCCCGGCGACTCGAAAGCGAAAACATCCTTGACGAATCGAAGGCGAGCATGGCGGCGACCGAAACCCCGGTATGCAACTTCGGCTGGAAGGCGGTGGACTTCGACCTGCCCGGCGTGGACGGCAAGCGCTACAACCTCTCCTCCGTGCGCGGGCCCAACGGGCTACTGGTCATGTTCATCTGCAACCATTGCCCCTACGTGAAGGCCGTGCGGCCGCGCATCGTGCGTGACTGCCGCGAGCTCAAGCAGTACGGCATCGGCGCGATCGCCATCATGTCCAACGATCCGAGCGAGTATCCCGAGGACTCGTTCGAAAACATGGTGAGGGTGGCGAAGGAGTTCGACTTCCCGTTTCCCTACGTGCTGGACGAGACCCAGGAGGTAGCCCGGGCCTACGGGGCGGTATGCACTCCGGACTTCTTCGGCTTCAACGCCGATCTGGAGCTGCAGTACCGGGGTCGGCTGGACGCTTCGCGCAAGGAAGCGGCGCCCGAGGGCGCCCGCCGGGAGCTGTTCGAGGCCATGGTGCAGATCGCCAAGACCGGCCGAGGGCCGCGGGAGCAGATCCCCAGCATCGGCTGCTCGATCAAGTGGAAACAACGCTGAAGCCCGCGCCGCAAAGCTCCCTGCTCGAGGCAGTCATCGAAGCGGTGCGCGAAGTCGCACGCAAAGAGATCCTTCCCCGCTACCTCAAGGTCGCCCACCAGCGCAAGAACGACGGCAGCCTGTTCACCGAGGCGGATCTCGCTGCCCAGGAGGCCCTCTCCGGGCGCCTCACCCGGCTCCACCCGGCGCCCCTAGTGGGGGAAGAGATGACGGCGGCCCAGCAGAGCGAGCAGTACCTGCTGGGCGCCGAAGGACTGTGGTGCGTGGATCCCATCGACGGCACGTCCAACTTCGTGAAGGGGCTGCCCTACTTCGCCGTGTCGGTGGCGCTGCTCAAGCGCGGGCGGCCGGTGCTGGGGGTGGTCTACGACCCGGTGGCCGAGGAGGCGTTCTACGCCGAGGCCGGCCGGGGCGCGTTCCTGAACGGGGAGCCCCTGCCCATCCGGGAGCCCTCCCCCAGCTTGGCAAGCGCCCTCGCCAGCGTGGACCTGAAGCGCCTGAGCCCCCGCCTCGCCTGCGAGCTGGCGGCCTCGCCCCCCTATATGTCCCAGCGCAACTACGGGGCGAGCACCCTGGAGTGGTGCTACACCGCCGCGGGCCGCTTCGACGTCTACCTGCACGGCGGGCAGAAGCTGTGGGACTACGCCGCCGGCTGCCTCATCCTGGCGGAGGCGGGCGGGGCCATGGGCACCCTCACCCACGACGACTTCTGGGCCGACGACCTGTGGCGCCGATCAGTGGTCGCCGCCCTGGACCAGCGGGTCTTCCGGGAATGGAAGACTTGGCTGCGGCAAAGGCTGTGACGCCCATGCCCCTCGCCTCTTTCCTCCCGGGCCTGGGGCGCGCTTTCCGCCTCCTGCGCGATCCGCCGCTTCCCCTGCTCCGCTCGCCGGCATGAAGATCATCATCCTCGGCGCCGGGCGGGTCGGCGCCTCCGTGGCCGAAAACCTGGTGGGGGAGCGCAACGACATCACCATCGTGGACACGGCGCCGGAGCGGCTCAAGGAGCTCCAGGACCGGCTGGACCTGCGCACCGTGACCGGCAACGCCGCCTACCCTTCCGTGCTGGAGTCCGCCGGCGCCGAGGACGCCGACATGCTGCTCGCCGTGACCCAGAGCGACGAGGTCAACATGGTAGCGTGCAAGATCGCCGCCAGCTTCTTCAACGTGCCCACCCGCATCGCCCGCATCCGCTCCACCGAGTACCTGGCCAAGCCCGAGATCTTCGGACCCGAGCACTTCGGCATCGATAGCCCCATTTGCCCGGAGCAGATCGTGACCGACCACATCCTGCAGCTCGTCGAGATCCCGGAGGCGCTGCAGGTGGTGAACTTCGCCGACGGCAGGGTAAAACTGGTGGCGCTCAAAGCCTTCCGCGGCGGCCCCCTGGTGGGCCACGCGCTGCACGATCTGAGGAAGCACGTCCCCCACGCGGACACCCGTGTGGTGGCCATCTACCGGCAGAACCGACCCATCGTGCCCGAGGGCGACACAGTCATCGAGCCCGGGGACGAAGTGTTTCTGATCGCGGCCAAGGAGAACATCCGCACCGTCATGCGGGAGCTGCGCCAGCTCGACCGGCCAGTGCGCCGGGTGATGATCGCCGGCGGCGGCAACATCGGCACCCGGGTCGCCCGGGCCCTGGAAAAAAGCCACCAGGTGAAGCTGATCGAGCACAACAAGAAGCGCTGCGAGCTGCTGGCCGCCGAGCTGCACGGAACGCTGGTGTTGAACGGCGACGCCACCGACGAGGAGCTGCTGGAAGCGGAGGCGGCGGGAGAGATGGACCTGTTCTGCGCCCTGACCAACGACGACGAGAACAACATCATGGCTTCGCTCCTGGCCAAGCGCATGGGCGCGCGCAAGGCCATTTGCCTGATCAACCGCCCGGCCTACGTGGACCTGGTGCACGGGGGCGAGATCGACATCGCCCTGTCCCCCTCCCAGGTGACCATCGGATCGCTGCTGGCCCACGTGCGCCGGGGCGACGTGGCGGTGGTGCACAGCCTGCGCCGCGGAGCGGCGGAAGCACTGGAGCTGATCGCCCACGGCGACGCGTCCACCTCCAAGGTGGTGGGCCGGGCGGTGGGCGACATTCGGCTCCCCCGGGGTGCCACCATCGGCGCTATCGTGCGCAAGCTGGAGCGGCCCGTGGTGGAGCGCCTGGACGACACCACCGCCGAGGAGCGCAACGAGCAAGTGCTGATCGCCCACCACGACACGGTAATCCACCCGGACGACCACGTGATCCTGTTCGTGCCCAACAAGCGCATGATCCCTAAGATCGAGAAGCTGTTCCAAGTGGGGCTGGGCTTTTTCTAGCCTCCTCGTCCCGGGTCCGACATGAAGCGCCTGCTGCGGGTCCTCCACGCCTTCAGCCTGGTGGCGATGCTGTTCGCCGTCACCATGCTGCTGCCGCTCCTCATCTCCTTCCTCACCCGCGACGGCGCACTCTACATCTACGACCAAGCGGTGCTCGCGACGCTCTCCACGGGCGGCGTCCTGTGGCTCGCCACCCGCCGCGCCCGGGGCGAGGTGGAGGGCCGGGATGGCTTCCTGCTGGTGGCCATGGTTTGGTCGTTGCTGCCGGTGTTTGGGGCACTGCCCCTCATCTTTCATGACCCCTCGATGGGCTTCACCCGGGCCTATTTCGAAGCAGTCTCGGGGCTCACCGCCACCGGCGCCACCGTCATGTCGGGGCTGGACGGGCTTCCCATTTCCATCAACATCTGGCGCGGCCAGATGCAGTGGCTGGGGGGCATCGGCGTGATCGTGCTGGCGGTGGCGATCCTGCCCATGCTGGGCGTGGGCGGGCGGCAACTGCTCAAGGCCGAGATCCCAGGCCCCATGAAGGAGACCAAGCTCACGCCCCGCATCGCCGAGACGGCCAAGGGCCTGTGGCTGGTCTACTTCCTGCTGACGCTCGCCTGCCTGGGCGCCTACTGGGCGGGAGGGATGCCGTTCCTGGACGCCCTCATGCACAGCTTCACCACCATGGGGCTCGCGGGCTTTTCCAACCACGACTCGAGCTTCGGCCACTTCGACTCTCCCCTGTTGGAGGCGATCGCCATCGCCTTCATGCTGATCGCCGGCATCAACTTCGGCTCCCACTTCCTGGCCCTGCGCCGACGCAGCCTCTGGCCCTACGTGGGCGACCCCGAGGCCCGCTGGTTCCTCGCCCTGATGGCGGCGGGGGTGCTAGTGGTGGCCCTGCACCTGTGGCTCTCGGGCACCTACGGCGATTTCCCGACGGCGCTGCGCTACGCCGCCTTCAATACGGTGTCGGTGGCCACCACCACCGGCTACGCCACCGCCGATTTCGGCCAGTGGCCGGCCTTCGCCGGCTTTTTCATGCTGTTCCTGGCGAGCTTCGCCACCTGCTCCGGCTCCACCGGGGGCGGCATCAAGATCATCCGCGCCCGGCTGCTCTACGCCCAGGTCTACCGGGAGTTCGTGCGCCTGGTGCACCCGAACGCCGTCTCGCCGGCGAAGATCGGCCAGACGGTGGTTCCCAACCACATCATCTTCGCGGTGCTGGGATTCTTTTTCATCTTCATTGCCACCCTCACCACCATGACCCTGCTTATGATGGCCAGCGGCCTGGACGAGGTGACCGCCATCTCGGCGGTGGTGGCGACGCTGTGCAACGTCGGCCCCGGCCTGGGCGCGGTGGGGCCGGCGTCCAACTTTTCCGTGCTCAACGACTTCCAGATCTGGCTGGGCAGCATCGCCATGCTGCTCGGCAGGCTGGAGCTCTTCGCCCTGTTCCTCCTGCTCACGCCGGTGTTCTGGCAGCGTTAGGTCGCGCGGAGGTCTCCCCGATGAACCGACTGCTGGTGGTCTCCCGTCTGCTCAGCCTGGTGATCGTCATCTTCGGCCTCACCATGCTGTTTCCGGTATTGGTTTCCTTGATTTACGACGACGACGGCCTTTACGCCTACATCAAGGGACTGTCCATCTGCCTGGTGGCCGGCGGACTGCTTTGGCTCGCCACCCACCGGTACACGCGCGAACTCCAAGTGCGGGACGGCTTCCTGCTGGTGGCCCTGGCGTGGCTCGCGCTGCCCGCCGTCGCGGCCGTTCCCTTCATGCTCCATTTCCCGCAGCTTTCCTTCACCGACGCCTACTTCGAGGCGGTGTCCGGCCTCACCACCACCGGTGCCACCATCTTCGAGGGATTGGACGGTTTCCCGCCCTCCATCAACCTCTGGCGCGGGGAGCTGCAGTGGCTCGGGGGCATGGGCATTCTGGTGCTGGCGGTGGCGATCCTACCCCTGCTCGGCGTCGGCGGCAGCCAGATCTTCAAGGCCGAGACGCCGGGCCCGATGAAGGACACCAAGCTCACGCCGCGGATCACCGAGACCGCCCGCGGCCTGTGGCTGGTGTACTTCATTCTCACCCTGGCGTGCATCGGCGCCTACCGGCTCGCGGGCATGGGGTGGCTGGATGCCGTCATACACGCCTTCACCACCTTGAGCCTGGGCGGCTATTCGACCCACGACGCGAGCTATGGCTTTTTCGCCTCGCCGGCGATCGAGGCGGTCACGATCCTGTTCATGCTGCTCGCCGGCCTGAACTTCGGCAGTCACTTCCTGGCGTTCCGCCGCTTGAGCTTCGCGCCCTACCGGCACGACCCGGAGCTGGGCTGGTATTTCCTGGTGCTGGCGGCAAGTTGCGTCGGGATCGCCCTGTACCTGTGGCTCGCCGGAACCTACGCCGACTTCGCCGCCGCGCTGCGCTATGCCGCCTTCAACACCGTGTCCATCGCCACCACCACCGGTTATGCCAACACCGACTACAACCAGTGGCCGATCTTCGCGTCCTTGTGGATGCTGTTCCTGGCAAGCTTCGTCTCCTGCTCCGGCTCCACCGGCAGCGGGATCAAGATGGCACGAGCGCTGTTGCTGTACAAACAGGTGTTCCGCGAGATGACCCGCATCATTCATCCCCAGGCCGTCGTGCCGGTGAAGCTGGGGGGCAACGTGGTGCCCAACACCGTGATCTACGCCGTGCTGTCCTTCAGCTTCCTGTGGATGGCCTCGGTAGTGGTCATGACCCTGCTTCTCTCCGCCTCCGGGCTGGAGATCGTGAGCGCCTTCACCGCGGTCATCGCCTGCATCACCAACACCGGCCCGGGACTGAACCAGGTGGGGCCCGCCACCAACTATGCTTCCCTTACCGACTTCCAGACCTGGGTGTGCTCCTTCGCCACGGTGCTGGGCCGGCTGGAGCTGTTCACCCTGTTCATCCTCTTGAACCCCGCTTTCTGGCACAAGTAGCGGACCCGCCCCGATCCCGCTACCATTGCCTTGTATGCACCGCACAATCCGGAACGTGTTTTCTGCGCTCGATAAGAAAGGGCCGCGCCCGTGAATCGGGCTTTGCGCCAGGACGCCGCGGACGGCGCCGATTGGCGGCGCCTCTTCGATCCGTTCGGGGTCGTCGAATCTCTAGAAGAAGTTCGGCAGGCCTGGCTGGCCCATCCTGCGGAGCTCGCCGAGGCGCTTGTGGAAGCTGCCCGGGGCTTCGCCGAGGTCAACATCCAAGTGCTCAACCTCGCTGCCTGGACCGGGGGGGGCGGCACCCACGAGGCAGTGGCCGAAGACGAGCGCTTCGCCGACCCGCTCTGGTCCGCGGTGCCGGCGTTCGCCCTTATTCGCGACAACTACCTCCACTTCACCCACTGGCTGGAGGACGCCATCTATCGCACCCCCGGCGTGCCGGCGCGGCAACGGCGCCGGGCGGCGTTCTGGGCCCGCCAGTGGCTGAACGCCATCGCCCCCACCAACTTCCTTCCCACCAACCCGGTGGCCTTGCGCAAGGCCGCCGAGAGCGGAGGCATGAGCCTCGTCCAGGGCTGGCGCAATTTCTTGGACGACCTGCGGGCGGGCGACGTGCAGATGGTGGACCCGAGCGCCTTCCGTGTGGGGGTCAACCTGGCCACCACCCCCGGGGCGGTGGTGTTCCGCAACGCCCTGGTGGAGGTGCTGCACTACCGGGCCACCACCGAGCGGGTGCGGGAAATCCCGGTGCTCATCGTGGCGCCGTGGATCAACAAGTACTACGTCCTGGACTTAAGACCGGAGAACAGCCTGATCCGCCACCTGGTGGACCAGGGCTTCGACGTGTACGCGACGAGCTGGAAGAACCCGGGCCCGGAGCTGGCGGACAGCACGTTCGACGATTACATGATCGATGGGGTGCTGAAGGCGATCGATGTGGCTCGAAGCATTTCCGGCGCCCCCCGGGTCCACGCCGTGGGCTATTGCCTGGGGGGCACGGCCCTCGCCGCCCTCATGGCCTGGCTCCATCGTCGCCACGAAGACAATCCCGGCGAGCACCCGATCGCCCACTGGACCCTGTTCGCCTCCCTGGTGGACTTCTCCCGGCCCGGCGCCATCGAGGTCTTCATCGACGAGGAGAGCGTCGAGTTCCTGGAGCGCCTGATGGCGCACCAGGGAGGCCTGGGGGGCCGGCAGATGGCCTGGTCGTTCCGCATGCTGCGGCCCAACAGCCTCGTCTGGCGCTACGTGGTGCACGGCTATCTCTACGGCGAAAAGCCCCGCCCCCTGGACGTATTGTATTGGAACACCGACACCACCCGGCTGCCCCGCGCCATGCACAGCTTCTACCTGCGAGAGTTCTACCTGGCCAACAAGCTGGCCCAGAAGGACGCCCTCGAGCTGGCGGGGCTGCCCATCGATCTGGGACGCATCCGGCAACCCCTCTACTGCGTAGGTTGCGAAGAGGATCACATCGTGCCCTGGAAGGCGGCCTTCGAGGTCTGCCGCCTGGTTTCCGGGCCGGTGCGCTTCACCCTTTCCAGCTCGGGACACATCCTCGGCATCGTCAATCCTCCCGTGGAGCCGTCGAAGCGCCATTACTGGACCGGGGAGGCCGCCGGGGAAGCGCGGGCCGAAGAGTGGCGCCAGCGCCAGAAGCGTCTGCCCGGCACCTGGTGGCAGGATTGGATTCCCTGGCTCGCCGAGGAATGCGGCCCCCTCAAGGCGCCGCCTCCCCTCGCCACGGCAGAATACCCCCAGCTCGCCGAGGCCCCGGGCGACTACGTGCTGGAACCCTAGCGGCTCACGCAAGTCCGCCCCCCAGGGCGCGGGCAGCAGCGCAAATTGTGGCGTTCCGGCCAGGGGACTACAATAATCGCATGGGGTCCATCAATCTCACTCACCACTTCCTGATCGCCATGCCCAACATGGCGGATCCGTTTTTTTCGCGGACCCTGACCTACATCTGCGAGCACAACGAGCAGGGGGCCCTGGGGCTGGTGGTCAACCGCCCCATCGATATGACCCTGGAAGCGTTGTTCGAGCAGATCAGCGTGCCTCTCGCCCGGGAGGATCTGCGCGCAGTCCCGGTGCACTTCGGCGGGCCGGTGCAGATGGACCGGGGTTTCGTCCTCCATCGTCCGGTGGGCGAGTGGCAGTCCACCATGCCGGTGCAGGACGACATCGGGCTCACCACGTCCAAGGACATCCTCCAGGCGGTGGGACGGGGCGAAGGGCCCCGCAGCCTCCTGGTGACCCTAGGCTACGCCGGCTGGGCGCCCGGGCAACTGGAGCAGGAGATTTCCCAGAACGCCTGGCTCACGGTGCGGGCCCAACCCAGCGTCATTTTCGACCTACCCCCCGAAGAACGCCTGCCGGCAGCCATGGAGCTGCTGGGCATCGATTTCGCCAGGCTCTCCGACGACGCCGGGCACGCCTAAGGCGATGCATCCGGAGCGGGGCACCGTTCTGGCCTTCGATTTCGGCGCGAAGCGCGTCGGCGTGGCCGTGGGCGACGCGGCCCTCAAGCTCGCCCATCCCCTCACCGTCATCCATGGGGAGGGCAGCGCCCGCCGCTTTCAGGCCATCGCCGCCCTGGTGCGGGAATGGTGCCCGGTGCTGCTGGTGGTGGGAGCCCCCGTGCGGGAGGACGGCACCGCCCACCCCATGGGAGAGCGCTGCCGGCGCTTCGCCCGGCGGCTCGCCGGGCGCTTCCGGCTCCCGGTGGTGGTGGTGGACGAGCGGCTCACCTCCTGGTCGGCCGAAGAGGCCCTGATCCGGGCGGGCGCCTCCCCCGGAAAGCGGCGGGCTCTGCTGGACGCCGCCGCGGCTCAGACCATCCTGGAAAGCTACTTCGCCGAGCCGCATCTCGCCAAAAAACCTTGATAGAATCGGCCCTTTCCCGGCGAGCGAGACAGGGCCCCATGGGGATCACCCAGCTTCCCGAAGTCGGCGAGCTTCTGGCGCGGCTCGAAGCGGCCATGCGCGCCGAGGTGAGCGAGAACACCGCCCTGGTGGGCATCCACACCGGCGGCGTGTGGGTGGCCGAGCGGCTGCACGCGGCCCTCGGCATCCGTTTCCCCCTGGGCACCCTGGACGTGTCCTTCTACCGGGACGACTACGAGCAGCGGGGACTGCACCGGGAAGTGAAGCGCTCCTCCATTCCCTTCGAGGTGGAAGGGCGGGACCTCATCCTGGTGGACGACGTGCTATACACGGGGCGCACCATCCGCGCCGCCATGAACGAGCTGTTCGACTACGGCCGGCCGGCCCGCATTCGCCTCGCCGCCCTCCTCGACCGGGGCGGGCGGGAGCTGCCCATCTGCCCTCAGTTCGTCGGCGCCCAGGTCGCCCCCGCCCAGGACGAGCTGATCGCCTTGATCCGCACCGAGAACGGCGAGCTGCGCCTCGCTATCGAGCCCAGGCAGTAAAGGAGTACGGGCGGCCCCTTCAAGCGCCCCTTGGTCAATGGGCGGGGTTGCCCTAAAATCTCGCAACCGCCGCCCGCGCCCATGCAGCCCAACCCCCAGCTCAACCACGAGGGTGCGCTCCAGCACCTGCTCACCATCGAAGGGCTGCCCGCTTCCATTCTCACCCACATCCTGGACACCGCCGACTCCTTCGTCGGCGTGACCGAGCGGGAAGTGAAGAAGGTGCCCCTGCTGCGGGGCAAGGCCATCTTCAACCTGTTCTTCGAGCCTTCTACCCGCACCCGCACCACCTTCGAGATCGCCGCCAAGCGGCTGTCGGCGGACGTGGTCAACCTGCACATCGCCGTCTCCTCCCAGACCAAGGGGGAGACGTTGCTGGACACGGTGGACAACCTCTCGGCCATGCAGGCGGACATGTTCGTCGTGCGCCACGCCCAGAGCGGCGCCGCCCACCTGATCGCCCGGCACGTGAAACCCGGCATCCACGTGATCAACGCCGGCGACGGGCGCCACGCCCACCCCACCCAGGCGCTCCTGGACATGTACACCATCCGCCACTACAAGAAGGACTTCCGCGCCCTGCGGGTGGCGATCGTGGGGGACGTGCTCCACTCCCGGGTGGCCCGCTCCCAGATCCACGCCCTCACCACCCTGGGGGTGGCGGAAGTGCGGGTGGTGGGCCCCCGCACCCTCATTCCGACCCTGGTGGAGCGCATGGGGGTGCGGGTGTACCACGACATGCGCGAAGGGCTGCGGGACGTGGACGTGGTGATGATGCTCCGGCTCCAGAACGAGCGCATGCACGGCTCGTTCCTGCCGAGCCCCCAGGAGTATTTCAAGCACTGGGGCCTCACCCACGATAAGCTCAAGCTGGCGAAACCCGACGCCATCGTGATGCACCCGGGGCCCCTCAACCGGGGCGTGGAAATCGACTCCAGCGTGGCCGACGGCCCCCAGTCGGTCATCTTGCCTCAGGTCACCTTCGGCATCGCGGTGCGCATGGCGGTCATGAGCATCCTGGCGGGGAACTAGGACGGATGGACCGCAGGGGCACGGAGCCTCCAGAGGAAAAGAAGATTCTTGAAGAAATTTTTCCGCGCTCCTGGGGCTGACGGGTCATGAAGATTCACGTCAAAGGCGGCCGCCTGATCGACCCGGCGAGCGGCGTCGACCGGATCGCCGACCTCTACGTCGCCGCGGGCCGGGTGGCCGCCGTGGGGGAGGTCCCGGAAGGCTTCCATGCGAACCGGGTGATCGACGCCGCGGGTCTCATCGTGTGTCCGGGGCTGGTGGACCTCTCGGCCCGGTTGCGGGAGCCGGGGTACGAATACAAGGCGACCCTGGAGTCGGAGATGCAGGCGGCCATCGCCGGCGGCGTCACCAGCCTGGCCTGCCCCCCCGACACCGATCCGCCCCTGGACGAGCCGGGGCTGGTGGAGATGCTCAAGCACCGGGCCCGGCTGCTCAACCAGGCCCACGTCTATCCCATCGGCGCCCTCACAGTGGGGCTCGCGGGCGAGCGGCTCACCGAGATGTCCCAGCTCGCCGAGGCGGGATGCGTCGCCTTTTCCCAGGCGGACGTGCCCATCGTCGACACCCTGGTGCTCATGCGGGCGATGCAGTACGCGGCCACCTTCGGCTTCAGCGTCTGGCTACAGCCCCAGGATCCGTTCCTCGCCCGGGCGGGCGTGGCCCACGACGGGGAAGTGGCGACCCGGCTGGGGCTGCCCCCCGTGCCCGCCTGCGCCGAGGTGATCGACCTGGAGCGCATCCTGCTCCTCGCGCGCGAAACCGGCGCCCGGGTGCACCTGTGCCGGGTCTCCCACGCCGAGACCCTGCGGCGCATCGCCGCGGCCCGCGCCGAGGGACTTCCCGTCACTTGCGACGTCTCCATCCATCACCTGCACCTGTGCGAGATCGACCTGGGCTTTTTCGACTCCAACTGCCGGCTGAACCCGCCCCTGCGCAGCCTGCGGGACCGGGACGCCCTGCGGGAGGCGCTGGCGAGCGGGGTGGTGGACGCGGTCTGCTCCGACCATACGCCGGTGGACGACGACGCGAAGCAGTTTCCCTTCGCCGAAGCGGCCCCAGGGGCGACGGGGCTGGAGCTGCTCCTGCCCCTCACCCTCAAATGGGCCGAGGAGGCGCGGGTGCCCCTGATGCGGGCGCTTGCCCGCCTCACCCGGGACCCGGCGCGGATCCTGGGCATCGACGCGGGGACCCTGCGTCCCGGCGCTGTCGCCGACGTGTGCATCTTCGATCCCAAGGCGTCCTGGGTGGTGGAACCCGGGGCTCTCCACAGCCAGGGCAGGAACACCCCGTTCCTGGGGCTGGAGCTTTCCGGCCGCACCCGCTACACCCTGGTGGCCGGAAACGTGGTCTACGCGGCTTGAACGACCGGCCAATGGTTGGTGAGCCATCGGCCGCGGGCTCGAAAAGTGGCGCTATTCGGCAACAAGAAAACGCCCGCTAAATCAATCCCTCCTTCCCGGGCCGCCGATCCCTGTTGCATGCCGGCGACACGCGAGCGCCCTGATCCTCGGGCGGCCCGCCCGTCCGGCGCCTCGCTCGACTTTAACTCATTCATTTCAATAAAAAATAATCGTCCTGGCACGGATGTCGCTCAAGGCTGGGCGTGAACCGGAGCGGTTCACCTTTCCTCCCCCAATCCAACGCGAACGTTCAGGAGGTATCCATGCCATCGAAAGAAGCGTCCCTGAAGCGAACCCTGCCCCCCGTGCTGCTCGCCCTCGCCATCGCCGGCATGGGCGCGGCTTATGCCGGCCCCACGGCCCAGGGCAAGGGCACCGTCTCCATTGAAAACCAGGGCGCGGGCCAGGAAACCCCGCCCGATTGCAAGAAGAATCCCGAGGACCCGCGGTGCAAGGAAAAGAAATAACCCATTAACCCGTCGCCGTCGGAGGACAACGCAACCGCGGCTTTTCTCCTTCCTTCCTCCTCTCGTTGTCCTCCCTGAGTTGGGCGTGGTCTTTTCGGCCACGCCTTTTTTATCCCGCCCGCGGGCCGAGGCGCGGGACCGGACGCCCGGGCGGCCTCGGCTACAATACGCCTGTTCCGAGAAATCCTGAACCCGCCCATGCCCACCGAAACGAATCCGCTCCTCGATTTTTCAGGCCTGCCCCGCTTTCCCGAGATCCGGCCGGAACACGTGGCCCCCGCCGTTGCGCAGGTGCTGGCCCAAGGCCGTGCCGTCATCGGGCGCGTGGAACAATCGGCGGAGCCCCCCACCTGGGAAACCGTGGTGCAGCCCCTGGAGGACGCCAACGAGCGGGTCTCCCGGGCCTGGGGGCCGGTGGCCCACCTCAACGCCGTGATGAACACGCCGGCGCTGCGGGAGGCCTATAACGCGAACCTCCCCAGGATCACCCAGTACTACGCGGAGCTCGGCCAGAACCGGGTCCTGTTCGAGAAATACAAGGCGATCCAGGCTTCCCCCGCCTTCCAGCGCCTGACCCGGTCCCAGCGGCGGGTGATCGAGAACGAGATCAGGGACTTCCGCTTGGGGGGCGCCGAGCTGCCGGAGGCGAGCCGCGCCCGCTTCCTGGAAATCCAGGAGCGGCTCGCCCAGCTCCAATCCCGGTTTTCGGACAACCTGTTGGATGCCACCAACGCCTTCGCCTATTACGCCTCGGAGGAGGAGGTGGCGGGCATCCCGACCGACGCGCTGGAAGCGGCCCAGGAGGCCGCCCGGCAGGAGGGCAAGCCCGGCTGGAAGTTCACCCTGCACATGCCCTCCTACCTGCCGGTCATGCAATACGCGGACCATCGCCCCTTGCGAGAAGCCATGTACCGGGCCTACGTCACCCGGGCGAGCGACCTGGGGCCGGAGGCGCTGGACAACACGCCGCTCATCCGGGAGATCCTCAAGCTGCGCGCCGAGGAAGCGCGGCTTCTGGGTTTCGCCAGCTACGCGGAGCTGTCGCTCCAGACCAAGATGGCCCGTTCGCCCGGGGAAGTGCTCGACTTCCTCCATGAGCTAGCGGCCAAGGCCAAACCCTACGCCGAAAGGGATCTTGCCGAGCTGCAAGAATTCGCCGCCCGGGAGTTGAAGCTCCCGCGCCTGGAGGCGTGGGATCTCGCCTACGCCAGCGAGAAACTGCGGCTTGCCCGCTACGCCTTCTCGGAGCAGGAAGTGAAGCAGTATTTCCCCGAGACCCGGGTGCTGCCCGGCCTGTTCCGCCTGGTGGAAACCCTCTTCGGCGTGCGCATCGAGAGGGCACAAGCCCCGGTGTGGCATCCCGACGTCAAGTTCTTCCGCATCCTCTCCGAGTCCGGGGAGCTCGTGGGCCAGTTCTACGCCGACCTGTACGCCCGGCCCTCGAAACGGGGCGGCGCCTGGATGGACGACGCCATCACCCGCCGGCGCCTGCCCTCCGGCTTGCAGGCGCCCGCGGCCTACCTCACCTGCAACTTTTCCGCGCCCCAGGGCGGCCGCCCCGCTCTTCTCACCCATGACGAAGTCATCACCCTGTTCCACGAGTTCGGCCACGGGCTGCACCACCTCCTCACCCGGGTAGACGAGCTGGCGGTAGCCGGAATCAACGGGGTGGAGTGGGACGCGGTGGAGCTGCCATCCCAGTTCATGGAAAACTTCTGCTGGGAGTGGGAGGTGGTCGCCCCCATGAGCGGCCACGTGGACACGGGGGAGCCCCTGCCCCGGTCGCTCTTCGACAAGATGCGCGCGGCGCGCAATTTCCAGGCGGGCATGCAGACCGTGCGGCAACTGGAGTTCGCCCTGTTCGACATGCGCTTGCACCACGGCTTCGACCCGGAGCGGGGGGACTTCATGGAGCTTCTGGACGAGGTGCGCGCGCGCGTGGCGGTGGTGTTCCCTCCGGCGTACAACCGCTTCCCCCACGGCTTTTCCCATATCTTCGCCGGGGGCTACGCGGCGGGCTACTACAGCTACAAGTGGGCCGAGGTGCTGTCCGCCGACGCCTACAGCCTGTTCGAGGAGCACGGGGTGCTCTCCCAGGAAATCGGCCGCCGCTTCCGGGATGAGATCCTGGCCGTGGGGGGAAGCCGCCCGGCGCTGGAATCCTTCGTCGCGTTCCGCGGCCGGGAGCCCCGCATCGAAGCGCTGCTGCGCCACAGTGGTATGATCGCCGAGACCGCCTGAGGCTGCGCCGGGCGGTACGAAGGGAGGCAACCCATGGGTAAGGTTATCCTGGCCGTCCTGCTCCTCGCGGCGGGCGCGGCCGCGGCCCAGCAAACCCTCTACCGCTGGGTAGACAAGGAGGGACGGGTGCATTACACCGACACGCCGCCCCCGGCGGAGGCCCAGCAGAAGGAGCGGAAGAAAATGGGGGGCGGCGCCGGAGCGGCGGCGCTCCCCTTCGCCGTGCGCCAGGCGGCGAGCCGCTACCCGGTCACCCTCTATGCCGGCGATTGCGGCGAGGCCTGCGACCAGGCCCGGCGCCTGCTGAACGAGCGGGGCATTCCCTACACCGAGAGGGACGGACGGCTCCCGGCCGAGCAGGCGGAGTTGAAGAAGCTCGCGGGGGCGGCCGAGGTGCCCGTGCTGAAAGTGGGCGGCCAGGTGCTCAAGGGTTTCGAAGCGTCCCAGTGGCACCTCACCCTGGATGCGGCAGGCTATCCGCGGGAGCTCCCCGCAGCCCTGCGCCCCCGCCCCGTCAAGCCGGCGATGCCCCAGGGCGAGCCCGCGCCGGAGCCGGCGCAACCCCCGGCGGCCGAAGCGGCCCCGGCGGAAGCAAGCCCCGCCGGCCGGGGCCCGGCGGGCCTAAGATAATTCCCGCGGCGCTTTTCCGTCAGCGGCGGCACACCGCCCGCAGCTCGGCCAGCTCGGTGCGCAGGCTCCTGAGCTCGGCGAGGATCTGCCGCTGTTCCTCCCGGATCGCGGCGTGGGCCCGTTCCTGAGAGAAATAGAGCTCCCGCTGCAGCTCCGCGTCGCTGATGGCCTCCCGCAAGGGCGCTTTTTCGCCGAAGCCGCCTCGCGGCCCGCCGAAGAACAGGAGCCCGAGGACGGCGCAGGCGATGAGGATGGATCCTTTCATGGGCGTATCCTTTCTTGGGTCTTTAGCCACAAATGAGAAAATTCGACTTATTCGTGAAAGTCCGTGCCCTTCCGTGGCTTGCCGCAGGGTGCGTGAAGCGCAGCGAAACGCACCGATTCAACCGCCGGGAAAACGGTGCGCCAAGGTGCACCTGCGCGCACTCTACCAGGTATGCGATTTTGAGGTCGTGCTGAGCCCGTGCGCCTCGCCACCTGGAACGTGAACTCCCTCAAGGTGCGCCTGCCCCAGTTGCTGGAATGGCTCGCGCGCCAGCGCCCCGACGTGGTGTGCCTGCAGGAAACCAAGCTCGAGGACGCGGCCTTTCCCCGGGACGAGATCGCCCAGGCGGGCTACGCCGCCCGCTTCGCCGGCCAGAAGACGTACAACGGAGTGGCGATCCTCTCCCGCAACGAGCCCCAGGCGGTGAGCGTGGGCGTCCCGGGCTTCCAGGACGAGCAGAAGCGCCTGATCGCGGCGACCGTCGACGGGGTGCGGGTGGTATGCGTGTACGTGCCCAACGGCCAGAGCGTGGGCTCGGATAAGTACGACTACAAGCTGCGCTGGATGGGGGCCTTGACCGCCTGGCTCAAGGACGAGCTCGGACGCCACCCCCAGCTCGCGGTGCTGGGGGACTTCAACGTAGCGCCCGAGGAAGCCGACGTCCACGACCCCCGGCTCTGGGAGGGGCAGGTCCTGTTCAGCGGCCCGGAGCGGGAGGCGTTCAAAAAGCTCCTCGCCGTGGGCCTCGTGGACAGCTTTCGCCTCTTCCCCCAGCCCGAGAAATCCTTCACCTGGTGGGACTACCGGATGAACGCCTTCAAGCGCAACCTGGGCCTGCGCATCGACCACATCCTGCTCTCGCGAGTCCTCGCCCGGCGCTGCACGGGCTGCTCCATCGACCTGGAGCCCCGGCGCGAGGCCCGGCCCTCGGACCACGCGCCGGTAATCGCCGAGCTGGCCGACTGACCCGATGGACACTCTGACCCACGCCCTCTCCGGCGCCCTGATCGCCCGGGCCACGGAGCCCCGCAGGGGCGAGTTCGTCGCCGCCAAGGGTTGGCGGCGAGGGATGGCGGGCTTTCTGGCGGCTGCCTTCCCCGATGTGGATTTTGTCCTGAGCTACGTCTCTCCGGTCGCCTATCTGCTGGGCCATCGGGGCGTCACCCACTCGGTCCTGCTGTTGCCCCTGTGGGCCCTGCTGCTCTCCTGGCTCTTCGCCCGGCTCGATTCCACAGGGGCAACCTGGCGCGCCTACTACGGGGTATGCGCCCTGGCGATCGGCATCCACATCGCGGGCGACCTGATCACCTCCTTCGGCACCATGATCTTCGCCCCGTTGTCCGAGACCCGCTGGGCCCTGGGCACCACCTTCGTCATCGATCCCTGGTTCACCGCTCTCATCGCCATCGCCCTCCTCGCCGGCGCCGCCCGACCCCGGACGCGGACGCCGGCCGTGGCCGGGCTCGCCCTCCTGGCGGCCTACGTGGGCCTACAGGCCCTGCTCAAGCAACAGGCGATGGAACTGGGCGAGGCGTATGCGCGCGCCCATGGTCTTGCCCAAGCCCGGGTGAGCGCCCTGCCTCGTCCGGTGTCGCCATTCAACTGGATGCTGATCGTGGACGAGGGCGACCGCTACCGCCACGCCTCCATCAACCTGTGGAGGCGCGACGCGCTTCCGGTGGATCCGGGGGCAGGGCTCCTGCGTCGGCTGGACGCCGCCCACCGTCCTCCCGCTTCGGCGCAGTGGCAGGTCACGCCCCGCTTCGGGGCCGACCCCGGGACTGCGGCCCTGGCGCAGGAGGCGTGGCGCCAGCCTCCCCTCGCGTTCTTCCGCTGGTTCGCCGCTTACCCCGCGTTGCTCTGGATAGAGCAGGGCAATCCCTCCACCTGCGTATGGTTTTACGACCTGCGCTTTTACCTGCCAGGGCGCGAAAGCCTGCCGTTTCGCTTCGGCGTGTGCCGGGAAGGCCCGGATCGCCCGTGGCGGCCCTTCCAGCTTACCGAAGCGGGCCCGCAGGCGCTCTCTCGGCCCGGGCTTTTCCCCGGAAAACGGGAATAAACCTCGCAAATGGCCGGAGAGGCATCAGCCTTCTCGGGGCCCACCGGCGATGCGCGTCACTTGGCCAGGGGAGAGGTGGCTAGACTCGTCCCCGGCCCCGCGCGCGGCAGGGGTGCTACGGTCGCGGACCAGCCAATACCCGGCGCTCAAGGTGAGCACTGCCGCCGCCAAGGCGGCGATGGTGCCGGCGCTGGTCTGCTGGATGTCGAGAATGATGAACTTGCGCGCTAACGCCATCAGGGCGATGAGGAACACCGTCTTCGCCTGGATGATGCTCTCGCCCCGCTGGGCCATTTTGAGGATGGAATGCTTGAACTCCAAGGCGATCAGTAGCGTCATGATCTGCCCGAAGATCGACTGGAAGATCTTGTATTCCAGCAGCTCGGAAGCGCCCCTCACCACCAGAAGCACGATCTCCTTGGTGAGCTCCACCAGAGCCACCACAATGATCACGGATATGAGAAACGTGAGGGTGAGAGCGACCGCCTGCTCGAATTTGTCGTAAACGCCCAGCAGGGACCACTGCCGCTTAAGCTCCTGCCACTCCGCCTTCCATTCCATTTTCATCGGCGCGATTTTGGCTCAGCAGATCTCGATCTTCTTGGGAGAAGCGTTGCCCGCCTTCGGCAAACGCACCGTGAGCACTCCGTTCCTGAAGCTAGCCTCGGCCCGCTCGGCGTCCACGTGACGGGGCAGCGGGATGGACCGCTCGAAGCAGCCGTAGGCCCGCTCCATGACGTGGTAGTGGACTCCCAAGGTATCCCGGTCGAAGCGCTTCTCGCCCCTCACTACCAGGATGTTGTCTTCCACGACCACCGAGCAATCCTCCTTCTCCAACCCCGGCAGCTCGAGGCGCACCACGATCTCCTGGTCGCGCTCGATCACCTCTCCGGCGAGCAGCCCCCAGCGCGGATAAGCCACCGGCAGCTCCTCCTCGGTGCCACTCTCCTTGGAGCGGGAGAACTGAGTGAGGGCGTTGCCGCATCGGGATAAAAGCTCCCGCCAGCCCTCCGCCAAATTCTCCCAGGCTCGCCCCAGCGTCTCGCCGATCTCCTTGCCCACCCGCTTGATCTGGTCGAGCATCGCGTATCCCCTCCTTTCGTTTCGGTCAATGAACTATTTCCGGCGCCCGCGCCGGCTGGGTCTCTTTTCCGCCCTTCAGCTGGGCCTGGATCGCCTGCAGATCCTCCTCCAGGAGCGTCTCCTTTTCCAGCAGGAGCCGCGCGCCCTGCTCCAGCGTCTGGCGTTCCCGGGTGAGGATGTCCACCGCCCGGTCGAAGGCTTTCTTCACGATGGCGCGCACCGCGCAATCGATCTCCCGGGCGGTCTCCTCGCTGTAGGTGCGCTCCTGGAACGGAACCGCCGATGGCCCGCCCAGCAAGCCTCTGCGCTCCTCCTCGTAGGCCACGTGCCCGAGCTTCTCATCCATGCCGTAGCGCATGACGATGGAGCGGGCAATGTCGGTCACCTTGGCCAGGTCGTCCGCGGCGCCGGTGGAGTAATGGCCGTAGACGATGGTCTCGGCGGCGCGGCCGCCCAGCAGCACCGCCATCTTGTTCTCCAGCTCCTCCCGGGTCATGAGGAAGCGGTCCTCGGTGGGCCGCTGGATGGTGTAGCCCAGGGCGCCGATGCCCCGGGGAATGATGGAGACCTTGTGCACTGGGTCGGTGCCGGGCAGGGACATGGCCACCAGGGCGTGGCCCATCTCGTGATAGGCCACCACCTCCCGCTCCTTGGGGCTCAAGACCCGGTTGCGCTTCTCCAGTCCCGCCACGATGCGCTCCACCGCGTTGGTGAAATCCTCCAGGGTGACCGTCTCCGCCCCCCGGCGCGTGGCCAGCAGCGCCGCCTCGTTCACCAGGTTGGCCAGGTCGGCGCCCGAGAAACCCGGAGTGAGGGCAGCGACTTTCTCTAGATCCACCGACGGGTCCAGGCGGATCTTGCGGGTATGCACCTTGAGGATCTGCACCCGGCCCCGCTTGTCCGGCCGGTCCACCAGCACCTGCCGGTCGAAACGCCCGGCGCGCAAAAGCGCCGGATCCAGGATCTCAGGCCGGTTGGTAGCCGCCAGGATCACCAGCCCGGAGGAGGGATCGAAGCCGTCCATCTCCACCAGGAGCTGGTTGAGGGTCTGCTCCTTCTCGTCGTGGCCGCCCCAGGGATAGGCGCCCCGGGCGCGCCCCAGGGCGTCCAGCTCGTCGATAAAGATGATGGCCGGCGCCTTCTGGCGCGCCTGCTCGAAGAGATCCCGCACCCGGGCCGCGCCCACGCCCACGAACATCTCGACGAACTCGGAGCCGCTGATGGAGAAGAAGGGCACCCCCGCCTCCCCCGCCACCGCCCGGGCCAGCAGCGTCTTTCCGGTGCCGGGCGGTCCCACCAGCAGCACTCCCTTGGGGATGCGGGCCCCGAGGCGGCCGTAGCGCTTGGGATCCTTGAGGAACTCCACCACCTCCTTGAGCTCTTCCTTGGCCTCGTCCACCCCGGCCACGTCCTCGAACGTGACCCCGGTCTGGCGCTCCACGTACACCTTGGCCTTGCTCTTGCCGATGGAGAGGAAGCCGCCGCCCAACCCCTGTTTTTCGGCGAACTTCCTGATCAGGAACATCCACAGGGCGAAAAACACCACCGCCGGCACCACCCAGGAGAGCAAATCCCGCAGGAAGGTGCTCTGCACCACGCCGGTGTAGGTGACCCCGTACTTCTGCAGCTCGTTTGCCAGCGTCGGATCGACCCGGGTGGTCACGAACTGGGTACGGCCGTCGGGCAAGGGCTCCCGCAGCTTCCCATGGATGTAGTCCTGGGCGATGGCGATCTCCCGCACCCTGCCGTCGGCCAGCAGCTTTTGGAACTCGCTGTAGGGAATGGGTTCCACCGTGCGCCAGGTGGTGTACAGGTCGTGCAGGAGGATGACGGCGAACGCCGCGAGGATGAAGTACCAGATGCTGAACTGGGTCTGCTTTTCCATGGACCGCCTCCCGGCCGGTGCCGTGCAAGGTCATTGATGACTTTCATTTATTAGCGGCGCGGGGGGCGGATTTCAAGCCGGCGGCTTCCCCGGCACGAAAGATTTTCGCCCTCGGCACCGGCAACGGTCGAAAAAAGTATTTTTAAATCAAATGAATAATAAAAACTTCACAGATTGTTAGATTTGCCTTCTCTCCGCCGCTATGCCATAAACGAAACGCTCCCCCTCGTACGGCAACGTTTCGTCCAGTCCTATGCAACGCGATGATCCCGCCGCCCTCGGCCCCGCTGATTCCGGTCCCTCGATCACGCCCCTCCTGATCGGCGCATCGCCCCCGTTTCTGGAAGTGGTGCGCCTCGTGCGCAAGCTCGCCGCGTGCGACGCCACGGTGCTTATCCAGGGCGAGACCGGTACCGGCAAGGAATTGATCGCCCGTGCTATCCATTATCTCAGCGCTCGGCGCGATTACCCATTCATCCCGGTCAACTGCGGCGCCATCCCCGACAACCTGCTGGAGAACGAGTTCTTCGGCCACGCCCGCGGCGCGTTCACCGACGCCAAGGAGAACCAAGCCGGACTGGTGGCCAACGCCGAGGGCGGCACGCTGTTTCTCGACGAGATCGAGTGTCTGTCGCCCAAGGGCCAGGTGGTGCTGCTTCGGTTTCTCCAGGACCAGGTATACCGGCCGCTGGGCGCGCGCCAGAGCGTCGCCGGCAACGTGCGCATCATCGCCGCCAGCAACGCCGACGTGATCCAACTGGTGAAGGGCGGCAGCTTCCGCCAGGACCTCATCTATCGACTGGCGATCCTGTCCGTCACCGTCCCGCCGCTGCGGGAGCGCCTGGGGGACGCGATCCTGCTGGCCAATCATTTCATTCGCCGTTTCGCCCGCCAGTACGGCCGGCCGGAGAAGACCCTCGACCCGGCGTCCGTGGACCTGCTCACCCGCCACCCGTGGCCAGGCAACGTGCGGGAGCTGGAAAACCTGATCCATCGGGAGTTCCTGCTGGCCGACGGCCCGCAGCTCAGCATCAACCCTGCGGCCCTGGGCCTCGCGCCATCGCGAGATGCTCCGGCGCTTCCGATGCCCGTACGTTTCGACCTGGGCTTTCGCCAGGCCAAAGAGCGGGTGATCGCCGAATTCGAGCGGGCGTTCCTGATGCAGGCGCTGGCCAAGAGTCGCGGCAACGTGTCCGCCGCCGCCCGCCTGGTAGGCAAGGAGCGCCGCGCCTTCGGCAAGTTGCTCAAAAAGCACGGCATCGATCGCGCCCAATACATCCAGGGCGCGGCCGGCTGAGCGCCCGAGCGCTTCTTTTTTCCTCCATCTCCTCTGAGGCATGCGCCATCCCCGAATCGATCGGGGGTGGCGCCTTTTTCAGCCCTGGCTTCTCCCAAGGGCCTGGCAGAATGCAGGATCCGAACCGCTTGGCGGTACAAACGGGACTCGGAGCCCCTTTCACCGATCCTGCGATCCCTCTCCACTTCAAGCCTCATTCCAGGGGCGTCTAGGTGAAATACCCGGGTAAGGCCCGCGGGTCTGCTCCGCCCCATGACGGGTCGCTCCGGCCAAAAGCGCAAACGGCTTGATGCAGCATCGAAACGGCCCGCGTCGACCCGGGGCGATGGGTCAATCGAGCGGCAGCGGCCCGGCCAGGCTTCATACAGGCGATGCAATTTCAGCGAGTTAGCGATATCCAGGCCGGTGGAACACCGCTTGCTAGCGCCAGGCTTCAAAAGGATGTGCACGACGCCCATGCCTGCATGGTACCCCCGTGACCCCAGGATCGCCGCGGTTGCGGACGCGCTCCGCCGTTACCTCGAATCACACCCCAATGCATCCGACAGCCTGGAGGGGGTGATGCGCTGGTGGCTGGCGAGCGAGCGCATCGAAGCGTCGCAAGCCATGGTGCGCAGCGCTCTCGCACACCTCGTCGAGGATGAAGTGGTGGAGGTGCGGGTCCTGTCCGACGGCACCCGGGTGTATTTGGCGGGCGCCCGCGCCAGGTTTTCGCGCCCATAGGAGATACCGCCATGTCTCAACTCCGCGTTCAGCTCAGCTCCCGCACCGGAAAATCCTTCGCTGGCCATCGGGTCGTGGCTTCGTTTGCTCAGCTCGTGACGATCGACGCAGAATCCGCTCCGCGCGAAGTCCCCGGTGAAGCGTCCAAGGCGGTGGAAGACAGCGGCCTTGCGCTGATCGAGCTGCCCGGCAAAGACACCCTTTCCCGCGATCAGAAAATCACCTTGAGCGTGATGGCGCCCGACGGGCAGGTGCTGGCCCGCGAGGCGACGACCGTTGACGCGGTCAACAGGGAAGAACCGGTTTCGATCAGAGTTGAGCCCAAGGAATTCTTTCCCGTCGAACCCAATACGGACCTGGCATTCGTCAAACCGGCCCGAATCCGGGGCTTTCTGGTCGATCCTTCGGGCCGCAACCGGGTCGGCAACCGGCAGGTGGTTCTCTGGGCCCGCCGCATGGGCGCAGGCCCGGAAGAGCCGATGGAGATCGTCGGCGTCGCCCGGTCAGACAGCCGGGGTTACTTTTCCGCGCCGTTTCCCCTCGGGCGCTTCAGCGCCGCCGCCGGCACGGTCAGCGACTCGCAGCCAATCCCCGTGCGTTTGAACGAGGACGGCACCTTTCCCGATCGCATCGTGCTGGGGGTGGAGCTGCCGGAGGCCGCGGCAGGGGACGGCGAGCGTGCCGACGCCGCGGAGGTGCCGCGCAATCCCGATCCCGAGGACCTGGTCAACTCCTCCACGTTCAGCACGGACGCGGGCCATTGCGTGGACATCACCCGGCCCAATCGGGTGCTGGAAGAGTTCGACTTCTACACGGTGGTGCGCACCACCGAACCGACCATTCGCGGCCTGACCGTCAAGGAGCCGCCCAAGATCGGGCTGAACGACATCCTGCGCATTCTGGACCCGAAGATTCTTCAGTTCGCCCTGCGGGTGGAGCCCCAGGCGCTGCTCTCGACGACCGGCCCGGCGGCTGGCGCAGCCGAGCGGCAGCCGCGCTTCATCGCGGGTTTTCCCAACCCTTCGGGCCTCCGCGAGGAAAGCGCCATGTCCGCACGGATCTTCGCCGAAGTCCGGCCCGAGCTCGAGCATCTCTCCGAGGTGCTTGGCTTGTCCGCGCTGCGCATGGCGCGAGCGCGGCCCGCGGCGGACTCGGGCGCCGCGGCTGCTCTTCCCGCGGAGGAGATCCGCATCGAGGCGGATGTGGCGAAGACGCTGATCCGCGACCCGGACGGCTTTTCCCTGATGCGCCTCGCCCAGGCCGAGCTCGTGACCCGCAAGAACGACCTCGTCCGGCTCCTGGACGTGTTGCGCCGGTTTCAGCCGGCGCGGGGCGAGCTCCACTGCGCGAACCCGGTGGACTGGGACGACGAGCCGACGTTCTACCAGGCGTGCACCGTTGCCCACGGCCACATCCTGCACTTCAAGCAGGAGTGGGTGGCGGACGGCTATTCCCTCGGCGATCTGCTCTACAGCCTGCCGCTGGCGCCGTGCCAGAAGAAGCAGATCGCGGTGATCGACTGGGATCGGCGCGAGACGGCGGCCCGGCGCGAATCCCTGGAAGAACAGGAGTTTCTGAGCGCGCAGCTTTCCCGCGATCGGGATATTTCGGAAATGGCCAACGCCATGGTGCGGGAAAGCTTGTCCGGCGGCTCCGAGGCCAGCGCCAGCAGCTTCGGGGGCGGGTTGGGCATCGGCGCCATTATCGGACCGGTGGGCGGCCTGTTGGGCATCGGCGGCGGCACGAGCGGCGCCAGCTCGTCGGCATGGCAAAACGCCTCGCGCACCACCGCCGCCAGCTCGCTGCAGCAGCTCCGGGATCGCGTATCGCAAGCCGCCACCGCGGTGCGCAGCCAGCGCTCCACCGTGATCCAGACGGTACGCCAAGGGGAAACCATGCGCGTGCAGACGGAGGTGGTGGCCAACCACAACCACTGCCACGCCATCACCATCGAGTACTTCGAGGTGCTGCGGCACTTCCTGGTGCGCAACAAGCTGGTGGACGTGCAGGAGTGCCTGCTGGTGCCGCTGCTCATGTCGCGCTTCGACTCGGCCAAGGCGCGGCGCTGGCGCGAGCCTTTGTCCCGGTATTTGCGCGATCGCCGCCTGGCACGCGGCTTCGACGCGCTGCAGCGGATCGCCGACAACTACGTCGGCAGCGACATGCCGGTGGGCAGCTACGCCGAGGAAGACCTGATCTACCTCGACGGCTGGCTGAGGATCCAGTTCCGGATCCAGCGCCCGCGTGACAACAACGACGGTAGCTTCCTGGAGGCTTCCTGGCAGCCCCTCGCCTGGCTGGGCATCACTCCCCAGGAGTGGTGGAAGAGTTACCTCGAAGGCCAGCAACAGCGCGACCGTATCTTTGCCGAGGTGCTCGGGCCGCGCATCGCCGAAGAGATCAGCAACGGGCTGCGCCTGTACGCGATCGACCACGACGATCATCAGACTCTGCTGCCGATTGACGCCACTCTGGTGTCCGACTTCCGCAACGATCAGCCGCTTTACGTGTCGCTACGCTTGAACGCCTCTCTGCCGCCGCTGCGGCGGGATCGCATCAAGTTCATCAAGGTCGACACCACCGTCGACACCAAGGCGGGACCCCGCAACATCGACACCCTCTTGCCCACCGGGTCGAAGGTCATCGTGCATTCCGGCCAGATGGGCTACCGCACCCGCCACATCGCCCACGACCTTTTCAACCAGTCGCGCATCCTCAACGACCTCTCCGGCACCGACGGCGTGCTTATTTTCTGCCCCCTGGCGCGACCAGAGCTGCGGCGTCCGCGGGAGGAGGACAAGGAATACGCTAATTCGCTGCTCAAGCACCTGAACGACCACCTGGAGTACTACCACCGCGCCATCTGGTGGAGCGTGGACCCGCAGCGCCGCTACATGCTGCTGGACGGCTTCATCGCCCCCAACAGCGGCGGCCGCAGCGTCGCCTCGGTGGTAGAGAACCGCCTGATCGGCATCATCGGCAACTGCCTGGTGATGCCGGTGGCGCGAGGATTCCACCTCGATCCCACGTTCAAGCAGGACGTGGACAATCCGATCGACCTGCTGGGCCACTACCAGCCCGCGACACCGATCCCGCCCCTGCGCATCGCTGTGCCCACCAAGGGCGTGTTCGCGGAATCCGTCATGGGCGCGTGCAATTCCTGCGAGAAGAAGGACGAATCCCGCTTCTGGCGCTGGGAGGAGTCGCCCTGCCCGGGCGAGCCTACGCCCATCCAGCCCGTCAGCACCGAGACGCGGCGGGCGGTGCCGCCGGACCTCACCGCCAAGGAATTCCCGGCCCCGATCGTGGCGTTCCAGAATGTGCCCGCTGCGCCGGAACCGCAAGGTTTCGGCACCCTGCTGCAGCTGCTGTCCAATCCGAACCTGTTCCGCGACGTGACCGGCCTCACCGAGAACCAGCGCAACGCCCTGGCGGCGCTCCAGGCCGCGCTCGGCACCGCCCAGTTTTTCGGCGGCAAGGCCGCGGATCTGGCCCTGCAGGCGAACATGAACAAGGACATCGACAAGGCACTCGACAAGATCAACGAGCAGCATGCGGCCGGCGCGATCAACGATCAGCAGCGGGCCCAGCTCACCGAGGCCGCGCTGCGCAGCATGATCGGCGGCGGGACCCAGACGCCCGCCGAGCCCATGACCACCGGCCAGGTGGAGAGCCTGACCAACACTGCCGGGGCGAACCAGGCCGCCGTGCGAGTGCAACGTCCCGGCGGAGACACGGTGGACATCGATGCCCGGCCAGAGCCGGCGGCAGAGGATCGCCCCGCTCGTCCCGTCATCATCCTGCCGCCGGCGATCAATTCGCCGGACGCCCGCGCCTTCTTCCCGTCGAGGCAGGACAAGTCTGGCGTGACCACCCTACGGGCGGAAGTGCGCAACGCCCCCGCCGGCGCCACGTTCCGCTGGTCCCGGCCCGATCCGACCACCCTTACCATCGATGCCCCCAACAGCGCCCAGACCCTGGTGCGCGGGGTCAAGCCCGGTCTCACCGAGCTGGACTTCATCGTTCACGAGAGCGGCGGCAGCCCGCTGGCCAGCGTAAAAATGCGCCTGAGCGTTCCCCAGTTCGTCACCGTCAACGACGAGGCGGCCGCCTTCTACGCGGTGCTGACGGGCTGGAGCCTGCTGCATGTGAAGAGCGAGATCCTGCGGGAGGCGAAAGCGGTGTGCGACCATCTCCTGCGCACCTGCAACGTCCGCACCATCTGGTTGATGGCGCCGTTTTCGGAAACTCTGCCCGGCCATATCCCCGCCGCCCATGTGACCGCCCTTACCATCCGCGGCGAATCGCCGCCGGGAACGCTCCTCTACGGCCGAACCAATCCCGGCGCCGCCGGTAACGGCGGTGCGTCGGTATTCAACGAGACCATCGACATCTTCCCAGGTGCCTTCGACGAATCCGGGCCGTCCGGCCCGTTTGCGATCGAGGTGGATACGGAGACCCAGGCCCTCGCCATCGAGCTCGCCAGCCGGACCGCCAGCGATCCCGCGCTGACGCAGTTCGCCATCAAGGTGTTCGGCCGCTTGATCGGCGAGACCATGGCCCACGAGATCGTCCATAGCCTGTTGTGGGCGGACATTCATCCGACGTTCCACAACGACCCGCCGATCCCCAATGACTTGATGAACGCGGGCAGCGAGCGCAGCTTCCGGCAGCGCACCGGCCTGGAGGACACCGCCCATACCAGCCCGGTCGATCCCGCCAACTTCATCGACCATGGCATCGCCGCGATCGGCGGACTGCAGGCGGCGAACCAGGGGCTGGTCGATGCCCGATTCCCCGTCCCGCCGAGCTTCACGTGACGGGAGGCCGGCCTGCCGGCCTCCCGCGCGCCGCCGAGCGGCTGCACCTCACCTCCCAGACCCTCAGCGGCCAGATCGGCGAGCTCGAACGCGCCCTGGGAACCGACCTGTTCCGGCGCGCCGGCAGGCGCCTCGAGCTCACTGCGGCGGGGCAGCTGGCCCTGTCCCACGCCGACGAGATCTTTCAAATTGGCAACGAGCTGGAGGAGTTGCTGCGCAACCGTTCCGGAAGCGGCGAACTGCCGTTTCGCGTTGGCGTGGCGGACGTGATTCCCAAATCCATCGCCTACCGGCTGCTCGCGCCGGCAATGACGCTCGCCGAACCTGTGCGCCTCATCTGTCACGAAGACAAGCTGGAGCGGCTTTTCGCTGAGCTGGCCATTCACAAGCTCGACCTGGTGATCGCCGATCGGTCATTGCCTTCCGAGTTGGGGGTGAAAGGCTATAGTCACGCGTTGGGACGCTGCGCCCTCGCTTTCTATGCGGTGCCGGAGCTGGCGGCGCGCTATCGTGGGGATTTTCCGCGGTCCCTGAACGCAGCGCCCTTGCTGATCCCGGGCGGCAGCGCGGCGGTGCGGGGACCCCTGGGGCGCTGGTTCAGCGAACGCGGGATCCAGCCGCGCATCGTCGGGGAGTTCGACGACACGGCCTTGATGAAAGCATTCGGGCAGGCGGGTGCCGGCGTTTTCCCCGCACCCGAGGTGATCGCCGGGGAAGTCCAGCACCAGTACGGCGTCGAAGTCGTCGGCCGAGCTGAGGAAGTCGCCGTCAGGTACTATGCCATCTCGGTTGAGCGCCGACTCACGCATCCCGCCGTGGTGGCCGTCAGCCAGGCGGCAAAGCAGGAGTTGTTCGCAGAGAGTCCTTTTCCATAGTACGGCGCCTCCCTCATCCGGGTCAGGCTGGAAAAGGTGGACTTGGGCAGCGATGGTCCAGGCGAAAAAACGAGCACGAGTGTCGTGAGTTGGCAAGATCACCCTCACCCAGCCCGGGCCAGCAACGTCTGCATGGCCTGCTCCTTGGTATCGAATATGTTTTCCTTGCCCAGCAAGGCAATCAGACCGCCGGCCTCGAACACCTCGCGCACCTGCTTCTTGAGGCTGCTGAATGCAAGGCTCACGCCCCCTTGCCGCAGACTCTGCGCCAGCTCGCGGATTTTCTCCTCGCCGGAGGCGTCGATCCGGTTGATGCCGCTGCCGATGATCAGAATGGTATGGGCCTTGGGGAAGCGGGCGCGGGCTTCCAGCACAATGTCCTCGAAATAAGCCACGCTGGCGAACACCAGCGATCCGTCGAAGCGGATCGGCACCACGCACTCGCTTACCGGCTTCAGACCGTGGGCTTCGATGCCCGCGAGCACGCCGTCCGGCCGGCGCCCCAGGATCTCCGCGCGCGGCTTCATGATCTTGACAAGATAGGCGAGCACAGTAAGGACGATGCCGACCAGGATTCCGTTGGCGATGGCGGGGGCCATCGCCAACGTGGCCGCGAAAGCCACCAGGCCGATCACGGCGTCGCCGCGCTCCACCCGCCAGGCATGCACCAAAGGCTTCACCCGGATCAGGCCAAATACCGCCAGCATCACGATCACGGCCAGCACCGCCTCAGGCAGGTGATAGACGAATGGCGTCAGCCACAGCAGCACCGCCACAACGGCCAGCGCGCTGATGATCGCGAATAGCCCGCTACGGGCGCCGGCCCGCGCGGCCAACGCCGAGCGCGAGAACGAGCCGCTAACGGTGTAGGCGCTGAAAAAGCTGCCGACGATATTCGCCAGCCCCTGGCCGATCAGCTCCTGGTTAACGTCCACGCGCTGCCCGGTCCTGGCGGCGATCGCCTTGGAAATCGAGGTCGCTTCCATGAACCCGATCAGCGCCATCACGAACGCCGCGGGCATAAGGGTAAGCAGCGCATCCCAGTGAATCTCGGGCATCTGGAAGGCGGGTAGGCCCGACGGGACTCTGCCGACCACTGTCCCGCCCGCAGAAAAAACGATCCGCCCCTCCTTCGTTCCGGAAAAGCGCCAGCGTCGCCCGTCGGACACGACGCCGGGAGGAAGATGTCCTTCGCGGTAGAACAACGCCGCGCCACCGGTGTCTTGGGAGCGGTTCATGACCATGGCGTGCAGCTGGACTCGGTGGCGATTGTTGCGCTGCTTGAGGTATTCGGCCTGCGCGCGCAGCGCTTCGATCTCCCCGCTGAGCAGCGCGATGCGTGCCTCGCGTTCCGCGCTCTCCTGCTGCGCCTGCAGGGCGCGCAGCTCCGCACCCTTGCGGGCGACAGCGGCCGCAAGCGACTCGAGCCCCGCCGTGGTCTCGAGGTAGGTCTTGATCCGCCGCGCCGCCTCCGGGTCAGCCACGGCCTCAAGTGGCACCTCGAGCCGCTGCTCGTAATCGGTTGCGGCGCTGACAGCGGTACACGCGACCACGGCCAGCAGCACCGCTGGTAACCGCGGGACAAGCCGCTCGAGTCCCCGGATGAGCACGAAGGCGCCGAGGGCGAACAGCAGTGTGGGCAGGTGGGTCTGGGGCAGCTGCATCACTACCGCCCAGAGGTCGGACAGGTAGGAATCGCTGCGCGGAAAAGGAACACCGATGAGCTTGTTGAGTTGGGACAAGCCGATGATGAGCGCGGCCGCGTTGGTGAAGCCCACCAGCACCGGGCTCGAGACGAGATTGACTAGGACCCCAAGACGGGCCAAGCCGAGCGCCACACGCAGCACCCCCACCATCAGCGCCAACAGGATGGATAGCTCGATAAATGTCGGGCTGCCGGGGCTGGCCAACGGAATCAACGCCGCGGCGGACATCAGCGAAAGCATGGCGGTCGGGCCAGTATGCAGCTGGTTGCTCGAGCCCCAGAGGGAAGCCATCACGACGGGCACGAAGGAGGCGTACAAGCCATAGATCACGGGCAGCCCGGCGAGCTGAGCGTAGGCCATGGACTGCGGCACCAGCACCAGAGCCACCGTGACGCCAGCGGCCAGGTCGGCGCGCAGCGTCTCGCGCGTCAAAGGAAACCATCTCAAAAAAGGAAACAGCGTCAAGAGCACAGGCATACTTTCATGTCATTGTCGCAGCCCGGCGCCGGGTGCCACGGCCGGACGATGCGGCCCGCCTTGCGGAACCTCGATCGTACAGACGCATGGGCGGGCGGCCGGGCGTAAGGCATAAAGGGAGACCGGCGCAGCGTCCTCGCCGAGGAGATCGCTTCCCACCCTGGCCGAAGGAAGGCGCGATCAGTACAATGGAAGGCGCTTGGCCTGCCGAGACCGGTGGACCATCCGTTCGCGAACGACCTCGAAACCGATGATCAAGGCTGTTGTCACCGACATCGAAGGCACGACTTCGGCCTTTTCCTTCGTGACCGAAGCACTCTATCCCTACGCGCAAAAGCACTTGCCCGAATTCGTGCGCGCCCACGCCCGGGATCCGGAGGTACAACGCCAGCTCGCCGAGATCGGGCGCATCGTGGGCAAGGCGCTCTCCGTCGACGAGGCCATCGCGCAGCTCCTCGCCTGGATGGACGAAGATCGAAAGATCACTCCCCTCAAGACGCTGCAGGGGCTGGTCTGGGAGCGTGGTTTCGCCAGCGGCGAGTTGCGCGCTCATCTCTATGCGGACGTGGCACCGCAACTCAAGGCCTGGAAGGCGAACGGCATTCACCTGTACGTCTTCTCCTCCGGCTCGATCAAGGCCCAGCAGCTCATCTTCGCTCACACGCCGTACGGCGACCTCACGCCGCTTTTCTCCGGCTTCTTCGACACCACGACCGGGCCCAAGACCGAGCCGGATTCCTATCGAACCATCGCCCGCGTCATCGGCGAACCTCCCCACGCCATCCTGTTCCTCTCCGACGCCAAGCGCGAGCTCGATGCCGCGCGCCGCGCCGGGTTGCGCACCATCTGCCTGGTACGGCAAGGCATGGCCGAGCACGGTGTCGCGCATCGCAAAGCCAGGAACTTCCACGCCATAGACGCCGCCATCCGCCCTTGATCTCCGCTCCTCAAGAGTCCCGCACCTCGGCGCGAGGGGCGCCCACGCGGTCCCAGATCCCGCTCAAAAGCGCTATCCCGTGCGCGCCGTGACGCATGGCGGTCTCCAGCAGTTCGAGTCGCATGCCGCCGAGCGCGTAAACCGGCAGCGGGTACCCGTGCACCAGGCGAGTGAACTTTGTCCAGCCCAGCCCCGGTTCTTCCGGGTGGGTCGCCGTGGGCAGCACCGGTGACAACGTCACGAAATCGGCGCCGAGCGCCGCCGCTCGAGCAAGTTGCCGCGCATCGTGGCACGAAGCGGCCCACAGCCGGGTGCCGGGTGGCACGGACAGGCGCATGAGTCGGTCCGCCTGCAGGTGCACGCCATCGGCGCCCACTTTGCGGGCAAGCGTTTCGTCGCCATTGACAAGCACCCTGGCGCCGTACCGACGGGCCACCGTCACCACGCGGCGTGCGAACTGGGCGAGCTGCTCGGGCGCTATGCCGGTCTCGCGCACCTGGATCAGGCGCAGCCCCCCCTCGAGCGCCTGCTCAAGGCGCGCCATGAACTCGGCCACGCCGTACTTGCCGGCGTTCGTGATGGCGTACACTGGCGGCAGGCGCAGGGCTTTCAGCAACTTTTCGTTCGCCGGCAGCAGCGGTCCGACGCTCGGAGCTTGCGGGTCCTCCCAGGATATCCGTTGCCCCTCGCGCCCGTGCGGCGTGCCGTGCCAGCCGAGCACCCGGAAGAAATGCAGCCGCACGCGCTTGTCCGGATAGGCGTGCTCGTAGGTCAGCCACGGGTAGGCAGCGTCAAGCTCCACCCCGAGTTCCTCGCGCAGCTCACGCGCGAGCGCCTGCTCCGCCCGTTCGCCCGCGTCGAACTTGCCGCCCGGAAGCTCCCAGTAGCCGGCCGAGACTTTGCCGCGCGGCCGCTCGGCGAGCAGCACGCGACCGTCGCTGCGTTGCACGACGGCGACGGCAACGTCGATGACGGGCAGGCGTGCGGCGGCGCTCATGGGCCGGACAATGCCAGCCCCTTGACCGCCTCCAAGTCGGCGCTCAGCCGGCCAAAGGTGCGGACGGCATCGCTATCGCGGCTGGTCTGCGGAAGCAACTCCTTCATATCGACCAGCGGCACGAGGGCATTCCTCGCTCAGCGAGGTCCGCCCTCGCCTCCTCAACTTGCAGGGCAACGGACTGTCCACCCTTGCCCGGCGAAGCCAAAACACAGCCTCTGGCCTCCTGCAGGACAAATTCCTTGAAAGCCTCGGCGACAAGCGAAAAGCGCTTGCCCTGCCGGTGGATCAGGTACCAGGAGCGGTGCAAGGGCATGGAGACGACATCGAGCACAATCAGCCGCCCGACCTCGATCTCCAAAGTGACGCTGTGGATGGGGACGATTGCCAAGCCGAGCCCGGCCTGCACGCCGCGCTTGATGGCCTCGTTGCTGTTGACTGCCATGCTGGCCGAAACCGCGATCCCTTGCCGCGCGAAGAAATGCTCGATCGCCTCGCGCGTCTCCGAACCCTGTTCGTACGTCAGGAAAGGCTCCTGCACCAGTCTGGACAAGGGCACCGCGCGCTCCCGCGACAAGGGGTGATCCGGCGGCGCGATCGGCACCAGTGGATCCTCCAAGAACGGCTCGGCGACGAGATCGTCCCCCTCCGGAGGCACGCTCATGATCGCCATGTCGCAAGCATTATCCGCAAGCTGGGCCAACAGCATTTCCCGGCTGGCCACGTTCAAGGTGACGGAAAAGCCCTCCCAACGGCGTCGGAAAGCGGCGAGCAGTATCGGCACGAAGTACTTGGCTGCTCCGCCGATCGCGAGCTTAAGCTGGCCGCCTTTGGATTCCTTGAGTCTATCCAGCACGGTCTCGGCTTCGGCGAGCTGCAAATTGATGTGCCGACAATAGCGATACAGTTCCTGGCCTGCCTCGGTCAGATAGATGCGTTTGCCGAGTTGCTCGAAAAGCGCAATGCCGAGATTTTCCTCAAGCTGTTTGATCTGGATCGAAACCGCCGCCTGCGTCACGCCGAGCTCTTTGGCTGCACGCGTAAAATTCAGCTGCCTGGCAACCGTCTCGAAAATAGTAAGCTGTCTCAGCGTCGCATTCTTCATCCTCCGTCCCCTTGGCGGCGTGGCCTCGCAGCTTGCGGTCACTCGATCTGCAGGGCCTGGTATGCGGCAAGGTTGTTCCTTGCCCCCGTCGCGCGCGAACGTAGAGCGTTAGTCGGGCCAGATTCGCTCCGGATGCAAGTTGTCCCAAGGTTGGTCGAGGCTCGGCGGCGGAGACTGGTCTGATTGACGGGCGAAGCGGTACGCTGACGTCGATCCCGGCTTCGGTCCGGCCTCCTCCGCCGTAGGCGCCTGCGGACGCTTGGCCTGGTGCACGTCTTCGGCTCCTTGGCCGGCAATGCCTTTTTTCGTCATACGTTCGACACCTCCTCGAGGACGGCTTCTAATCTCGTCCGCCGGCACGCTGCTGCCGAACACAAAGCGACCATCGCAAACACTTTTTTCCTCTCATCCCTCGCTGCTAGACCCCGCGAGCTCGCTTGCCCGCCGCGCGAAGGCCAGGTCCTGGGTTCCTATCGCCGCGCCATTGCGGGCGTGAACCGTGACGTTGGCGTAGGTCGTTCCGAAGCTGATATCCGGATAGTAGCCCATCTCCTCGGACAGCGCCGCGAGGCGGTCCAGGAATGCCCGCGTTTCGCGGTAGCCGCTGAATTGGAAACGGCGAAACAGGTAGGGCGGGCGGTCATTGCGCGTCCAACCCTCCGGCAGGTTCATGTCTTCAGGCACGGTGTTCGCCTCCGTTTCACAGATTTCAGCAGGATCGCCCTATGCCCGCTTGACGCCAAGCGCCGTGAGCTGGCGTTCGAGCTCTTGGTAATGATCCTCTTCGTCCTCTAGGATGCGGGCGAAGACCTGGCGATTCTCGTCGTCTCCAATGCGCTCGCAAAACCAGCGCGCCTCACCGTAAAGACGGATGGCTTCAGCCTCGGTGGCGAGCCCGAGGCGCAGCATTTCCTCGTGGCTGCGCCCGACGCCCGGAGCGCGCAGCTCGCCAGCGCGCGGTGTCACGCCCAGCGCCAGCAATCGCCGGATAAACGTCTCCGCGTGGCAGAGCTCCTCCTTCACGTCCTGGCGCAACTCTGCGGCCAGTTGCTGCATGCCCCAGCTCTCGGCTTGCGCCGCCTGCAGCACGTACTGCTGAGCGGCGCTGAACTCATGGATCACCGCCCGCTGCAGGTAGCCGATCACTCGCGGGTGACCCTTCACTTGGCTGACTTCCCACCAATCATCGCCGTATGCCGCCGCGTCCTATCCTCAAGGCGATCCTGGCCGCGCGACGCGCCCTCGCCAAAGCGTCAGCTCTGGGTCTTGGTGATGTCGCTGTCACGCCCGCCGCCGCTGTCCGTGGGACGCGTCGGTAGAATCTGCTCCACTTCTGGATGGGGGCGGGCGATGATGTGCGCCGCCGCCAGCCCGTCACCCACGCGCTCGCAGGCATCCGCACCCGCACGCACCGCCGCGTTGACCGCACCCGTCTCGCCGCGCACCATCACCGTCACATAACCTCCACCGACAAACTGCCGCGCAATCAAACGCACCTCAGAGGCCTTGGTCATGGCGTCCGCCGCCTCAATCGCCGGCACCAGTCCCCGCGTCTCAATCATCCCCAACGCAATGCCCATCTTCTCTGACCGCTCTGTTGCCATGCTGATGTCTCCGTCGAAGATCGAAATGAAATCAAGATCCGTGCTCCGTGAGCTCCCAGCGCAACCTGCAAGGCCGCAGCCTCAGGAGCGCCATTCCTCTTCGCTCCAGTGATCGATGATCCCGCCGATTGTGAGATCGGTCGTAATGTTTGGGTTACCTGCGGCGTAGCGTGCCGCCGAGATTCCGATCGTGATCACCCAATCGCCAGGCTTGCAGCCGATCGGATCGAGCGCCACGCTTAAGTTCCCTTTGTAATCTTCCACCACCCGTAAGGACTTGGCGTACAGCGTGCCCAGGCGCTTGGTCGTGACCAGGTCACGGACGACGCGCTGAATCTCCATGGCTAATTGTTTCCTTCCTCAGTCTCTTCCCAGTAGTCGATAATGCCGACGATGGTGAAATCGCTGGGGTAGTCTTTGCTGCCCGCAGCATCGCGCGCCGCTGAGCTCCCGACGCAAATCACCCAATCGCCGGGCTTGCAGCCCACTGGGTCGACCGCGACCTGCTTGCCGCCGCCGCGCTCCTTCACCACCAGGAGCCTCCGGTTCTCAAGCCCGCCGATGCGGCTGGTTGCCACCAGCGTCTTTTCCACTCTGCAAATTTTCATGACCTCGCCTCCATGCTGTCGCAGCCACAGGCGCAATGATCTTCCGCTGCACCGTTCGGCCCGCCCACGTCCTCGAGGCGGCTCGCCACGGCACTATCCTTGACCGTCACGAAGGTGTAGAGCAATCCCTCGCGTACCAGTTGCGCATAGCGTTCTCGGATCGCGGCTTCCAGGCGCTGGCCACGCTTGACCGCGCGCTCGCGGGATCCGGGCACCTTCGCGTCGTAGCGGAAATGGACGATCACCGGGATCGGCAGCCCGCGCGCCACGTTCAATTTCGTGAAGATTTTGATCCCGATGTCCAGGTCCGAAGCGCCCTCTTCGACAGTGTCCATCTGCGCCTGATAGGCGAGGTTGCGCATCTGCACGTCGTCGAAGCTGTCGCCGACCGTAATGAAGCGCTCGGTATGCCCCAGATCGGTATAGCGCCCGTTGTGATAAGCGCGCACGTACTCGATCTGCGCCATGTTGTTTTTGAGCAGATACGCGCAAAACCAACGCATGCCCTCTGTCGCGGCATCATCGGAGGGTACGCCGGCGCACTCCGCGACCGCCAGGCGGATCGCCTCCTTCGCCGCCTCGCGCTCCAGCGCGCGCGTCGCTTCGTAGAGCCGGGCGTTGTCCACATAGCGTTCAAGGCTCATCCGATCTTCGGCATCCGGAACGTGAACGCGTATCGCGTCGGTATCGGTATCCACGCCGACGAGCAGCGTGGCCACCGAGGCTCCGCAGCAAAAGCTGTTCTCGATCGCCTTGCGGAAAGCATCGAGCCGTTCGAGCAGCGCGCCCGCGGCCCTGCGCTCGTCGCTGCCGTGTGCGGCGCAACCCTCGTGGTTCGGATCCGAGCCGCTGGTGTGGTACACGCCGATTTTGAGATAGCGCGTTGGCTCGTCGGCCCGGTTGGGCACCCCCTCGCGGTGACGGCGCAGCTCGACTTCCGCCCAATGGCGCATGCTTTCCTCGATGTCGAACATGCTGCCGGCGTACGACTTGCGGTGCACCACGACGGCTGGCGGCACGCGTAGAATGTAGTCCACGACCCCGCTCAGGCGCCCGTCCGCGCACGGCGTGATATCGATCGCATGAAAGCCCCATCTGCGGATGAGCGCATCGGCCGGCTCGCCCTCGTTATGATTCGCCAGACTGCGGTCGAAGTTCCGTTCCGCCAGCGTCCTGAAGGTGCAAAAGACCGCATAGGCATAGAGGCGGCGCATGTCGAGCGGCGCTGTCCAACTCGCCACGAGCCACGCTTGCGGCAACGTAAACCCGAGCCGCTGCAGGGCCAACGATTGGGCGCGCTCGGCAAAACCATCCTGCCACTGCATGGCCGCGATCTCCTTGAGCGCGGGTTCGATCGCTTCGAACGCGGCGACAATCTCGGCTTCGCGCTCGAGCAAGCAGCGGTTGTGGGTCGCGTCGTGCAGCGGATGCGCGCCCATGCCCGGCGACTGCGCAGCGAACCGCAGCACCGGCGCTCTGCCGAACAGGGCATAGTACGGATCGGTCACGGCGCGTGGCAGCGTGCCGTGACCGATCGCGCCACCGAACGCTTCGCGCAGCCGCCGGACGTGCCTTGCCCTCGAGCCCATGAAGCGCTCGTGCCGGCTTCACAACATGGGCTTCTCGGGCAGAATATGCTCCACTTCTGGATGGGGGCGGGCGATGATGTGCGCCGCCGCCAGCCCGTCACCCACGCGCTCGCAGGCATCCGCACCCGCACGCACCGCCGCGTTGACCGCACCCGTCTCGCCGCGCACCATCACCGTCACATAACCTCCACCGACAAACTGCCGCGCAATCAAACGCACCTCAGAGGCCTTGGTCATGGCGTCCGCCGCCTCAATCGCCGGCACCAGTCCCCGCGTCTCAATCATCCCCAACGCAATGCCCATCTTCTCTGACCGCTCTGTTGCCATGGTTTCAACTCCTAACGCTCAGTGAAAAAAAGACGCTACCGATACCCTAAAAACGCAACGCCTGTCCCGTTCATCCCTGAGCACCGCCCGACAGCGTGACCCGGGCAGACGCCTTGGGCGACTGGCCGACCATGCCAGTGACCAGAACCCTGGACGGCTCGTGCCGGGCCTTGCCCTTGAAGATTCCTGCGCTTGCGAACGCGTGAGGCTTGCCAGCGCGTTCGCTTGGGTTGCGCTCGGCGGCAATGTAGCCCTCGGTGCCCGTGACGCGGGGGTTCGTCCGCCAGGCGTCTCCGGTGATCGGGAACCCTTCGCTCTTGCCCTCGCCCGTGATGCGCGGTCTTTTCTCCTCCCCCGCACCGCTGCCGGCACCGTAGCCACGGGTCCGGAAATGGAACTCCTGATTGCCCGTGATCTTGCCCTCGCCGAGCGAGAACGAGCCGGTAATGCGCGGCGTGTCGGTCTTCATCTTAGCGACGGCCACGCTCGCGCGCAGTTGCGCCTCGCGCTGCGGGGAGCGGACGCTGAAGCGGGCATCGATGCGTTCGATGACGTTGCCCTGTTCATCGTCCTCCACATCGAGCTGATAGTACGGTGTGCCGGTGAGAGCGCGCTTGGCGCCGCGGCCGGTGCCGGTAACCTTCTCCGTGTGCTCCGGTTTATCGCCCGTCACGCGATGACCAGTCGCGTAGGCCGCATCGATACGGCGCGCCGCGGCTTCAATGTCGCTCAGCTCGCAGTACACCTCATATTGACCCGGGCCGACGTACGGCGTGCCGGTGACCGGCGCGCAAGCGCCAGGCTCGTCGCCCGTCACACGGGGGTTGTGCTCGACCTCGACCCCAGTCACGCGCTGCCGGCGCCAGGTCTCCGAGACAGTCACCTTGGCTCCGGTCACCGGGTCGGGACGTTCGTCATCCCTGGCACCGTCCATGCCCGACCTCGACATCCCACTGGCAGGCGTGGCTTCGCACAGCGATTGCCTTTCCGCCGGCATCAGGTATTGATCGCCGGTGATATGTCGGCAGGAGCCGGGTTCGTTGCCCGTGACCCGGATGCTGCGGCCGACCGCTGTGCCGGAAATGGCGTTACCGCCTTCGGTCAGTTCGATCGCCCGTTCGCGCACGCGTTCGCGCGAGCCGATGGTCTTAATCGAGCGTCCTAGGTTGGTGCCGAATACCGAATGACCGTGCGGGTCGTGCATGCGCTGGAACTGCGCGGCGACGTACGCGCCTTGCTCCGGGCGCTGGATCAGATCGTCCGCTAGCTCCTGGTCTGCTTCGCCCGTGATGCGAATCGCCGGGTTCGACTCGTCTCCCGTGATCTTCACCTGACTGCGAACCTGGGTGCCGGTCACCACCAGGCCGCCAGCAGTGCGCGCGGCGCCGACTTTCACGCCGCCCGTGCGCGGAGTGTAGCCCGTCTCGGTGCCGATATACTGCGTACCGGTCACCGGCAGCGCTGCGCCAGGCTCGTCTCCGGTCACGTTGACGCCGCGGCCGATGCGGATGCCGGTGACACGCTGTTGGCCATAGGTCGTCGTATCCGCCACCTTGGGAGGATACTTGATCGGCTCCCGGCTGCGCGGCCGTCCGCTTGGGCGCGCCGGGGGCGCGTTGCCTCGGCCGTTCCTGGCGCGCTCGGCGCGCAGTGCACGCGCAATATCGCGACAGGAGCCGTCAGTGCAGAGCGCGCTCGCTGGTTCGGCGACGGGCCTGTTTTCGACCGGCACGGCAACAGCGCCGACCATGGATTGCCACTGCTTCAGTCCTTCCTTGCCACGGCTCAGGCTTTGGCGGCGTGCGATGGACAGCGCGCGGCCGGTGAGTGCCTCGCTCCGCGTCGAGCCGGGGCCTGCAGTGGATACGGCAGAGTATTCGACCCGGGGCGTGCTCGGCGCGGTGGTCACCGTCTCCGGAGCGTGCGGCAGCCCATGCGCCGGCAGGATCGCCGCAGCACGCTCTCCGGTGCGGATGCGCTCCCGCGGCGGTGGCAACGCCGTCTTGCCTTGGGCAAGCGCCGCGCGGCGGGCGCGCGAGGCATCGCGCCCGGTGAGCTCGCCAGTCGCCGCCATCGTCGCTGTCATCGTTTGCTGCATGTCTTCACCCTCTGATTTGCAGCCTCAGGTGCGGCGCGTGCATTCAGCGGCCGCCACGATACACGATGAACGCCATCCCCTGACTCTGGGTGTAGTTGTCGTAGCCGATCAGGCGCACCAGATGCCCCGGGTTGGCGCGGTGGCAGGACTCGAGCTCGGCCATGATGCGCTCCACCGACGTTTCGCCGAAAAACGGCAGCTTCCAGAGGTACCAGTAGTGCGAAAACGCCTTCTCGGGCTCCGTATGCTCGATCGCCGGATTCCAGCCCTGGTTGACAAGGTACTGGATCTGCTTGCGGATCTTGTCCGGCGTCATGGGGGGTAAGTAGGAGAAGGTCTCGCCCCTGCGCTCGGTCGGTTTGTACGGTTGAATCTCAGGCATACGCTCTCACCTCGTCTCGATAGTTACGAACGACCCGTCGCGCATTTACGCGGCCGCATCGAGCTTGTCCACGACGTCGAATTCGAATTTGATTTCTTTCCAGGTTTCCATCGCCATCTTGAGCTCGGGGCTCGCCTGCGCCGCCTCGGTGAGGATTTCCTTGCCTTCGCGCTCGACCTGCCGTCCTTGGTTGCGGGCCTCGACGCATGCCTCCAGAGCCACGCGGTTAGCATGTGCGCCAGCGGCGTTGCCCCATGGATGGCCGAGCGTGCCTCCGCCGAACTGAAGCACGGCGTCATCGCCGAAGATGCTGACGAGCGCTGGCATATGCCAGACATGAATGCCGCCCGAAGCCACCGGCATGACCCCCGGCATGGAACCCCAGTCCTGATCGAAGAATATCCCGCGGCGCCGGTCTTCTGGAATGAAAGACTCGCGCATGATGTCGATCCAGCCAAGCGTAGCCTGGCGGTCGCCCTCGAGCTTGCCCACTACGGTACCCGCATGCAGGTGGTCACCGCCGGAGAGCCGCAGACATTTCGCAAGCACTCGGAAGTGAATCCCGTGATGCGGATTACGGTCGATTACGGCGTGCATCGCGCGGTGGATGTGAAGCAGCATTCCATTTTCGCGGCACCAGTTGGCGAGTCCCGTGTTCGCCGTGAAGCCTGCGGTCAGGAAGTCGTGCATGATGATCGGCGCCCCCAGCTCCTTGGCGAATTCCGCGCGCTTGTACATCTCCTCGGGCGTCGGGGCGGTAACGTTCAAATAGTGACCCTTGCGCTCGCCGGTCTCGGCTTCGGCCTTTTGCACCGCCTCCATCACGAACTCGAAGCGCTGACGCCAGCGCATGAAGGGCTGCGAGTTGATGTTCTCGTCGTCTTTGGTGAAGTCGAGCCCTCCGCGCAAGCACTCGTAGACGGCACGGCCATAGTTTTTGGCCGATAGACCGAGCTTCGGTTTGATCGTGCAGCCGAGGAGCGGACGGCCGTACTTATTCAGCCGGTCACGCTCGACCTGGATACCGTTGGGGGGCCCACCGCACGTCTTGACGTAAGCGATGGGAAAACGGACGTCTTCGAGGCGCAGACTGCGGATAGCCTTGAAGCCGAAGACGTTGCCGACGAGCGAAGTCAAGACGTTGACCACCGATCCTTCCTCGAACAGATCGATCGGATAGGCCACGAATGCGTAGAACGCGCTGGGGTCTCCCGGCACCGGCTCGATCTTGTAGGCCCGGCCCTTGTAGTAATCGAGGTCGGTCAAGAGGTCGGTCCAGACCGTAGTCCAAGTGCCGGTCGAAGATTCGGCGGCGACAGCCGCGGCGGCCTCCTCGGGTGGGACGCCCGGCTGGGCCACCACCTTGAAGCAAGCGAGCAGATCGGTATCCAGCGGCACGTAATCCGGGGTCCAGTAGGCTTTGCGATACTCTTTAACACCGGCTTGATAGGTTTTTTCAGCCATGGATCGACTCCTGCAATTGTCAAACCGCCACGTCGCCCTGCTTCGCAGGCAGGTGCGCGCGTAACGCCATTCCAGTGGCGCAACCCGTGCCATGCGCGTTCGGGCGTATTTCCAGGCGCGGCGTCCGCCCTACTCGTTCGCAACAGAATAGTGACGACGCGCGAGATAGAAAAATAAATCTTTGCAATCTCATTCATAGACTTCCATCTATGGATCAAGACGCATCGGACGGCTACGACTCCAGACGCTGCACCGCCTTCGCACCCGCCGACGCCGCGATCGCCGGCCATGGCGTCGCGCTAACGGTTATAGAATTCGCGCCGGTTAATCGGCGTTCAAAGGCCAGGATCGGTGCAGCCCCCCCCAGCCTGAGCGGGAGCTAACTACGGGAGTGCCGACACTGCCGATCCGCATCGGTTATCGCGTGGCATCCTATAGATAAAAATAAATTTAATGAATCACGAATATTTATTTCATCCCCCCACGCCAGCGCCATAGGATTAACGGGATTCATGATAGCGGTGAGCCATCATGTTCGGATTGTCCAACATTCTGATTCCACCGATTTTGTTCTTTGCGCTCGGCTTTTTTGCCAGAGTGATCCGATCGGATTTGCGTTTTCCACCCGACCTGGCCAAGGCGCTGTCCGTCTACCTGCTCGTGGCCATCGGTATCCACGGAGGAAACGAGCTCGTACGCGTGGATCTCTTGACGGCGCTGAACGCGGTTCTCTGGGCGATCGTGCTCGGGCTAACGCTTCCGGTCATCGGCTACGCAGTGCTGATCGCCACGCGCAAAGTCGACGCGCTCAATGCCGCGGCCATCGCTGCGCACTACGGCTCAGTGAGCGCCGGCACGTTTTTGACAGCGATCGCGTACCTGGAAAGCAGCGGTATCAAGTACGAGAGTTATCCTGTCATTATGCTTGCGGTGATGGAATCCCCCGCCATCGTCGTCGGATTGCTGCTGGCGGGCTGGTCCCGGCACCGGCTGGGTATCGTGCTCAGCGACGGAAGCGTGGCCGCCAACGGTAATCATATGGGCGCGATCCTGCGCGAGGCTTTCACGAACGGCAGCGTCGTGTTGTTGGTGGGATCCATGCTGATCGGCGCCATTGCGACACCCAAGGCTTTGGAAGCGATCAAACCTTTCGTGAACGAGATCTTTATGGGCGTTTTGTGCTTGTTCTTGCTAGAGATGGGTCTGGAGGCGGCACGCCGTATCGAGGATTTCCGCCGCGTGGGGCTTTTGCTGGTGGCCTTCGGCATTCTCATGCCTCTGTTCGGCGCACTGATAGGGGTGCTGGTCGGCCACGCGGCGCTCGGCTTCAGCGTCGGCGGAACGACCTTGGTGGCCGTGCTGGCGGCGAGCGCCTCCTACATCGCGGTACCTCCTGCCATGCGCTTGGCAGTGCCTGAAGCCAACCCTTCGCTCTACCTCACGCTCTCGCTCGGCGTGACTTTTCCCTTTAACGTCATTTTCGGCATACCGCTCTATTACTACCTTGCCACTGTGGTGGCAGGGAGTTAGGCTATCGATATGCAAAAATCGACTTTAACGCTCTTCCCCGCTTGGGAAAGTGCGGAGCAGGATGGTGGGGAAAATCCAACGGGCGGTCGCCCGCTCCTCCAACGCCCCTCTCGCAGAGGCAGGGAAGTCAGAAAAGCCGTTTCGCTTACAACACGGTGCTGCGAGAATGAACCATGAAGCCCATAGAATACAAAAGACCGCTGGAATACAAGAAACTGCTTACCATCATCGCCGCCCGCGAGCTCGAAAAGATGATCATCGAGGCCGCCCGTCGGCGCGGCGTAGGCGGCTACACGGTGGTACAGGCGAGCGGGGCCGGCGCCTCTGGCATCCAGTCGGGGATGCTCGATAGCGACTCGAACATCCTCATCTACATCATCCTCTCAGAAGCGCGTCTCCTGTCCGTCCTTGAAGACTTAGATGAAATGATCCGCCGCGGCCACCGGCTCAAGGCGATCGTGTCGGACATCGCCATCCTGCCGCGCAAACCCGCGGGCGGTCCGCTCGGCTAGCCGACAGAACCCGGCGGAGGAAATGATTGGAAGTTCCATAGGTATAATTGCCACTCCTTTAATGCTTGGCCTCCTTGCCCCGGTCTTCGTCGCAGCAGTCTGCCAAGGCTTCCCATGCCCGCTCACCGCTCCAACCCGTCATCCGGGCGACGCCCGCGACCAAGGAGCCCAGAACCGGAATGCCGTGCCGTGAGTGATGTCGGATCATTGTCAGGGCAGACTCCGGGCCGGGCAGTCGGAACTGCGGCGCGCGCAAGGCCGGCGGGCTATCTCGCGCGCCATTCCACGCTGCGGCAACTGCAGGTGTTCGAAGCCGTTGCTCGCCTCGGCAGCTTCACGCGCGCGGCCGAGGAGCTGTTTCTGGCGCAGCCGACGGTGTCAATGCAGCTCAAGAAGCTCACGGATACGATCGGACTGCCGCTGCTCGAGCAAGTGGGGATACGCATCCAGCTGACCGACACCGGGCGCGAGGTGTATGCGGCCTGCCAGGAGGTGCTCGGGGCATTGGCCAACCTCGAGATGAAGCTCGCGGACATCAAGGGGCTTAAGCGTGGCTACCTGCGCCTTGCCGTTATCACCTCCGCCAAGTATCTTGCGCCGCATCTTCTAGGCCGGTTCTGTCGGCTTTACCCGGGCGTAGAGGTGTCGCTCAAGGTCACCAACCGCGAGCGCCTGCTGGAGCGGATCGCCAACCACGGCGACGACCTGTACATCCTGGGGCAGCCGCCGCAGGGGTTGGAAGTCGAGGCCTATCCGCTGATTCCGAACCCGCTGGTCGTGATGGCCGCCCGCAGTCATTCGCTGGTCAACGTGGCCAACATCCCCCTCAAGCGGCTGCTCGAAGAGCCTTTCATCATGCGCGAACCCGGTTCAGGCACGAGGGATGCCCTCCTGCGCCTATTCGAGACCAAAGGTCTCCCGGCGCCGGTCGCACGCATGGAGTTCGGCAGCAACGAAGCCATCAAGCAGGCGATCGTGGCCGGGTTGGGTATCTCCGTGCTGTCTCTGCATTCGCTGGTCCTGGAAGGCACGTCCGGGCCGATCGCCATCCTGGACGTTCAGGGATTTCCCATTCAGCGGCACTGGTACGTCGTGTATCCGAAGGGAAGAAAGCCATCCGTCGTCGCCCAAGCCTTCCTGGAATTCGTCAAGCAGGAGGGGCGGCATATCGCGGAGAACCTGGACAAGGAAATGGAGAAGATCCGGCGGTTGCGGTCTACCAAACCCAGGAAAAGAGAAAAGCCGCTCGCCAAGGACAATTGACGCTGGTCCGCTCCCTCTTCACATCCAGCCGCCAAGACATAGCAATGAAAGATCAAACCCTGGAACCGCATAAGCCGCAGTTTCCCTCCGCACCCCATCAGGCGCGCAAGGCCGCCAGCGTCGATGAAGCGCTGGCGGCTGCGCAGGAATTGAAGCCCATGGTCGGGGTCGTGCGACGGCTCGCCCGCGAGCGACGCGCCGCTCTAGCCCGGCGAGGCAAGATGGCGTTGCCGCCGGAAGAACGCTAAGGCGCAGTGAACGGCCCCGGACCTGCGCCACTGGACACCAGCCAGCGCAAAGCAGGCCCCTCAATGGCCATAGCCCAGCCACCGCACGAGCCTGGTCGAAAGCACCACAGCTAGTAGGGCCAGCGCCCAGGTACCCAGATTCAAGGGAAAAGGGAAGCTGATGCGCGCTCGATCCTTCTCCAGGCCACACTTGATCGCCCCGTGCCGCCCACTGGGCCACCATCCCGGCGGTCCAGCGCACCCGCTCCGCGAGGCCGCCGAAGGCCCGGCGCCGCCGGAAGAGATCGCCGATGCCGTGGACGATCCCGCTGGCGGAGAGCCTGAGGATCGCCTCGGCCACGGTGGCGGCATCGAGCTCCGCGGCGTCGAACAGGGCGTCGTATTCGGTGAAGCGGAACTCGGGCCGAATCTCCGGCTGCCAGCGGATCTGCCAGCCCGTGTCCTTCTCCTGATGACCCACCCCGTGGATGCACAACACCCGCAACGTCCGTCCCGCCATCGTCCGCCTCCCTTTGTTCTGCCCGCCGCCCCGCTAAAGAGGCAATGCTCAACAAATAATAGCTGCCGGCAGCCCGGCCGGCGGGGGTTAGCGGGATGGCGTGTCCCGGTCGAGCCCCAGTTCCTGGATCTTGCGGGTGAGGGTGTTGCGCCCGAGCCCGAGGAGCTGGGCGGCTTCAATGCGCCGGCCGCCGGTGTGCTGCAGCGCCTTGAGGATCAGGGCCTTTTCGAACTCGCGCCCGAAATCGTCCATGAGGCCGCTCCTGCCCTGGTCGAGGGCGCTCTGCACCTCGCTCTCCAGCGCCGCGATCCACCCCGACGACAGGCTCGGCGCCGGCTCCCGCCGGAACTCGGGGGGTAGATCGGCGATGTCCACGTTCTGGCCGGGGGCCATCACCGTGAGCCAGTGGCATAGGTTCTCCAGTTGCCGCACGTTACCCGGGAAGTCGAGCCCGGAGAGATACTTCAGCGCCGCCTCCGACAGCCGCTTGGGCTCCACCCCCAGCTCGCGGGCGCTTTTCTGCAGGAAATAGCGGGCGAGCAAGGGAATGTCCTCGCGCCGTTCCCGCAGGGGCGGCAGCCGGAGCCGAATGACGTTCAGGCGGTGGTAGAGGTCTTCGCGGAACAAGCCTTCCTTGACCCGCTGCTCCAGGTCCTGGTGGGTGGCGGCGATGACCCGCACATTGGCCCGGATGGACTGGTGTCCCCCCACCCGGTAAAAATGGCCATCGGAGAGTACCCGCAAGAGGCGCGTCTGCAGGTCCAGCGGCATGTCGCCGATCTCGTCCAGGAAGAGCGTCCCGCCCTCGGCCTGCTCGAAGCGTCCCCGGCGCTGGGTCTGGGCCCCGGTGAAAGCGCCCCGTTCGTGGCCGAAGAGCTCCGACTCCAGCAGATCCTTGGGGATCGCTGCGGTGTTGATGGCGACGAAAGGCCTCGCCGCCCGGGGACTGTGCCGGTGAAGCGCCCGGGCCACCAGCTCCTTGCCGGTGCCGCTCTCGCCGGTGATGAGTACGGTGGCCTGGGAATTGGACAGCCGGCCGATGGCGCGGAAGACCTCCTGCATGGCGGGCGCCTGGCCGAGGATTTCCGGGACCTCGCCGCCTTCTTCCCCTGCTTCCGCCTGGCGCAGGCTCTCCGCTAGGGCCCGGCGGATGAGCTCTACGGCGTGATCCACGTCGAACGGCTTGGGCAGATACTCGAAGGCGCCCCCCTGAAAGGCCGAAACCGCACTCTCCAGATCGGAGTAGGCGGTCATGATGATGACCGGCACCCGGGGCAGGCGCTCCTTGAGTCCTTTCAATAGCTCCAGGCCGGAGCCGCCGGGCATGCGGATGTCGGTCACCACCACGCTGGGGGCGTCGGCCTGCAGGGCCGCTTCCGCTTCCCGGGCGGAGGCAAAGGTCCTGAACTCGATGCCTTCCCGGCCGAGGGCTTTCTCGAACACCCAGCGGATCGAGCGGTCGTCGTCGATGATCCAGACAGGCTTCATGGATCTAGCGCGAAACGCGGTGCGGGGCCCGTCTGCGCCCTCCGCAACTCGCCGTTGTCCTTATGTCAACGTCATGCATTGCGAACGTGGTTCAGCAGCGGCAGCACCAGGGTGAAACAGGTGCGCCCGGGCGCGCTTTCCCACTCGATGGTGCCGTGGTGCTGGGCCACGCAGTGGTGGGCCAGGGCGAGCCCCAGCCCGTGGCCGTCCTCGCGCCCTGATACCAGGGGCAGAAAGAGCTTGTCTCGCAGCGCCTCGGGGATGCCGGGGCCGTCGTCGATGATCTGCACCGTGAGGGCGAGGCGATGGAGCCTCCTCGCCACCGTGACCTGCCGCGCCGCCCGGGTACGCAGGGTGATGGTGCCTTGGCCCTTGAGGGCCTGGGCGGCGTTGCGCACGATGTTGAGCACCGCCTGGATGAGCTGCTCCCGGTCGCCGGTCAGCTCGGGCAGGCTCACGTCGTAGTCCCGCACCACCTGGAGGCCCGAGGGATATTCGGCCAGGATGAGGCTGCGCACCCGCTCCAGCACTTCGTGGACGTTGAGGGGCGCAAAGCGGGGTCCCCGGTTGGGAGCGAGCAGCCGGTCCATCAGCGCCTGGAGCCGGTCCGCTTCCTTGATGATCACCTGGGTGTACTCGTGCAACGCGGGAAGCTCCAGCTCCCGGTCCAGGAGCTGGGCCGCGCCGCGGATGCCCCCCAGGGGATTCTTGATCTCGTGGGCGAGGTTACGGATCAGCACCCGGTTGGCCAGGGTCTGGTTGAGCATGCGCTCCTCCCGGTCGATCTTCAAGTGCTGATCGATCTGCTGGAACTCCAGCAGCACCTGGAGATCCTCGAGTTCCACTGGGGTCACGCTGCAGCTCACGTGCAGCCACCCGTGGGACGGCAGCATGAGGGCCAGATCGTGCTCGATGTAGGTGCTGCGCGCCTTGCGCGCTTGCTCGATCGCCGCCAGCAGTTGCCCGCACTCGGGGAACAGCTCGCCGATCCGGCGCCCCTGGAGCTGCTTGCGGCTCAGGGCGAAAAGGTTCTCGGCGGCGGGATTGGCGTAGCCCACCTGAAGCTCCTCTTCGAGCAGCAGCACGGCGGTGGCGAGGAGGTCGAGGCCCGGAAACGGTGCGGACGACATAGCTTGCAACACGATAGACTGGGTTTAGCAATTTCCACGCCACTCGCAGCGCGGGCGGGGTAAGGCGGCGGGGCGCGACGTCAGCGCGGCAGCAGGGAAAGCTCGTATTGGAGGGCGTTCACGTTCTGCTCGTGCAACCGCACCGCGTCCGCCAGAGCCTGGGGTGCGGAGGCCTGTGCCGACCGAGCTTGTGCAAGCGCCCTGCGGGCCTGATCGAGCAGTCGGGTCTCCGTGGCAAGTTCCTGCTCTAGCACCTGCCGACGCAACGCGTCCCGCTGGCGCTGCTCCTCCCGGGAGATCCGGGGGAAATTGGCCGGGGTAGGCGTCGTCCGGGGAGTTGGCCTGGGGGTTGGCCGGGCCGCGGATGGAGGCGGCAGGGAGGAGCCGGTATCGATGTCCAGCTTGATCGCCCCCTTGCGGGGGATATTGGTGAAGGTGATCCGGCCTTCCTCGTCTACGTACTTGTAGATGTCGGCCTGGGCCGCCCATGGGACGGCCAGCAACCATGCGGCCACCACCCCCCGGCGGATCATTGCCCCTGGCCCTGTTGCGGCTGCGGCGCCGGGCTGGCGCTCGACTGGGCCGCCTCTAGTTCCCGCTTCAAGGCCGCCACGTTGCGCTCGATCTGGGCGACTTCATCGCTCAGTCGCTGGATCTTTTCCTCGTAGCGGGCCACCGCCCGGCCGATGCCGCCGCTGGGCGTGCGGAACGTCTCGGGCCGATTGCGTTCCTCCTCCAGAGTCTTGCGGGCGGCCTCCAGCTTCTTTTCCTCCTCCGCCAGCGCCTCCTGCAACTGGGCGACCCGGGGGTCTATCTTGGGCGACCCGGGCGGTAGCGCCTTGGGCGGCTGGATGGTGGTGAGGGGGGCGAGTTCCAGTTTTTTGGCCCCCGGGATGGGGGTATTGGAGTAGGTGACGCGCCCGTCCTTGTCCACGAGCTTGTAGATCTCGGCCTGCCCGGGGAGCGCCGCCACGGCCAAGACGGCCGCCAGCATCACGGGGGCTCGAAACGGAAGGCGCAGGGCAGGAAGATTCATAATCGACGCGAATGGCGCTTTCTAAGTCTGCGCCGATAAAAGACTAATTTCAAGACGCTCGCCCGGACGGTCCGATCGGCGGCGGAAAGCGGTGGTTGTACGGCATATACTCCCCAGTCCACCCAAAACCGCTCAAAAAAAACCAGGGCGGGGTCTTCCCGCCCTGGTTTGGTGCATTCAGGGTCAAGCGCTGTAGTACATATCGAACTCGATGGGATGGGTAGTCATGCGGAAGCGCTGCACCTCTTCCATCTTGAGGGCGATGTAGGAATCGATGAAGTCGTTGGAGAACACGCCCCCCCGGGTCAGGAACTCCCGGTCGTTGTCCAGGTATTCCAACGCCATTTCCAGGGACGAGCACACGTTGGGAATGGACTTGGCCTCCTCGGGCGGTAGGTCGTACAGGTTCTTGTCGATCGGGTCGCCCGGATGGATCTTGTTCTGCACCCCGTCGAGCCCGGCCATGAGCATGGCGGCGAAGGCCAGGTACGGGTTGGCTGTGGGGTCGGGGAAGCGCACCTCCACCCGCCGCGCCTTGGGGCTCGCCACGTGGGGGATGCGGCATGCGGCCGAGCGGTTGCGGGCCGAGTAAGCCAGGTTGATGGGCGCCTCGAAGTGGGGCACCAGCCGCTTGTAGGAGTTGGTGCCCGGGTTGGTGATGGCGTTGAGCGACCGGGCGTGCTTGATGATGCCGCCGATGTAGTAGAGGGCGAAGTCGGACAGGCCCGCGTAGCCGTTGCCGGCGAAGAGGTTCTGGCCGTCCTTCCAGATGGATTGATGGCAGTGCATGCCGGAGCCGTTGTCCCCCACCACCGGCTTGGGCATGAAGGTGGCGGTCTTGCCGTAGGAGGCGGCGGTCATCCACACCGTGTACTTGAGGATCTGCATCCAGTCGGCGCGCTTGACCAGGGGCGCGAAGCGGGTGCCGATCTCGTTCTGGCCGGCGGCGGCCACCTCGTGGTGGTGCACTTCCACCTCCACCCCCTGCTGCTCCAGCGCCAGGCAGATGGCGTTGCGGATGTCCTGCAGGGTGTCCACCGGGGGCACGGGGAAATAGCCTCCCTTCACCGGGGCGCGGTGGCCCATGTTGCCCCCTTCCGGCTCGTCGCCGGAAGACCAGGGGGCCTCCTCGGAGCGGATCTTCACGAAACAGCCGGACATGTCCACCTTCCAGGAGACCGAGTCAAAGATGAAGAATTCGGGCTCGGGGCCGAAGTAGGCCGTATCCCCCAGGCCGGTGGACTTGAGATAGGCCTCCGCCCGCTTAGCGATGGTGCGTGGGTCCCGGTCGTAGCCCTTCATGTCGGAGGGTTCGATCACGTCGCAGGTGATGTTGAGCGTCGGCTCGTCGGTGAACGGGTCCATGCGCGCGGTGTCGGGATCGGGAAGCAGCAGCATGTCGGAAGCCTGGATCCCCTTCCACCCCGCGATCGAAGAGCCGTCGAAGGCGTGGCCGGTCTCGAATTTCTCTTCGGTGAAGTGCTTGACCGGCACGGAAACGTGCTGCTCTTTGCCGCGGGTATCGGTGAAGCGGAGGTCGACGAACTTGACCTCGTGATCCTTGATCATCTTGAAAACATCGGCTACCGCCATGGTGCTCTCCTCAAGAGGGATGTTGCGAAAAAATCAAAAGGCGACCGGCTGCCCGATATCCGTGCACCGTGAACCATTAACCGTGCGCGACCAACCCGGAGGCCGCCCAGCCGCCTGACCGATGCCCGACCGAATAGCAGGTTCCATGCCATACAGGAAAAGAAATTTTTCATTCTGCCACAACGAAATAAGCCCGCCTAGCGCCTAAGCATGCACCAAAATTGTGCGTACCTGGCACTGCTTGCACCATTACAGTGCATCCAATCGTCGCAGAACGATAGAGCGGAAAAAAGGGTCGTCCCGCAACAAAGCGTCGATCTTCCGCTGCAGGCGGGCCACCCGGTCCGGGTCGCTGCAAAACGTCCGATCCAGATGGATCTCGGCCTCCACTTTCCCGTTCAGGTAATGGAGCACGGTTTTCTGGTTTTTCGGCAGCTCCCCTTCCAGCCGCTCATCCAGATGGCGGAGCAGGGTGGCCCGGTCCGGCAGGTCCAGGCTGGGCCGGACGACGGCATCGTCCTCGGGATCGATATGCACCATGACGTCCAGCACGTTGTGCTGGGCCAGCACCCGGCTTCTGGCCCGCTCGGCGATGTGGTGGCCCTCGGACACGCTGATCCGGGGGTCCACCAGGATATGGGCGTCCACCAGGGCCTGGCCGGCCATGCGGCGGGTGCGCAGCTCGTGCACCCCGCGCACTCCAGGGGTGGAGAGGAGGGTGGCGCGGATCTTGGCCAGCTCCTCTTCCGCAAGCCCCGTGTCCACCAGCTCTTCCAGGGCCCCGTAGCCCAGCCGCCAGCCCATGTGCACGATCATGAACCCCACCACGGCGGCCGCGAGCAGGTCGAGAAACGTGAGCCCGAGCAGGTTTCCCGCCACCCCCACCAGAACCACCAGGGAGGAAGCCGCGTCCGAGCGGGAGTGCCAGGCGTTGGCCGCCAACATCTGGGAGCGCAGCCGCCGGGCCACCGCCATCAGGTAGCGGAAAAGCCCCTCCTTGGCCACCAGGGTTAGGAAGGCGATGGCCAGGGCCGCCGGGTGAACCCGGGCCAGGTTCCCCGGGTCCTGCAGCCGCATCCCCGCGGCCAACATCAGGGCGACGCCCAGCCCCACCAGGAAAATACCCAGCATCAGGGTGGCGGCCGTCTCGATGCGGCGGTGGCCGTAGGGGTGGTCCCGGTCCGCCGCCTTGGCGCCCTGGCGGTTGGCCCACAGCACCAGGAAGTCCGACAGCAGGTCCGACAGGGAATGCAGGCCGTCGGCGATGAGGGCCTGGGACCGGGCGAAAAAGCCGACCACGATCTGCACCACCGTGAGCGTCACGTTGACCGCTATGCTCACCAGGGTGCTGCGGCGGGCGGCCTCGTAACGGGCCAGGTCGCCGGCGACAAAGGGAGAGGCGGCTTCAGGCGGAGCGTTCATCGGGTGATAGAATACACGCCTCCTTTTCTCCAGGATTCCCGTGCTATGACCCCGGAAATTCTCGAACGCGCCCGGGCGCGGGCGCGTCAGATGGGTCTTCCCTACGACGGGGCGCTGACCCCCGCGGAGGCCTATCAGCTCATGACCTCGGACCCGCAGGCGAGGCTGGTGGACGTGCGCACTCAGGCGGAGCTTACCTTCGTGGGCCGCATTCCCGGCGCGGTGGAAATCGAATGGCAGAGCTATCCCAGCATGCAGCTCAATCCCCGCTTCGCCGAGGAACTCGAGCGGCAGGTGGGCAAAGAAGCCCGCGTCATGTTCATCTGCCGCAGCGGCGGCCGCTCCCACCATGCGGCGGCCTTGGCGAAACGGCTGGGCTACGCCCAGTGCTACAACGTGCTGGAGGGCTTCGAGGGGGACCGGGACCCCCAGGGCCACCGCAACACGGTGGGCGGCTGGCGGGTGGCGGGGCTGCCCTGGGTCCAGGGATAGCCAAAGCTTCCAGAAGAGAGGGTGTGTTGAGCGAAGCCTGCCTGCGCCGCACGGGTCGCGGCAGACAGGCGAAACGCACCGGGCAACCGGCTTTTCGAGCGGCGCTCACGCGTACCCCGCGATTCCGAGCGCTTGATCCCTAAGGGATCGCCGTCCAGTCCACGGCGCCCGTCCACCAAGTGGCGAGCACCACGCCGCCGAAGAAGATCCGGTACCAGGCAAACGGCCGGAAGCTGTGCCGGGAGACATAGCCGAGCAGCGCCCGCACGGTGAGCAGCGCCATCACAAAAGCGGAGCCGAAGCCCAGGGCGAAAAGCTCCAGGTCCGCTCCCGAAAGCAAGGCCCAGTTCTTGTAAGTATCGTAGGTCACCGCCGCCAGCATGGTGGGCACGGCGAGGAAAAACGAGAACAAGGTGGCGGCCTCTCGGGTGAGGCCGAAGAGCATGCCGCCGATGATGGTAGCGCCCGAGCGGGAGACCCCGGGAAACATGGCGACGCACTGGGCCAGCCCCACTTTCAACGCGTCGCGCCAGGTCATGTCCTCCACCCGGGCGACGCGCCCCCGGTGATCCCGCCGTTCCACCCAAAGGATCACCAGCCCCCCGACGACCAGCGCCCCCGCCACGGTGAGGGGCGAGAACAAATAGGTTTTGATGATCTTGTAGAACAGCACGCCCAGCACCAGAGCCGGGGCGAAGGCCACCAGCAGGTTCAGCGCGAAGCGCCGCGCGGCGGGATCCGAGCCGAGCCCGGCCGCCACTTTGCGGAAGCGGACCCGGTACTCCCAGCACACGGCGAGAATGGCGCCGAGCTGGATGAAGATGGCGAAGGTCTTGGCCCGCTCCCCGGCGAAGCCGAGCAGATCCTGGGCGACGATCAGATGCCCCGTGCTGGAGACGGGCAGGAACTCGGTCAGACCCTCGACGATGCCGAGGAGGATCGCGTGGATGAGCGGGGAAGTCTCCATGGCCGGGCGCGAAAAACCCGCATGTTAGCACGGCGGCCGGCCTGGCGGGCCGGACGGGCTCAAGGGGCTGGGGCCAATGACAGCTTCCCTTGAGCAGGCTGTGGTCGATGCGGTAAGATTCTTACCAGTATTAAGTCTTACCAAGACGGCTACGGAGGTCAACGTGCGCATTACCAGCAAGGGACAGGTTACGATCCCGCAAGCGATCCGCGAAAAGGCGGGGTTACTTCCCGCTACGGAGGTGGAGTTCGAATACGTACGGGGAAAAGTCATTCTCAAGCCGGCGGGAAAAAGAAAGAGCCGCGGGCAATCGGCCGTGGAGCGGTTGCGGGGGAGCGCGACCAATAGGGCCTGGAAGGGCAAAACCACCGATCAGATCATGGCCTTTCTTCGCGGGGACGAGTGATGCCCGCGGCGGCCTCCGGCAAGGTCTTGGTGGACAGTAACGTGCTGATCGACGTCGTCCAACAGGATCCAACCTGGTTCGACTGGTCGGCAAAGCGCTTGCGGGAGGTCGCGGACGCCGGCCGGGGCGTGATCAATCCCATCATTTATGCCGAGGTGTCTGTCGGCTTCGACACCATCGAGGAGTTCGAAAGCGCCATCGCGCTCTTTAACTTCGAACGCCAGCCTCTACCCTGGCCCGCGGCTTTCCTTGCCGGCAAGGCCTACGTCCTCTACCGGAAGCGGGGCGGCAGAAAAGGCACACCGCTTCCGGACTTTTATGTCGGCGCCCACGCGGCCCTCGGCGGATTGGCCTTGCTCACCCGCGACGCCAGGCGCTACCGCGAATATTTCCCCAGGCTCAAGCTGATCGCACCCCGCTAGCGGTGGGGCGCACTTTCGCGCACCGGAGCGGCGCCCGTCGATGCCTGGTGCGTCTCGGCTATGCGACCCGCGGTCTGCTCGATTTTGAGGCGGCCAGACCTCGCGTCCACCCTGGCCCCCGCCCCCTCAACAAGTGTCGGCGCAACTTACACGGGCCTGCCGAGGGTCTTTCACGACCCACCCTGTCGCTTCGACGCCCTGCCAGACAAAACAAGAACATGCCAGCACCATCGCCAGACTGGAACAATGTTTGCTGTTGACGCGCCGGGCAATCACCAGGAGTTGACATCGTCATGAAAGCGTTCAAAGGTCTTTTCATCCTGTGGGGCTGGGTCATGCTGTTTGCATCCGGCGCCGGTTCCGCCGCGCCTATCGTCTTGCTCGACCTGAACTTCGACGCTGTGCCCGGGCTGGCCAGCCGGACGTCGGTCGTCTCCGGGGAGGCGCTGCTCGCCTGGTTGCCGCCGGGCAGCGCCGCCGGCAGTCCGGAGGAGGGCAGTTGGGTCAACGTCCGCCGCCATGACAACGCCATCGACGGTACGTCCTCCGGCGAAAGCGCCGTTCATTTCGACAATTTTTACACTTCCGGCAACTTCCTGGTGATCGGAGACCAACGTGGCGACTTGCGCGGGAGCGAGGCGGGGACCAGCCAGCTCTTGGTCCCCTTCGGCGTCCCCGCCGGCAGCCGCGCCCTCGCCATTTCCTTCGACTGGGTGTTCGACACCACCGACGACGCCGGCGCCAATGCCGACGACTTCGAGGTGCATCTCCTCGCGGGCGGCGCCGAGCGCGAGCTTCTTTCCATCGGGCGGCCGGAGCACAATGGCGCGACCCGCGGCGTTTTTTCCCTCGTCTTCGGCGAGCTTTATCCGGGAGGGACGGCCAGCCTTCGGCTCCGGCTGACCGAGGGGAGCGGCCACGGCTCCTCCGCAGTGGGTCTGGACAACCTCCGGGTGGTGGCCACCGTCCCGGAAACGGGAACCCTCTCTCTCGTGGCCGCCGGGCTGATGGGCTTGTTCCTCAGGCTTTCCGATAGACCTCGCCGCCGGACTTCACGAACTCCTCGGCCTTCTCCTCCATCCCCTTCCTGAGCGCCTCCTCCTCCGAGAGGCCCACCTGGGCGGCGTAGTCGCGCACGTCCTGGGTGATCTTCATGGAGCAGAAGTGGGGGCCGCACATGGAGCAGAAGTGGGCGAGCTTCGCCCCCTCCTGGGGCAGGGTCTCGTCGTGGAATTCCCGGGCGGTGTCCGGATCCAGAGACAGGTTGAACTGATCCGCCCAGCGGAATTCGAAGCGCGCCTTGGATAGGGCGTTGTCGCGGATCTGGGCGCCGGGATGCCCCTTGGCCAAGTCCGCGGCGTGGGCGGCGATCTTGTAGGCGATGATGCCGTCCTTCACGTCCTTCTTGTTAGGCAGCCCCAGGTGCTCCTTGGGCGTGACGTAGCACAGCATCGCCGTGCCGTACCAGCCGATCATGGCGGCGCCGATCGCGCTCGTGATATGGTCGTAGCCCGGCGCGATGTCGGTGGTGAGGGGGCCCAGGGTGTAGAAGGGCGCTTCGTGGCAATGCTTAAGCTCCAGGTCCATGTTCTCCTTGATGAGCTGCATGGGCACGTGCCCCGGACCCTCGATCATCACCTGGCAGTCGTGCTTCCAGGCGATGCGGGTGAGCTCCCCCAAAGTCTTCAACTCGGCGATCTGGGCCTCGTCGTTGGCGTCGTAGATGGAGCCCGGCCGCAGCCCGTCCCCCAGGGAGAAGGCCACGTCGTAGGCCTTCATGATCTCGCAGATTTCCTCGAAATGGGTGTAGAGGAAGCTCTCCTGGTGATGGGCCAGGCACCACTTGGCCATGATGGAGCCCCCGCGGGAGACGATGCCGGTCAGGCGCCTGGCGGTGAGGGGAATGTAGGCGAGCCGCACCCCGGCGTGGATGGTGAAGTAGTCCACCCCTTGCTCCGCCTGCTCGATCAGGGTGTCGCGGAAGATCTCCCAGGTGAGCTCTTCCGCCTTCCCGTCCACCTTCTCCAGGGCCTGGTAGATGGGCACGGTGCCGATGGGCACGGGGGAGTTGCGGATGATCCATTCCCGCGTCTCGTGGATGTGCTTGCCGGTGGACAGGTCCATCACCGTGTCGGCGCCCCAGCGGATCGCCCAGGTCATCTTGTCCACCTCCTCGCCGATGGAGGAGGTGACCGCCGAGTTGCCGATGTTGGCGTTGATCTTCACCAGGAAGTTGCGGCCGATGATCATGGGCTCCGTTTCCGGGTGATTGACGTTGGCCGGAATGATGGCGCGACCGCGGGCCACCTCGTCCCGCACGAACTCCGGCGTGATCTCCGCGGGGATGGAGGCGCCGAAGGCCTGCCCGCGGTGCTGACGGACGAGCAGCTCCCGCTGCTCCTGGGTGAGGCTCGCGAGGAACTCCTCCCGCCGCAGGTTCTCCCGGATGGCGATGAACTCCATCTCCGGCGTGACGATGCCCCGGCGGGCGTAGTGCATCTGGGTCACGTTCATCCCCGTCTTCGCCCGGCGCGGCTTGCGCTTCAGGTTGAAGCGCAGCTCTGCGAGCTTCGGGTCCTCGAGCCGCGCCCGGCCGTACTGGGAGGTGGGCCCGGGGAGCTCCTCGGTGTCGCCCCGCTCCAGGATCCAGGGCAGCCGCAGGGCAGGGAGGCCATTGCGAATATCCACCGTGACCGCCGGATCGGTGTAAGGGCCGGAGGTGTCGTAGACGAAAATGGGTGGGTTCTTCTCCGCCCCGAAGGAGGCCGGCGTGTCGGACTGGGTGATCTCCCGCATGGGCACCCGGAGGTCGGGCCGAGAGCCCTGCACGTAGACCTTGCGGGAGTTGGGAAACGGCTGCACGGCCGCCTCGTCCACGCGGGCGGTGGCTGCCAGGAACTTGGGATTGGCGCTCATCTGGATTCGCTCCTCAAGTAGTGAAAACCGCTGGCCGGGAGCGAAGGAGAGGGACAGCTACGTTCCCTACGTCGGCATTACCCGGACAGGTTCGAAGGGTTTGTCTCACCCGGCATCGAGACCTTTCGGTGGGTGGCGCTGCTGCCGGATCTGCCCGCCGGTCCCTTGCCAGGACCCCTACGTAGTACAGCCCCAACGCTAGCCCAAAGCGCCGGTCGATTCAAGTGCACGGGTCAAGAGCCGCCAACGCGGCCCCTCGGGTCGCGTGCATCGCGTTGACCGCCGGGGGAAGGAAAGATATATTACCGACCGGTCAGTCATTAAATGAGCGGCCGATGGTCCATCCCGCCGCGGTGAACAAGCCCCGTTGGCAACGCCGCAAAGACGCGCGTCCCGACGAGATCCTGGCCGCCGCCCTGGAGCTTTTCACCCGCCATGGCTACGCCGCCACGCGCCTCGCGGACGTAGCCGCCCGGGCCGGCGTGAGCAAGGGGACCCTCTACCTCTATTTCCCCAACAAGGCCGAGCTGTTCAAGGCCCTGGTGCGCCGGGCCCTGCTGCCCAACTTGGCGGAAGCGGAGGCCCGAGCCGCCCGCTTCTCCGGCAGTAGCCGGGAACTCCTCGACCAGCTCATCGTCCAGTTTGTCCGGGCGGTGGTGGACTCCCCCCTTTCGGGCATCCCCAAGCTGGTGATATCGGAAGCGGGCAATTTCCCCGAGGTCTCTCGGTTCTACTTCGAGGAGGTCATCCAGCGGGCCCAGCGCCTGGTGGAGTCGATCCTCGCCCGGGGCATCCGGCGCGGGGAATTCCGGCGCATCGATACGGCGGCCGCCTGGCGGCTGGTCGTGGCGCCCCTCGTCCTGCAGATCCTGTGGAAGCACACCTTCCAGGCCTACGAGGCGGAACCCGTGCGCTTGGAGCGCTACGTGGCCGCCCACCTGGATCTGCTGTTCCACGGTCTCGCCCGGGAGCTCGCTCCATGACTTCCAGCCTTCGCCTGATGAGCGCCGCCGTCGCCGCCCTGCTCGCCGCCTGCGGGGGAGAGAAGCCCGCCGCCTACCAGGGCTATGTGGAGGGCGAGTACGTCTACGTCGCCTCCTCCCAGGCAGGGACGCTGGTGGAGCTTGCGGTGGACCGGGGCAGCCGGGTCGAGCGCAACGCCCGCCTCTTCGTGCTGGAGCAGGACGCCGAGCAGGCGGCCAGGCGGGAGGCGGCAGAGCGGCTCAAGCAAGCCCGGGCCCGGCTCGCCAACCTCACCAAGGGCCTGAGGCCGGAGGAGTTGGCGGCGATCGAAGCCCAGTACCAGCAGGCGCTCGCCGCCCTCGCCTTCTCCGAAGCCAATTTCCGCCGCCAGGAGAAGCTGATCCGCGACGGCTTCGTGAGCCCCAACACCCTGGACGCGGCCCGCTCCCAGTACGAGCGGGACCGAGCCCGGGCGGCGGAGCTGGAGGCCCAGCGGCGCATCGGGCGGCTACCCGCCCGGCCCGACGAGATCCGGGCCGCGGAAGCCGAAGTAAAGGCCGCCGAGGCGGCCCTGGCCCAGGTGGAGTGGCGCCTCGCCGAGAAGGCGGTGGTGGCGCCGGTCGGCGGCTACGTGGAAGACCGGGTGTTCCTTCCGGGGGAATGGGTGCCCGCCGGCAGCCCCGTGGTCTCCATCCTGCCCCCGGAGAACCTGAAGCTGCGCTTCTTCGTGCCGGAACCCGACCTGCCCAAGATCCGCCTGGGCCAACCGGTCTCGGCCCGCTGCGACGGCTGCTCGGCGGAGATCCCCGCCACGGTCGTTTTCGTCTCCTCCCAGCCGGAGTTCACCCCGCCGGTTATCTTCTCCCGGGAGCGGCGGGAAAAGCTGGTCTTTCGGGTGGAGGCGAAGGTGGCCCCCGAGCACGCGGCGGGGCTCCACCCCGGCCAGCCCGTGGACGTGGAGTTGCGGTGAAGCGGGCGCCTGCACGCCGCTCCCGAAGCGCCAAAACGCGGCAGGGGGGTGTCGAGCCGCGCGGACTGAGCGCGTGCCTTCGCGGTCGTGCCCGCCGCGGGAAAGTTTGGCGCGGCTGGGGAAGCCCTCTCCCCCGGTCCCTCCCCCCAGGGGGAGGGGAGCTTGCTGAAGGTGCTGGTGCTGGCGCTTGCGTCCCCTTCCCTCTCCCCCGGGGGGGAAGGAGCCAGGAGTGAGGGCCAGGTGCGTGGATCGCGCATGGAGAAGACGGCCGGGACGGCTTCTCCACGCGGGGTTTCATCTTGGAGCGAATCGCTGAGCCCTATGCATAACGGCTATGCCATCCACGTGACCGGCCTCACCAAGCGCTTCGGCGGCCGGGCGGTGGTGAAGGGGCTCTCGCTCCAGGTGAGGGAAGGGGAGATCTACGGCTTCCTGGGTCCCAACGGCAGCGGCAAGACCACCTCCATCCGCATGCTGTGCGGGCTCCTCACTCCGGACGAGGGTAGCGGCACCTGCCTGGGCTATGACGTGCTGCGCCAGACCGCCGAGATCAAGCGCCACGTGGGTTACATGACCCAGCGCTTCAGCCTCTACGAAGACCTCACCATCCGGGAAAACCTGGACTTCGTCGCCCGCATGTACGGGATGGCGAACCGCCGCGCCGCCGTGGACCGGGCCCTGGAGGACCTGGGGCTCGCGCAGCGCAGCCGCCAGCTCGCCGGCACCCTTTCGGGCGGATGGAAGCAGCGGCTGGCCCTGGCCGCCTGCATGCTCCACGCACCTCGGCTGCTGCTCCTCGACGAGCCCACGGCCGGCGTGGACCCCAAAGCGCGCCGGGACTTCTGGGAGCAGATCCACCGCCTGGCGGCCCATGGGATCACGGTGCTGGTCTCCACCCACTACATGGACGAAGCGGAGCGCTGTCACCGGCTCGCCTATCTGGCCTATGGGTCGCTGCTAGCCCAGGGCACGCCCTCGGAGTTGGTGGCCGCCTCCGGCCTGACCACCTGGTCGGCGGAAGGCGAGGACGTCTATGCCCTGGCGGAGCGGCTGCGGGGGCTGCCCGGGGTCGCCCAGGTGGTGCCCTTCGGCAACGCGCTGCACGTCTCCGGCACCGACGCTGAGGCGCTCGCGAGAAGCATCGCTCCGCTCCGGGACGATCCGCGCTACCGCTGGAGCTTGACCCAGCCGGGGCTGGAGGACGTGTTCATCCAGCTCATGGAAAGCGCCCGAGACAATTTTTCCCCATGAGCCTGGACGTCTTTTCCTGGTCCCGCTTCACCGCCATCGTGGTGAAGGAGTTCATCCAGATGCGCCGGGATCGGCTCACCTTTGCCATGATGGTGGGCATTCCCTTGATCCAGCTCGCGCTCTTCGGCTTCGCCATCAACACCGACCCCAAGCATCTGCCCACGGCGGTGCTCTCGGCCGACGACAGCCCCTTCGCCCGCGGTTTCCTGGCGAGCCTGGCCAACAGCGGCTACTTCGATCTGGTCCAGCGGGTGAGTAGCGAAGCCGAGGGGCGGCGGCTGCTGGAGACCGGCCGGGTCCAGTTCGTGGTCTCCATCCCCGTAGGCTTCTCCCGCCAGCTTCTGCGGGGCGAGCGGCCCGTCATTCTGGTGGAGGCGGATGCCACCGACCCGGCCGCCACCAGCAACGCCATCGCCGCCCTCTTCGAGCTCAATCGAAGCGCGCTTCAGCCCGACCTCCAGGGCAGCCTCGCTGGCTTGAGGGAGCGGCCGCCGCCCTTCGAGGTGCAGGTGCACCGACGCTACAACCCGGAGGGCGTCACCCAGCACAACATCGTCCCGGGGCTCATGGGGGTGATCCTCACCATGACCATGATCATGATGACGGGGCTCGCCGTCACCCGGGAACGGGAGCGGGGCACCATGGAAAACCTGCTGGCAACGCCAGTCAGACCCCTGGAGGTCACCGTGGGCAAGCTCGTCCCCTATATCCTCATCGCCTACGTGCAGGTAACGTTGATCCTGGCGGCGGCGCGGGTGGTGTTCGGCGTGCCCATCGAGGGGAGCCTGCCCCTGCTCCTCGCCTGCGTGCTGGTCTTCGTGCTGGCCAACCTGTCCGTGGGCATCACCTTCTCTACCCTGGCGCGCAACCAGATGCAGGCGATGCAGATGACCTTCTTCTTTTTCCTGCCCTCCATCCTCCTCTCCGGATTCATGTTCCCGTTCCGCGGCATGCCCGGCTGGGCTCAGGTCCTGGGGGAGGCGCTGCCCCTCACCCACTTCCTGCGGCTGGTGCGGGGCATCATGCTCAAGGGCAACGGCCTGGCGGAGACCGCGCCCCATCTCTGGCCCATGCTGCTGTTCATGGCGGTGGTGATGGCCATCGCCGTGGCCCGCTACCGGCGGACCCTGGACTGATGGCGGGCAAACGGGCCACGGCGCTGAAGCCCGCTGCTGGGGCGGCCCGGTGCGGTGCAGTATAATGGACGTCCTGTCCATGGCCCCGCGCCCTGCGGGGAAAAAAAGCCAAGCGAAGGGAGAACCCAGGTGAACGTGGAGCAAGCCCGCTACAACATGATCGAGCAGCAGATCCGGCCGTGGGAGGTGCTGGACCAGGAAGTGCTCGACTTGCTGTTCCAGGTGCGGCGGGAGGAATTCGTACCGCAACCCTACAAGGCCCTGGCCTTCGCTGACATGGAGATCCCCCTGGGGCACGGGGAAGTCATGCTTGCCCCCAAGCTGGAGGCCCGCATGCTCCAGGAGCTGGGGGTGAAGCCCGGGGACAAGGTCCTTGAGGTGGGCACCGGCAGCGGCTACATGACGGCGCTCCTCGCCCGCCGGGCGCGCCACGTGTACAGCGTGGAGCTCCATCCGGAGCTCAAGGCTTTCGGCGAAAAAAACCTCCAAGCCCACGACATCCGCAACGTGACGGTGGAGCTGGGCGACGCCTCCCGGGGCTGGTCGGTCTATGCGCCCTACGACGCGATCCTGCTGACCGGCTCCGTGCCGGTGCTGCCGGAAGCGTTCCAGCAGAGCCTCGCCATAGGTGGGCGGCTCCTGGCAGTGGTGGGGGAAGAACCTATCATGGAGGCGGTGCTCGTCACCCGCGTGTCCGAAGGGGCCTACCGCACCGATTCCTTGTTCGAGACCTGCATTCCGCCGCTCAGGAACGCCTGGCGGCCCTCGCGCTTTGTTTTTTGACCATGCCTTCGCCGGGCTGGCAGGCCTTCGTTTTTCTCTGGTGCCACCCGGCGTGCGGATCATGGAAGGGAGGAACTTTTTCATGCGACGCGTTCTTCCGGCGCTAGCGCTTCTCCTCCACGCCGGCGCCGCCCAGGCCGAAGACCTGCTCTCCATCTACCGGGAAGCAACGCTCAAGGATGCCCAGTACCAGTCGGCCCGGGCGGCGTTTCAGGCAGCCCAGGAGCTCCTGCCCCAGGGCCGGGCCGGGCTGCTCCCCTCGGCCACCCTCTCAGCCAGCCGCAATTACAACGACGTGGACTCCGGCACCCGAGGCACCCAGAGCTTCTATTCCCGCAACTGGTCCATCACCGCCACCCAGCCCCTCTACCGCAAGCAGAACCTGGTGGTCTACGAGCAGGCCAAAATCCAGGTGCGACAGGCCGAGGCCCAGTTCGGGCAGGCCACCCAGGACTTGATCCTGCGGGTGGCCCGTGCCTACTTCGACGTGCTGCTGGCCCAGGTCAACGTCGAGCTGGCGGAAGCCCAGAAGCGGGCCATCGCCCAGCAACTGGAACAGGCCAAGCGTAACTTCGAGGTGGGCACCGCCACCATCGTGGACACCTACGAAGCCCAGGCGCGCTTCGACCTCACCAGCGCCCAGGAGATCGGCGCCCGCAACGACCTGGAAATCAAGAAGCGGGCGTTGCAGCAGATCATCGGTCGCTATCCCGGGGAGCTCGCCCGGGTGAACACGGAAAAGCTCCAGCTCGCGCCGCCCGCGCCCGCCACCATGGAGGAATGGCTCGCCCTCGCTGAGACCAACAGCCTGGTGCTCAGGATCCAACAGGACGCCTATGAATTCGCCCAACAGGAAGTGGAACGGGCTCGGGCCGGCCATTACCCCACCCTCGACCTGGTAGCCAGCTACTCGGAAGCCCGCAACGCCAGCGTGGGCATCACTGGGGTCGGGCTCGACACCGATTCGGCGGTGGTCGGCGTGCAGCTCTCGGTGCCCCTGTTCCAGGGCTTCGCCACCCAGTCCCAGGTGCGGCAAGCCCTCTCCAACCAGGACAAGGCCCTGCAGGACTTGGACAACGTGCGCCGTACCATCGCCCAGAACGTGCGCCAGGCCTACCTCAACGTCACCAACGGCCTCGCCCGGGTGAAGGCCCTGGAACAGGCCCTGGTCTCCAGCCAGAGCCAGCTCGACTCCACCATCACCGGCCAGGAGGTGGGGGTGCGCACCTTCGTCGACGTGCTGGACGCCCAGCAGCAGCTCTACTCGGCCCGCCGGGACCACTTCCAGGCCCTTTACGATTACATCTTGAGCTCCCTGGAACTGCGCCGCGCGGCCGGCGTGCTCACCGACGAGGACATAGAGGCGGTCAACCGATACCTGCTGCGGTGATCCGGGCGAGGACCCGCTCCACCGCCCCCCGGTGGCGTTGGGCGAAGGCGAGGCCCGCCTCGGCCATGCGACGGCGCTGTGCGGCGTCCGCGAGCAGCGCCGCCACCGCGGCGGCCAGCGCCGCCTCGTCGGCCACCCGCAGCGCCGCCCCTTCCTCCACCGCCTGCCGGGCCGCTTCCTCGAAATTGAAGGTGTGGGGGCCAATCAGCACCGGGACCCCCACGGCGCAGGGCTCGATCAGGTTCTGTCCCCCCAGGGGCGCGAGGCTCCCGCCCACGAACGCCACGTCGCAGGCGGCGTAGTAGGCGAAAAGCTCCCCCATGGAATCCCCCAGCACTATCTGAGTCTCGGGAGCAATGGAGCGCGCTTCGCTGCGGCGTTGGAACTTGAGGCCCCGGCGGGCGATGAGGGCTGCTACCTCGTCGAAGCGCTGGGGGTGGCGAGGCACGATCACGGTCAGAAGCTCGGGAACGGTAAGGCGCGCCACAGCGTCCAGCACTCGCGGCTCCTCGCTTTCCCGCGTGCTGGCGGCGAGAAACACCGGCCGGCGGGGTCCGAACATGGCGCGCAGCGCCCGGCCCCGGGCGAGCTGCGCCGCCGGCGGCGTCAGGTCGAACTTGAGGTTGCCCGCCACTTCCACCCGGCGAGCCCCGAGCCGGGAAAGCCGCTCCGCGTCCGCCTCGGTCTGGGCCAGCACGCCGGTCAATCCCCCCAGCGCCTCGCCGACGAGGTCCGGGAACCGGGCGTAGCGGCGGTAGGAGCGCTCCGAGAGGCGCGCATTCACCAGATACAGGGGAACCCGAGCCTCCCGGCAGCCGGCGATCAGGTTAAACCACAGCTCCGTCTCCATGAGCACGCCCAGCGCGGGACGGAAGTGGGCGAGAAACCGGCGCACGGCGAAGGGATAGTCGTAGGGAAGGTAGGCCTGAAGGACGCGATCGCCGAAGACCTGCCGCCCGGTCTCGCGCCCCGTGGGCGTCATGTGGGTGAGGAGAATCTGGTGACCGGGATACCTCTCCAAAAGGCGCTCCACCAGGGGCGCCGCGGCGCGGGTTTCCCCCACCGACACGGCGTGGATCCAGATCACCGGGCGGCGAGGCACATCCCCGTAGCGGCCGAAGCGCTCGGCCACGTGGTCCAGGTACGCCGGCTGGCGCCGGGCGCGCCACGCGAGCCGCAAGGGAATAAGCGGCAAGGCGAGCCAGAGCAGGGTGGTGTAAGCCCGACGGCCGGCGCTCATGCGGCGCGTATCGATCGGAATGGGTTTTGAACCACGAGCCCGTCGAACTTCCGCCCGTGCTGCAGATCTTCGGTGAACAGATACATCAGAGCGTTCGTATCTAAGAAAGCCCTCACCGCTCATGCAACTCGTCCCGCGTCCATCTGCGGCCGCCGCGACGGGCACGGGATTCGCGAGCGAGCCGCAGCAGGTCGGACACGGCCTGCTGGCGGGCGGATTCCACCCCGGCGTAACCCTCGAGAAACTCGCGAATGAGCGCGTTCACCGAAGTGCCCTGCTCCAGGGCGCGAATCCGCGCTTTTTTTTAAGCAGGTCGTCGCTCAACGTAATGGTGAGATTGGCCATCGCAGGCTTCTTGTTGGATCCGTGTTACACGGAATCAGTGTATCAGGGCCCAGAGCGCATCCAACACTTCCGCCACCTGCGGCGGCCGCCCGGCCCCCCCCACGTTGAGGGCGCGGCTGCCCGCGTACACGCCCGTGAGTCCCGGGTCTGTCGCGCAATAAATGCCCACCACGGGCCGGTCCAGGGCCGCCGCCAGATGGGTGAGCCCGGTGTCCACGCCGATGACGACCCAGGCCCCCGTCAGCACCGCCGCCAATTCCTCCAGATCGAGCCGAGGCGCCGCCACTGCTCCGGGGATTGCGGCGGCGAGCCGTTCCGCCCGCGCCTTTTCCCAAGGGTTTCCGGCGGGAAGCACACTGGTCGCGCCCCGATCCGCGAGGTGCTTTCCCAACTCGACCCACCGGGCTTCGGGCCACAACTTGTCCTCCCGGCTGGTGGCGTGGAGCAGCACCACGTAGCGCCCGGCGTTCAGCCAGGGAAACCGCCGCGCCGGCGCCTGGATGCCGTAGTCGGCGGGCTCGGCGAGGGCGTAGCCGGCGCAGCGGGCCGCGAGCCGGCGGTTGCGCTCCACTGCGTGCAAGCGCCGCTCGACGCGGTGTGTCTCCTCGTAAAAGGCCGCGGCCAGGGGCTCGCGGGCGCTCGCCCGGTGGAAGCCGCAGCGCCGCCCCCGGGCGATGCGCGCGACCAATGCGCTTTTCAACAAGCCCTGGGTATCGATGATCCCGTCATAACGCTCTTCCCGCAGGGCGGCCCACAGCCGGAGAAGCGCCGACCAGGTGGCCGGCGCGAGGGGCCGGCGGCGCCAACGGCGCAGCGCCACGGGGATGACCCGCGAGACCGCAGGATGGAGCTGCGGGATGGCGGCGAAGCCTTCCTCCACCACCCAGTCGATGCGGCAGCCGGGGTATGCGCGGGCCAGATCGGTGGCGACCGGCAGGTTGTGGACCACGTCGCCCAGGGACGACGTCTTGACCAGGAGAAAACGCAAAGAACACCCCAACACGCCCAACCAAGCGGCGGTAGCCTACACGGAATCCCCGGAAAAACCTAGAATTGACCCTGATTCGACACTTTCCCTCGCGACCTTCATGAGCAACCGCGCCGCGGATTGGTTCAGGCAAGCGGAACGGGATCTGGAACAGGCGCTGGCCTCCCAGCGGGACGGGCGTCACGAATGGGCCTGTTTCGCGGCCCAGCAATCCGCCGAAAAGGCCGTCAAGGCCCTGCACCTTCGTTCGGGACAGGAAGCCTGGGGACACGCAGTGGCCCGCCTGCTGAGCGAGCTGCCCAGGCCAGCGCCCGCGGAATTGGTCGAAAAGGGAAAGGTCCTGGACAATTTCTATGTCGCCAGCGGCTGCGCCCATGGCCACCCCGAAGGGGCACCCTTCGAGCACTACGGCTCCATTCAAAGCGATCAGGCCATCGCCTATGCCCGTGAGATCCTTGAGTTCGTCCGTGCTCGCCTGGCCTGATCGGGCGATCGTCGACCATGCGGTCAGAGACTGGGCCGCAGAAGAAGCGAAGCGCCATCCCGGGGTTTTGCGCATCGGCTACTTCGGCTCCTACGCCCGGGGCGACTGGGGCGTGGGCAGCGACGTGGACCTGGGGGCTGTAGTGGAAGACTCGCCGCTCCCCTTCCATGAGCGCGCTGGCCGATGGAATATCCTCGACCTCCCGGTGCCGGCGGAGCTGCTCGTGTACACCCGGCCGGAATGGGAGCGCCTGATGGCATCGCAGTCCCGCTTCGCGCAGCAGCTCGTGCAGGAGACCGTGTGGGTTTTGTGCAAAGACGCCGGATGAGGTCCATGGATCGGGAGGCGTCCGAACGCATCGTTTCCGCCCTGCCTGCGGCCTGCCAGCCGGTGTATGGAGACCGCCTGCGCGCCTTGGCGCGCCACGGCTCGGTCGCTCGCGGCACCATGCGCCCCGATTCGGGCATAGACCTGTCGATCGTCGCAGAGCCGCTGCCGCCCGCTCGCCGTTTTCGCCTCGAAAAATTCGGCGTGGTCGAAAAGGGATGGTCCCGCTGGCTGGACGAGGCGCGGTCATGATCCTCGTCACCGGCGGCGCCGGCTTCATCGGCGCCAACTTCGTCCTTCAGTGGCTGCGCGAGGTGGGCGAGCCCGTGGTCAACCTGGACAAGCTCACCTACGCCGGCAACCTCGGCAACCTGGCTGAGGTGGTTGACGATCCCCGGCACATCTTCGTGCGGGGCGATATCGCCGATCACCGGCTCGTGCGCGAGCTGCTGGGCCAGTACCGGCCGCGCGCCGTGGTGCACTTCGCCGCCGAAAGCCACGTGGACCGCTCGATCCACGGGCCCGAGGACTTCATCCAGACCAACATCGTGGGCACCTTCCGCCTGCTGGACGAAGTGCGGGCCTACTGGGAGGGGCTCAAAGGCGCCGAGCGGGACCGCTTCCGCTTTCTGCACGTGTCCACCGACGAGGTGTACGGCTCCCTGGGACCGGCTGACCCCGCGTTCTCGGAGACGACCCCCTACGCCCCCAACAGCCCGTACTCCGCCTCCAAAGCCGCCTCCGACCACCTGGTGCGCGCCTACCACCACACCTACGGGCTGCCCACCCTCACCACCAACTGCTCCAACAACTACGGCCCTTACCAGTTCCCCGAAAAGCTGATCCCGCTCATGATCCTGAACGGGCTCACCGGGCAACCCCTCCCCGTCTACGGCGACGGGCTCAACGTGCGCGACTGGCTGTACGTGGAAGACCACTGCGCCGCGATCCGCCGGGTGCTGGAGGACGGCCGGGTGGGCGAGACCTACAACATCGGCGGCGAGTGCGAGAAGACCAACATCGACGTGGTGAAAACGATCTGCGCCATCCTCGACGAGCTGCACCCCTCGCGCCGACCCCATTCGGCCCTCATCAAGTACGTCAAGGACCGCCCGGGCCACGACCGGCGCTATGCCATGGACATCCGCAAGATCCGGGCTGAGCTGAACTGGGCACCCACAGAGACCTTCGAGTCCGGCCTCCGGAAAACCATCGACTGGTACATCGCCCACCGGGACTGGGTCGACGGGGTGACCACCGGGGCGTACCGAAGCTGGATCGACCGCAACTACGGCCGCCGCTGACGCGGAAGAAAGGGCGGTAGGCGCCGACCGCGTCAGAAGTCGGGCGCCCCTTCGAGCTGCCCGAAGCGGACCAGCAGAATCTCCTGGATCGTGACCTTGCCGGCGGCGCTTTTCTCGACCAGCATGAGCTGCTGGCTGTCGGGGAGCCCCGCGGGGATCACCATCCGGCCGCCGGGCTTGAGCTGGTTGATCAGGGGTGGCGGGATCAGCTCGGGCGCCGCGGTCACGATCACCTTGTCGAACGGCGCCTTCTCCGGCCAGCCGTAGTAGCCGTTGCCGACTTTGACCTCCACGTTGGCATATCCCGCGCGTTGCAACCGCTGCACGGCCTGGGTGGCGAGCTCTTCGATGATCTCCACGCTGTACACCTTGCGCGCCAGCTCGGCCAGCACCGCCGCCTGGTAGCCGAGCCCGGTGCCGACCTCGAGAACGGTGTCCCCCTCCTGGACCTCGAGCAGATCGGTCATCAGGGCGACGATGAAGGGCTGGGAGATCGTCTTGTCGAAGCCGATGGGCAGGGGGCGGTCGATATAGGCATAGGGCTGAAGCTCGAGCGGGACGAACTCGTGCCGCGGCACTTTGCCCATGACCTCCATGACGCGCCCGTCAAGGAAGTCCTTGCCGATCCGCTCCTTGGCGAAAAAGGTATGGGCGGCGATATCCACCAGCATCTGCTGGCGCAGGGCCGCAAAATCCTCAGCGCTCATGGGTCGACATCGAAACGTTAGAAAATCGGCTGGGCGAAAGATTCCGTCCTGCCTCCAAGGTTAGGCCATTCGCCAGTTTCAGGAAATCCTTCATCACCGCCGCCAGCCGGCGCCTTGGCGAGGCGTCGGGCAGCGGCGAGACAAGTCCCTTTCCGTGGCAGATGGGCGCAAGCAACAGACGCGCCGGACGCGACCGGGACCCCATCCTCATGATTGCAAATGGTGACTTGACGCCCGCGCTCGTCTAGCCCGGATATTTCACGAGGGACTCGGGAGGATGGCGCGGGGCCGGGCAAGAGAGGTTGCGCGCAGCCGACGAAGCCCGTGGTAGAGCCCAGGGGCGAGGAGCACGAGCGAAAGATGGCCGCCCTGCTCCCCGCCGGAACCCGAGCAGCCCGCCGGGACAAATCGGACTTGAAGCCTCAATCACCAAAACATTGCTCCTTTAGCTACTTGGCTTAATCTTGGGGGCGTCTTCGTGAAATATCCGGGCAAGCGTCCTCCAAATGCCTGACGGGCGCTCGGCCCTCTCCTCCCCCGCTGGGGGAGGAGGAAGAGGAGGGGAATGCCCCCTCCCCAAGGGAGAGGAGGACGTACAATGAGCGCTCCCCACGGGCTCCCTCCCCCCGGGGGGAGGGGCCGGGGGAGTGGGCCCCTCAGGCTCCGCATACGCGACCTCGAGGGGAGCCTGATCCACTCGATACTCAAAAGAGCCCGATACCAGAAGCACTCGAACGGACGATCGATCATGAAGGGAATTATCCTTGCCGGCGGCTCCGGCACGCGCCTCTACCCGGTGACCCACGTGGTCTCCAAGCAGTTGCTCCCGATCTACGACAAGCCCATGGTCTACTACCCGCTCAGCACCCTCATGCTGGCGGGCATCCGGGACATCCTGGTGATCTCTACCCCCCAGGACACGCCGCGCTTTCGCGACCTGCTGGGCTCCGGCGCCCAGTGGGGCATGAGCTTCTCCTATGCGGTGCAGCCCGCGCCGGAGGGGCTCGCCCAGGCGTTCGTCATCGGGCGCGATTTCGTGGGACGGGATGCCTGCGCCCTGGTGCTTGGCGACAACATCTTTTACGGCCACGACCTGGCCGCGCTGGTGCAGAAAGCCGCCCGCAAAAGGAGCGGCGCCACGGTCTTCGCCTACCCGGTCCAGGACCCGGAGCGCTACGGCGTGGTGGAGTTCGACGACAACGGACGGGTCCTGAGCCTGGAAGAGAAACCCAAGCAGCCCCGCTCCCGCTACGCGGTGACCGGACTGTACTTCTACGACAACCAGGTATTGGACATCGCCGCCTCCCTCAAGCCCTCGGCCCGCGGCGAGCTGGAGATCACCGACGTCAACAAGCGGTATCTGGAGCAGGGACAATTGGAGGTGATGGTCATGGGCCGGGGCTACGCCTGGCTCGACACCGGCACCCACGAATCCATGCTGGAAGCCGCCCACTTCATCGAGACCATCGAGCGCCGCCAGGGCCTCAAGATCGCCTGCCCCGAGGAAATCGCCTACCGCCTGGGCTACATCAACGCGGGGCAGCTCGAGGCGCTCGCAAAGCCTTTGGCCAAGAACGGCTACGGCCAGTATCTGCTACGCATCCTCAACGAAAGGGTCTTCTGAGTCTTCCGACAAGGTCCGCTCGCAGGTGCCCTCTTCCCTTTGCGGGGGTGCACCCCGGGCCGTGCACGGGCAGCGGTGGGGATGGGCTCCCTCTCCTTCAAGGGGAGGGCTGTGGCGGGAATGGGTCCCGAAGTCCCGCGCCTCCAGCCCGTAGGGTGCGCCTTGGCGCACCGCTTCGGCGCTTCGGGACCTGCCGCCGGTGCGTTTCGTGTCGCTCAACGCACCCCACATGCCCGTACGGTACACTCCCGCGCACCGCCCCCTCGGCGTCTGCAAGTCCTCGCGCATTCCTTCAATGCGCCGCCCTACCCCACGGACGGCATCCCGCGTTTCCTGAAAATGCCTTGCGTGGCATAATCTTAGCGTTCAGTACGAGGGCCACCGATGTTCGACCGCATCACCTTCGACCCCAACATCATGGGCGGCCGCGCCTGCATTCGCGGCATGCGCATCCCCGTGTCGGTCATCGTGCGCGCAATCGCCCATGGAGCGACGTTCGAAGAGATCCTGGAGGGTTATCCGGATCTCGCTCGCGAGGACATCCAGCAAGCCATCGAGTACGCCGCGTGGCTCACGGAAGAACAAGTCCACGTTCCTTGAATGCCATCGCTGCGGTTTCTCGTTGACGCTTGTGTAGACGTGAGACTCGCGCGCTGGCTGCGCGAGCAAGGGTCTGACGCCACCCATTTGCGTGACGAGGGCCTGCAAAGGCTGTCAGACGAAGAAATATTTGCAAAAGCCATCGCGGAAGGGAGGGTCGTCGTCACCCATGACTTGGATTTTGGCGAAATCGGCGCCCTGACCCACGGAAAAATAGCCAGCGTCATCGTTTTCAGGTTGCATAACCCCCGGCTGCCGCAGCTCATCGAACGGCTGTCGTCCGTGCTCTCGGACTCCACGGAGGCGCTAGGACAAGGTGCCGTTGTCATTGTTGAAGACGCCCGACACCGCATTCGCCCGCTACCCATTGGGGCAAAGCTGTAACGAGCATTTCAGCGCAGTTCCCGTAGGGTGCGCTTGAGCGCACCGTCCGTGAAGTTTCGATACTTCGATGGAGGGTGGCGTTTCGCTCCCGCTCAACGCACCCCACATGCCCGTACGGTACACTCCCGCGCACCGCCCCCTCGGCGCCTGCAAGTCCTCGCGCATTCCTTCAATGCGCCGCCCTACCCCACGGACGGCATCCCGCGTTTCCTGAAAATGCCTTGCGTGGCATAATCTTAGCGTTCAGTACGAGGGCCACCGATGTTCGACCGACTTGCCATCCCCCCGACACCACGTGCGACGATGCCTGAGCCATCCATGCGCGAGACCGGCCAATGCCCGTATACGACCTGGAACGGCTAGCGGATGTTGCGAAGCGCTACGGGCTGCGCTTGGTCGTGCTTTACGGCTCGCACGCGAAGCACCACGCGGGACCCGAGAGCGACCTGGACATCGCGGTTCTCGGTTGCCGGGCGGAAGAATTCCTGGACTGTTACACCGATCTGGCGGAGGTATTCCAGCGCTACTCCCTGGACCTGGTCCGCCTGGAGGATGCCGACCCGTTGTTGCGGCAAGAGATCATGCACCAGGGGATCTTGCTCAGGGGCGATCCGGATTCGTTCTACGAGTACCGCGCCTACGCCTATCGCGATTTCATAGATTCGTCGGATCTGTTCGCGTTGGAGGATCTGCTTTTCCGCAAAAAGATGGCTCGAATGAAAGAGAAGCTCTATGGTTCGGCGTGAGTTCGTCCTCCGCAAGCTTCAACTGATCGCCGAGGACCTGGAGCGGCTGGTCAAGTTCAAGGACGAAACGTTGACGTCGCTCACGGGCGATGCCATCAAGCTGGCGGCTGTCGAGCGGCTTCTCGAGCGGATCATCATGCGTGCCATCGATATCAACGAGCATCTCATCAGCGAGCTCGGGACCGGCGAGGGCCGGTCGACCCGTCTTACCTACCGCGATACGTTTCTGCTCCTCGCCGGCTTGGACGTCTATCCGCAGGAATTCGCAGATCGGATCGCACGCAGCGCCGGGCTCCGCAACATCCTGGTGCACGACTACAATGACGCGGACCGGAAAATCGTCCACGCCTCGATCAAGTCGTGCCTTCAGGATTACCATCGGTATGCCGAATACGTGCGCAGTTTCCTGGATCGTCTCCCAGGCTGAACGCTTTGTGCCGCGCAAGACCCGGTATCCCTTACGGCAGGGCGCGCATCAGCGCGTCGCTAAACAGGGAGCTTCGAGCGCGCGGTCCTGCGCTACTTGGACATCGCACCGGTCATACGAGCCGCGACGAAAGAGGCGTTCGCACCGTGACCCTGAACGCCGATCTTGTCCGCCCGCGCAGCGGCGAGATTGAAGAATCGGTCAAGCGCCTTGAACGCATCAAGACGAGCACGCGCGAGCAATTTCTCCTGGACTAGGACGCGCTGTACATCGCCTGTTACCGATTGCTCGTGGCCATAGAGGCCGCCCCATAGCGCTTTGCTATCGCATTTCTTCGAGAAACCTGCATAGAATATGTGGAACGCTTTCGACAGCTTCACGAGGCCGGCATCATTGCGGCACAGCTCGCGGAGCGGCTAAAGCGCATGGCTAGCTTCAGGAAGCTACTGGTGCATATGTACCGGAAAGTTGACTACAACTGCGTTTGCCATGTGCTGTAGGAAAATCTGGCCGATTTGCGCGCGTTTTGTGCGGCGGCCGTTCGTCTCGTTTGACAGCGTTGCGCGAAGCGAATCGAGAGCAAACGCAAGGCCAAAGCTGGCGCGCTTGCCAAAAAAAACGGCAACGGCCTTCTCCGCCCGCTGTTTCCTGAATAAGCGGGCGTCCCGATGAAAATCCTCCCCACCGAAATCCCCGAGGTCCTCCTCATCGAGCCCAAAGTATTCGAGGACGAGCGCGGCTTTTTCTTCGAGAGCTTCAACCAGCGCGCTTTCCGCGAGGCGACCGGCCTCAACCCCGCTTTCGTGCAGGACAACCACTCCCGTTCATTCAAAAACGTCCTGCGCGGGCTGCACTACCAACTCCCGCCCAAAGCCCAGGGAAAGCTGGTGCGCGTGGTGGCCGGGGAAGTCTTCGACGTGGCGGTGGACTTAAGGCGCCGCTCCCCCACCTTCGGCCGCTGGGTGGGCACCCGCCTCTCGGGAGAAAACAAGCGCATGCTGTGGATCCCCGAGGGCTTCGCCCATGGCTTCCTGGTGCTCTCCGAATACGCCGATTTTCTCTACAAAACCACCGACTACTATTCCCCCGAGCACGAGCGCACCCTCGCCTGGAACGATCCCGCGATCGCCATCCGCTGGCCCCTTGAGGACAGGCCCATTCTGTCCGTGAAAGACCGCACCGGCCAGCCTCTGAAAGAGGCAACGCTTTTTGATTGATGGAGCGGAGGAAGAGGCTATTGAGCTTCCCTCGGTTTTTCGTCTTCCAAAGGGCGGGGTTCATGCTACCAATTTTTCCTGATGCTGCTGGCTGATCCAATGCTCCAGGAATTGCACGGGCGAGCGGTAGCCGAGGGTCGAATGCAGCCGCTTCCGGTTGTAGAACACCTCGATGTACTCGAAGCTGGCTGCCTGCATGTCGGCATGGCTGGCGTAGCGAACGCCATGCACCCGCTCGTTCTTGAAGCTGTTGAACCAACTCTCGGTCGGGGCGTTGTCCCAGCAGTTGCCCTTGCGGCTCATCGAGCAGGTCATCCCGTATTCCTGGAGCTTGTCCTGGAAGGCGTGGCTGGCGTACTGACTGCCGCGGTCCGAGTGGTGCAGCAGGCCCGGCGCCGGCCGTCTGCGGAACCAGGCCATGGTCAAGGCGTCGGTGGCAATGTCCGCCGTCATGTGCGGTTTCAGGGACCAGCCGACGATTTCCCGATTGAACAAGTCCATGACGATAGCAAGGTACAGCCAGCCCTCGTCGGTCCACAGGTACGTGATGTCCGACGTCCACACCTGATTCGGCGCCGTCGGCATGAAGTTGCGTTCGAGCCGGTTTTCCGCCACCGGCAAGCCGTGCTTGGAGTCCGTCGTCACCTTGTAGCGCCGCTTGTGGCGTGCCCTGATGCCGTGCTCTCGCATCAGCCGTTCCACCCGCTCTTTGCTGGCCGGGAAGCCGCGTGCCCGCAGTTCCCGCACCATGCGCGGGCTGCCATAAGCGCCTTTGAGTTCGGCATGGATGGCGCGGATCAGTGCCACCATCTGGGGGTCCGACAACCGTCGGCGCTCCGGCGTGCCGCCCCGCTTCCAGGCCCGGTAGCCGCTCACGCTCACCTCCAAGGCAGCGCACAGGTCCACCAGGGCGAACTGCTGCCGATGCGCATCGATCCAGGCGTACTTCACAGCGCATCCTTCGCGAAGTACGCCGCCGCTTTTTTTATGATTTCCAGCTCCCGCTTGAGCCGGAGGTTCTCGGCCCGCAGCCTCGAGAGCTCCATCTCCTCCGGCGTTACCGCCTTGCCGCTGGCCCCGGCGAGCTTACCCGCTGCCGCCGCCTTGACCCAGTTGCGCAAGGTCTGCTCGACCAGCCCCAGTTCCTTGGCCACGGCCGAAAGCGGCTGCCCGCCCTGCACCCGCTTGACCGCCAACTCCTTGAACTCCAGCGTGTATGCCTGCTTCGGGATCTTCTTCATTCTTCCGTCTTCCTCCAGAGTAACGTCATCTTACGTCACCCTTGGAAGACGAAATTCCGGGGGAACCTCAAAGTGTGCAAAATCTGGGGCAATGGTGAAGATATGAAGAAAGAGAACATTACGCCTCGGTTGGACCGCGACCTCATCCGCAAAGCCAAAGCGGTCGACGCGATGAGGAAGACGTCGGTCAGCCCACTGTTAAGCGAAAAGCTCGAGGAGATCGTCCGCTAGGACGAGGAATCCAAACGGGCAAAGCGGACTGCCTTTGCCGATCTCGATCAGGGTTTCCACTTCGGCGGCAGGCAAAGCGCGACGCGCGAGGAATTGCACGAACGATAAAGTATTCCTAAATACTACGAACGTTTTGATCTGGACATACGACCTGGTGCTGGCGCAAAACACAGTGCGGCCGCAGAGCGGCAGGGTGCGCTTTAGCGCACCGCCCTATATTCTCGATTGTTCGACCGAGCTTGTCGGTTTGAGCGAGCCCTTTCCCTTGGGGAAGGGAAACGCGGGCGGTGCGGCAGAGGCCTGCTTCCCGTAGCTCTTCGTCAAGCAGCTATCTAAACCTCGATAGCAAGAAGCAAGAAAAAGCATGGAATGTGTAAAAATATTCCAGACAGGACAAGGAGGTATAATGAAATGCGCTATTTGTAAGCATGGGGAAACAGCGCCGGGATCGGTCACCGTAACTCTACAGCGTGGAGACACAATTGTAATAATGCGAGACGTGCCCGCCGCGGTGTGCCGGAACTGTGGCGATTATTACCTTGACGATGCGGTCGCAGCCAAGGTTTATCGAGAGGCCGTGGCGCGCCGCACTGAGGTCGAGATACTTCGCTACGCGGCATAGAATTAGGCCGGTTCTTAAGGGTTACATAACCGGGATCTGGGAATGCTCTCCCCAGCGGAAGGCGCCAAGGGCAAAGCGGGCATCCCGCGGATCCCCCTCTCCCGTCGAGAGAGGGCTTGGATGGAAGACTGGCGAGAGCACCCTCTTGTCGCAAAGTGACGCAAAGCTCAGAAAGTGATCCGCCGTGATCGGGTACCGCGAAGCATTTGAACGAATCATCGCCGCGCTCCCTGCCGCTTGCGAAGCAGTCTACGGTAGCCGGCTGGTGAGCCTCGCCGTCTACGGCTCGGTCGCGCGCGGCACCATGCGTCCGGATTCCGACATCGACCTGTTGATCGTCGCCAAGCCTTTGCCCCCGGGACGCATGGAGCAGGTAGCGGAGTTCGAGGCGGCGGAACGCCTGCTGGCTCCCGCGCTCGCACAAGCGCGCGGGCGGGGCGTCCATACCTTCTTCTCGCCGGTATTCAAGACCCCCGAGGAGCTGCGCCAGGGCAGCTTTCTTTTTCTGGACATGACCGACCAGGCGCGCATCCTCGTCGACCGCGGCGGCGTGCTGCGCGCCTATCTTGACGACCTCGCCGCCCGCCTCAAGACCATGGGCGCACGACGGGTCTACAAAGGCGGCGGCTACTATTGGGTGCTCAAGCCGGACTACAAACCCGGGGACCGCATCGAGCTATGACGACCGACGAGCTGGCGGCCGCTTATTTCGAGAAAGCGCGCAAACGCATCCGGGTACTCGAGGTGCTCCTGGAGCAGGAGGCGTACTCCGACGTCGTGCGGGAGGCGCAAGAACTCGTGGAGCTGGCGCTCAAGGGCATGTTGCGCTGGGTGGGCATCGACCCGCCGAAATGGCACGATGTGGGACCCATTCTGTTGGAAAACCAAGACTTTTTCGCTCCCGAGTTCCGCCCGCGCCTCCCCCGGCTCGCGGAGATCTCGCTTGCGCTGCGCAAGGAACGGGAGCTTGCGTTCTATGGCGATCGGGATTTTATACCGACGCGAGTCTACAGCGCCATCCATGGGCAACAGGCATTGTCGGACGCCCGATTCGTGGTGGAGTGCATCGGACTATTCGAATCGCTGCACCGCCCGCAGTCCTCGTAGGGTGCGCTTCAGCGCACCGCCTGAGGCGGCTCCTTGTACCGCTAACGGTGCGTTTCGCTGGTGCTCAACGCACCCTACAAGCTGCTCTGCGCCCACAGGCACCCATCCCCCTCCCGGCCTCCCCCTTGAAGGGGGTGGAGCACAGAGGGTCGTGGGAGTGTCGGGGTGGGGATAGGGCTCCCTCCCCTTCAAGGGGAGGGTTAGGGAGGGGATGGGTCTCCTCCCCTTCAAGGGGACGGAGCGGGGGTTTCGCGGAGCACAGCTCTCTCGCCCGTGGAGCCGGCCCGGCCTGCCTGCCGGGCCCGTGGACGGGTCGGGGTGGGGATGGGGCTCCCTCCCCTTCAAGGGGAGGGTCGGGGTGGGGATGGGTTTGAAGGTTTGACGCTCCGCCTGCCTATACGCTTCACCCCACCCCTCCTCGCCTGGTCGCCCTGTGCTGCAAGCGTGCCAGGAGGCACATCGACCCGGACGTTGGGGTAAAATCCCGCCTCTGTCATCCAGGGAGGCCTGCTTGGCGAAGCCTGGGGCCCGGTAATTTCAGGCCGGCGCCCCGCGGATAGCCGATTCTCCAATATGCACATCCTGATTACGGGCGCCGCGGGATTCATCGGCGCGGCGGTCGCGAAACGACTGCTCGACCGCGGCGACTCGGTCTACGGCATCGACAACCTCAACGCCTACTACGATGTGTCCTTGAAGGAAGCCCGCCTCGCGCGCCTGCGCCCGTACGAGAACTTCGTCTTCCAGAAGCTCGACGTGGCGGACCGGGCGAGCATGGCGGAACTCTTTGCCACCCATCGTTTCGACGGAGCCCTTCACTTGGCCGCCCAGGCGGGTGTTCGCTACTCGGTCGAGCACCCCTATGCCTACGTCGATGCCAACCTCGTCGGCTTCGCCAACGTGCTCGAGGGCTGCCGCCACGGCGGGGTGGGGCACCTCGTCTTCGCCTCCTCCAGCTCGGTGTACGGCGCCAATACCAAGCTCCCGTTCTCCGAACGCGACAACGTCGATCACCCGGTGTCCTTGTATGCAGCGACCAAGAAAGCGAACGAGCTGATGGCCCACAGCTACGCCCACCTGTATGGCCTTAAGTGCACCGGGCTTCGCTTTTTTACAGTCTATGGACCCTGGGGCCGCCCGGACATGGCGCTTTTCAAGTTCACTTCCAAAATTCTGCGTGGCGAACCGATCCAGGTCTTCAACCACGGCCGCATGCGGCGGGACTTTACCTACATCGACGACATCGTGGAAGGCGTCGTCGCCATCATCGATCGGCCGCCTTCGGGCGATCCCACGTGGAGGGGCGATGCGCCCAATCCGGCGAGGAGCTACGCCCCTTACCGGATCTACAACATCGGCAACAGCAAGCCGGTCGACCTCATGCGATACATTGAGGTCCTGGAATCGTGCCTCGGGAAAAAAGCCGAGATAGAGTTCATGCCGATGCAACCGGGGGACGTGCCCGCGACGTTTGCCGACACCACCGCCCTCCATGAAGCGGTCGGGTTCAAGCCGGGCACGGAGATCGAGGTTGGCGTCGCCCGGTTTGTGGACTGGTACCAAAGCTATTACAGGGCGTAGCGTGCCAAGAAAACCCATCCTGCTTGGCTCTGCATCCCCGCGCGACAAGAACACTCACCGGCCGGTTTCCGCCTGTGCTGCCGCTACACCTCGTCCACAGAGTGGATATAGGATCGGAGAAATGTGAAGGGTATTTTGAGACGTGGATATCACACTAAAACCTGTTTTGAAATTACCTTAGCAGGATGACAATCCTAGCGAGTTCTCTGAGACAGAAAAAGTTCGCCGCATGGTATTCCCAGTGCACGAGAAGCCGACGTAGCCATTGTAGCCATGCAAAAAAGAGCCCTCATGCTCGATTTTCAGAGCGACCTCAAGCGGTGTGAAATGCCTGCTACAAAGTTTTTGAGATTTTGGCACGAACTATACGATGCTCGATTTATTCTGCGCGAACTAGTTCGACAGCAGCTTATCCTTCGGTATCGGCGAACCGTTTTCGGCTATTTCTGGACGTTATTTAACCCCCTGCTAATGATGTCGGTGACAGCCGTGGTGTTTTCCACCATCTTCAAGATGGATCTGAAGACCTATGCAATCTTCTTATTCGCCGGGATGATCCCATTCACCTATTTTAGCAGTACGGTCACCCAGAGCGGGCAGGCTCTTATCGGGAATGAGGGACTGATTAAGAAGATTTATATCCCAAGGCTGCTCTTCCCTTTAAGTATTGCAATTGCCCTGTTGATTGACAGCACCTTGACCGCGATTGCGCTGTTAATAATCATATTCGTCATCGGCGGTACGCCGACCACTGCACTACTTTTCATTCCGTTGGCGTATTTGTTGTTATTTTTTTTCACCTTCGGTGTAGCGCAGATCATGACAATCTGCACGGTATATTTCCGCGACCTCCAACACGTGGTCGGAGTCTTGATGCAGGCGCTTCTTTTTTTGACTCCAGTTTTCTACAAGCCGGAAGCGTTGACGGGAAAAGTGACATGGATCATCGCACTCAATCCTCTCACGCAATTCGTCGAGTTGTTCCGGCGCCCGATCTACGGTGGCGAGCTCCCGCCGGTAGAAACGATCTCAGCGGCGGTGATCCTTTCTGCCGCGTCGGTAGCTATCGGCCTGTGGTTTTTCCACAAGCACGAGAACACGGTCATATTTAGGCTCTAGAAGCCGTCTCAAAAATACCGAGCAACTATCTGTTCACAATTAAGACGTTTCGTTAACCTTAGCGCATCCTCATAGCTGCGTCAGGAGACATGAGCAAAGGGAGCGAACCGATGGATAAGCAATAGGCGGTGATCGAGCCGCTGTTTCCGGAGCTTAAGCCACGAGAAGACGCTCGAGGCAGGCGGATGAAAGACGCGCGAGCCGTCTTCGACGGAATGCTGTGGATCCTGCCCGCGGGCTCGCGAAGCATCGAGGTGATTACCCTGCATCTTAGCGATCGCAAGCGCAATCGCAGGGTGAACAGCTCTTGCACCGCTACAAGTGTTCTTGGAAGGTTGGGCGCTTGTTCGCCTGGCTCGGCAATTTCCGTCGTGTAGTCCATCGCTGGGAATACTGCGTCGCCAACTTCGCCGGCTTTGTCCGTTTCGACTTCATCGTCATCCTGCTGCGAAACTATTTTTAGGATGGGTTCTAGATAGAGTATGGCGAAAGTTATCGTAGACGATCTGTCGCTCAGGTTTCGTGTGTATCACGAATGGGCAACCTCGGCAAAGGAATATTTTGCGAACCTGTTCCGACGGCGCAAACGCCAAGCATATTCTGATTTTTGGGCGTTGCGAGAAGTCTCTTTTGCTGTCAAGGATGGAGAGCGCGTGGGAATCGTCGGACGTAATGGGGCAGGGAAGAGCACGCTGCTCAAGACAATATGCCGAATCTACGAACCTACCGCCGGAAAAGTGACGGTGAATGGGCGAATTGCGCCACTGCTAGAGATAGGTGCCGGCTTTCATCCTGAGTTTACCGGGCGCGAAAACATTTATTTTAACGGCACCATCCTCGGCTACAGTAAGGAGCAAGTCCGCGCGATCGAAGAAGAAGTTATTAGTTTTGCTGAGCTAGAGGAATTCATAGACACGCCAGTGAAATACTATTCAACGGGCATGTATATGCGGCTTGCGTTTTCGCTCGCTACGGCCGTGCATCCGGATATCCTGGTGCTCGATGAGCTGTTTGCCGGCGGGGATGCAGAGTTCGTAAAGCGAGGCAAGGAGCGGATGTACCGAATGATTGATCGTGCAAGCGTGATGATTCTTGTCTCGCACGACGAAAGCTTGCTCCGCTCCCTGTGCAGCCGCTTTATCTGGCTTGATCACGGGCGGATCGTCGCGGACGGTAATGTGAGCGTGCTCGATCGCTATATGAATGCCTGAATGGATACGGGACTACACTGGGCACGGCGGCTTTACCGGCGGCATCTTGCGCGCTATGGCTGGGCGCGGAGGCTGAAAGGGATCGTCGTTAAGGCCTGGGTTAAGGCCTGGTTCTGGTATTTGCATGTCCGCCATGTGATGACATGGCGGGTTCGGTATAAAGCACACCTTGTAAAGCTCGCCCTGGCACAGCGCGCCTTCATTCGTTCTCAGACCTTCGCAAGAATTACCAACCGTCCGTTATCTGGAAGTACGGTATTTTTCTCGCTGCAACCTCTCGCATTATATCGGCAATCTGCCTACTCGAGGGTTTTTACCTTGGCACCAGCTGAATCCGTGGAGCTACGAATGCCTTACGTGTATCCAGCATCGTACCGGGATCGCTTTCACCGCCAATCCTGGCGGACAGCGATTCCGGCAGTCGAGGCGGTGGAAATTTCAGGGGCTGAAGTTATGGGGCGATGCGAGTTCGTGTTCACGCCGCAGGGTGCCATTCATCATGATTTGTATGATTTTCGGGTGCACCTCGCTGGAGAAGAGATGCACGGCCTGGTGAGTATCGAGACCAAGAATGGGCTATTGGTGCGCTATGTCAAAGGCTGCGCAAACGCCGAGGTTGAGGGAGCGATTCCCCTACTCGGTTGGCCAGCCGCGAACTATGTGCATTGGCTGACCGAATATCTGCCTAAGCTCGCGCTCGTGGACGAGATCCCCGAGCTGGCTGATCTTCCCTTGGTTGTCGACGCCAATCTGCACCCTAACATCCTCGAATCCCTGCGTCTCTGCAACGTTCATAATCGCATGTTAATCACCCTTTCGCCTGGCGAGGTCTTGCGGCTGAAACGCGCGATTTTCATAACGCCGACGGCGTATGTGCCTTTTGATCACCGGTCCGCTGCCGAGGTGGAGCGAACCGGCATAACCCCTGACCGAGCAGTCTTTGTTCCGCGCGCAGTTCATGCATTACGCACCAAACTATTATCGGCCCTAACGGAAAGAACTGATGCGGGCGCACGCAGACTGTTCCTTCGGCGAAACTCGCATTTCCGACAAATGAAAAACGCTGAAGAAGTTGAAAGTCTGTTGCGCGCGCGCGGCTTCTGGGTCGTCGAGCCAGAACGCTTATCGTTCGCGGAGCAAGTGAAGCTTGTAGCCACAGCGGAGATAATCGTAGCCCAGGCGGGTGCTGCGCTCGGCAATATGCTTTTCGCACCTCAGGGATGCCATATCGTCATCTTGTCCACTTGGTCGCCATACAGCAACTATTACTATTTCTCCAATCTGGCTTCCATCCTGCAACAACATTGCTTTTACGTCTTGTGTGATGTTGACGGGCAGGAGGAAGGAATACATCCTGCGCACCGCAGCTCAGTTGTGGATATACAGCTTCTGGAGGGGGTGATCCGTCAATGACGCGCAAAGTTTCGTTTAACGATTTGACATATGATAAGTTTCGCGAATTGGCGAGACGACAAGACCTCAGCCGCCACGAAAAGGTCGGATTCCCAGATGAGTATCGTGAAGGCAAGGAAGAATGCATTTTCGCCGACGTGCGACGCAAACTGAAAGCCTTGAGCGATAATCAGAAAACCATCCTTGAGATCGGGCCAGGGTGCAGCAAGCTGCCATTGATGTTGATCGCATTGTGCGAGGAACGCAGTCACCAGCTGCACTTCGTTGACAGCCAGGAAATGCTTGACCAATTGCCGAACAGGGCTTGCATACACAAGTGGCCAGGTCGCTATCCAGGGGAGGTCGGACCTTTATTTGCACAGTTCGAGGGTAAAGTTGATGCGGTTATCGCATATAGCGTGATCCAGTATGTATTCCTCGAAGGCAACTTGTGGGATTTTCTCGATCGCAGCTTGGCGCTGCTCGCAGAGGGCGGGGAGCTTCTATTGGGTGACATTCCCAATATCACAATGAGAAAGCGTTTCTTTTCCAGTACCGCCGGTGTTGAGTGTCACCGGCGCTTCACCGGACGAAGCGAGCCACCCGAGGTGCCCTTCAACAGGCTAGAACCCGGCCAGATGGACGACTCGGTCGTGTTTGCCATGCTAGCCCGCGCACGCGCGCAAGGCTTCCATGCATGGGTACTGCCCCAGGCTGACGATCTTCCCATGGCCAATCGTCGTGAAGACATTTTGATACGGAGGCCATGATGAGCATGAAACCACGCAAACTCGTCATCGTGGGCGATTCAGCGTTCGCTGAAATTGCCAGGGAATACTTCGACGTTGATACGGATTACGAGGTGGTATCTTTCACCGTGGAGTCCGGACATTTAAAGCGAAACACGTTTCAGGGTTTGCCTGTTGTATCCTTCGAACAGGTGGAACGCCTATACCCGCCCAGTGATCATGACATCTTTGTCGCGATCACTTACACCCAGCTCAACCGTCTACGAACACGCCTTGCGCGCGCTGCAAAAGACAAGGGTTACCGCCTCGCCACCTACATCAGTCCGCGGGCCTTCGTCTGGCGCAATGTCGAGGTGGGAGAACATTGTTTTATATTCGAAGATAACACGGTGCAACCATTTGTCAGGATCGGGAATAATGTGGTGCTTTGGAGCGGCAATCACATCGGGCATCATTCTGTGATCAAAGATAATTGCTTCATCGCCTCCCATGTAGTGATTTCCGGTTTCTGCGAAATCGGGGAAAACAGTTTCCTCGGTGTGAACAGTACGGTCGCTAACAATCTCACGCTCGGCCGCGACAATTGGATAGGACCGGGTATCACCATCAGCCGATCCACGGAGCCCGGTGCGTTGTTCGGCGCGCCTGAATGCCTTCCGTCCAAGGTTTCTTCCTTGCGGTTTTTTAAGATCAAGGAGTGACAGCTGTGCAATGGCGCAAGCTGGGTCTCGTCTACCGGCCCGATGGCAGCCAGCCTTGGGCGAAATCGCATGCCATGGTTCCAACTCCCGTGCGCCTCAGTAAATCGGTGGTGCGGGTGTTTATCACGCTCTGCGATGAACGAGGTATTGGACGCCCTGGGTACGTCGACGTTTCGGCGGAGAATCCGACCCGAGTCATCGACGTCGCTCGTACACCGCTTCTCGACATTGGTGAGCCCGGCACTTTCGACGAAAACGGCGTGCTTGTGTGTTCCGTCGTCAGCGAGGGGGGCGGGCGATGGAAAATGTACTATGTCGGTTTCGAGCTCGGCACTAAAATTCGTTATCGACTGCTCACCGGGCTCGCCCAGAGCACCGATAATGGACAAACCTTCCAGCGTGTCAGCCGAGTCCCCGCGCTGGAGCGCAGCGACAGCGAGCTGTACTTTCGAGGTGGACCCTGCTGCCTGCTTGAAGATGGCCGTTATCGCCTCTGGTACGTAGCGGGTAGCCAGTGGGTTGACATTGGCGGCAAACCGATGCCCGTCTATGACATTCGCTACGCGGAGTCCAGAGATGGCATCCATTGGCCAGCGGAGGGGTCAGTGCAAATTGCGGTCACCCAACCGGATGAACATGGTTTCGGCCGGCCTTATGTCATCCCAAAACATGGTGGCGGGTATCGCATGTTTTATTCGGTGCGACGCAAGTCGTTGCGTGCTTACCGGCTCGGCTACGCAGAATCCGCCGATGGAAGGACATGGCGACGCATGGACGACCGACTCAATCTGGATGTCACATCCGGAAGTTTCGATTCGGAGGCGATCATGTACGCCGCGCCCATCGAGATCGATGGCAGATTATACGTTTTTTACAACGGCAACGATTTCGGACGGGATGGCTTTGCGGTCGCCGTCCTTGAGCAGGAATGAGCCTTCTGCTGCGTCTTTACCAATCCTCTGATGAGGCCGCGTGGGATGCTTTTTGCGCCCTAGCCCACCAGGCGACCTTTCTTCATACGCGCCGTTTTCTTTCCTACCATGGAAACCGTTTCCAGGATCTTTCCCTCATCCTCGAGGACTGTGGGCGGTGGGTCGGATTGTTTCCAGCGGCGCTTCATCCCGAGGACGCCCGTTGCGTGGTGAGCCACCCCGGAATTACCTATGGTGGACTCTTGCACGCAGGCTCGCTGCGAGGCGAGCGAGCTATTGAGGCCTTTGCCGCGATTCGGGACTATTTTGCCGCGCATGGCTATTCCAGGCTCGTGTACAAGGCTGTGCCAACGTTCTATCACACTACTCCAGCCCAGGATGACCTCTATGCCCTGTTCAGACTTGGGGCTACCCGTGTTCGGTGCGACTTGAGCTGCGCCATCGATCTTGCTCGTCGCCTTCCACCCAGTGAACGGCGAAGGCGGGGACAAAGGAAAGCATTACGCAGCGGCGTTGAGATCCGCGAGGGCTCGGGATTTCTACCAGCGTTGTGGGAAGTGGTGATGGATAACCTGCAGCGCAAGCACCGTGTCTCCCCGGTGCACACCGTAGCTGAAATCACACTGCTAGCGGAGCGTTTCCCCGATAACATCCGCTGCGTTGTAGCGCTTTGCGCCGGGGAGCTCGTCGCAGGTACCGTGATTTTTTCCACGATGTTGGCGGATCATGCTCAATACATCGCCTCCAGCGAAAGAGGATACGAAGTCGCCGCGCTCGATGCCGTGTTCGAGCATTGCATCGCCAATGCGATCAACAACGGCAAGCGCTGGTTCGACTTCGGGATCAGCACCGAAAACAGCGGCCTCGTCCTGAATGAGGGACTTTACCGCTTCAAGTCGGAATTTGGTGGCGGGGGCGTCATCCATGAGTTTTTCGAATTGGCATGGTAGGGCACTATTGTGTCGATCAAGGACTGCCGAATCATCGAGCTGCCAAAGATCCAGGATAACCGTGGAAATTTAACGTTCATCGAAGGCGGCCGTCATGTCCCCTTCGAGATTAAACGCGTCTACTACTTGTATGACGTTCCTGGCGGTGCAAGCCGAGCTGGTCATGGACACAGGAAACTGCGCCAATTGATGATCGCGATGTCTGGCAGTTTCGACGTGACCCTAGACGACGGAAGAGAAAGGAAATTGTTTCATCTGAACCGCTCTTACTATGGACTTTACATCCCGCCGATGCTCTGGCGCGATCTTGATAACTTCTCTTCTGGTGCGGTTTGTATGGTGCTCGCTTCGGATTATTACGACGAGGGCGATTACTTCCGGGACTATGATGAATTTCTGCGCGCTGTCCGCGAAGCAGCCTCATGAGGATACCCTTTCTAGACTTGAAAGCGATTCACCAATCCGTAAGGCCAGAGCTCGAGGCTGCCTTCCGGCGCGTAGTCGACTCAGGCTGGTTCGTCCTCGGGCCCGAGCTCGAAGCCTTTGAGGCCGAATTCGCAGCGTACTGCAGAGTAAGGTATTGCATCGGCGTTGGTAATGGCCTAGAGGCTCTGTACCTGATCTTGCGCGCCCATGGTATCGGCCCGGGCGATGAGGTGATTGTGCCCGCGAACACTTTCATCGCGACCTGGCTCGCTGTCTCACAATGCGGTGCAACACCTGTCCCTGTCGAACCTGATCCGTCGACCTACAATATCGATGCAGCGCGAATCGATGCGGCAATCACACAACGGACGCGCGCCATCATGCCGGTGCATCTCTATGGTCAGCCCGCAGACATGGATGCGATTATCGCTATTGCTGCGAAGCACGGACTCGCCGTCATTGAGGATGCAGCGCAAGCGCAAGGCGCACGCTACAAGGGCCGTCCTACGGGATCGCTCGGTCATGCCGCAGGGACTAGCTTTTACCCCGGGAAAAATATAGGTGCGCTCGGTGATGGCGGTGCCGTGCTAACTAATGACGCGGAAATCGCAGAAAAGATTCGGCGGCTTCGTAATTACGGTTCTGAGATCAAATACAAGCACGAAATGATCGGTCACAACTCACGCTTGGACGAGCTTCAGGCGGCACTGTTGCGGGTGAAATTGAAAATGCTAGATCAATGGAACCAGCAGCGAAAAGAGATTGCTAAAATTTATTTTTCCCGGCTGGCAGAGCTTTCTATCGACCTTCCCCACGTTCCCAACTGGGCAGATCCAGTTTGGCACCTCTTCGTGATTCGGTCACAGCGACGGCATGCACTCCAATCCTTCCTGGAAGCGCACGGTGTGGGGACGATGATCCACTATCCAACTCCGCCCTACCGACAGCCATGCTACGCCGAGCGAGCATGGGGCGAATTCCGCATTACAGACACGCTTTCATCAGAAATTTTGAGCCTACCGCTTTATCCAGGCATGAGTGAGGAACAAGTGTCTTACGTTGTCGAGACCATCGAAGCATTTGTCAATTCGGCATCTCGTGTTGGATCCGTGTGAGTGTTTTCCGGCAGGATTAGCTCTGTAGTATCTCCTGGGGAGCTTGATGCTGAATGGTGGGAATCTTCTGATAAGCCTTGTCGGTAGGCGGCTTGATAAAATCCGTAGCCAGATCGAGGCTGGCGCCTTGAACTCGGCGCTTGCGGCTATTCAAGATACAGTCGACCGGGTATTTTGTGAACCGTCGGCCGTCGCTAAAGTATTCGGTGCACCAGAATTGGATAGGCTTTGTCAGGCTATTGGGAGGGTAAACCTTAATCGCCTCGGTCTAGGGCAAAGAAATCAGGAAACACGCAATGCAGATGGTCCCGTCGCTTATCTCGCAAGCAGGTTGCAAGCATCGGGCGGCCATACAGCTGCTTTAGTCGATATCATCCGGCTATCTGGTGACCGACAATCAGTTGTTATAGTCTCGGGGACATGCGGCAGGACAGACACGCACGCGTTGAGAAACCGTTTCTCCGATTTACCGATGGTGTCGCTCGAGTTGGCTCCTCGGGGCAGCCATCTTTCCAAGCTCGACTGGATCCAGCGGCGATTGCTCGAGATTCGCCCGCGGACTGTCTGGCTTTTTAATCATCACCAGGACAGCGTCGCCATTGCGGCTGTGCAGCCGAATGAGGGGTACCGCGTATGTTTCTATCATCATGCCGACCACCACCTGTGCCTGGGCCTGCACCTCTCTTATGCCGAGCATTACGATCCGCATCCAATGGGTTTCCACAACTGCCGCAACAGCCTAGGAATTAGCAATAATCGTTATCTTCCACTTGTCGTCAGCGATCAGGGCGACAGACCTCCTGGTCTTGCTTTTCTGGAGAGCGGCCATTTGGTGACTTGTACCGCCGCAAGCTCCAACAAAGTAGAGGTGCCCTATTTTGTTCGATATGTGGATATGGTCCCAGAAATTCTTAGCATCACTCGGGGGCGTCACATACACATTGGCAGGTTAACGCCACTCGCGCGCCGACGAATTAGCAAGGGGCTCCGACATCACAATGTACCTAAGGAGTCGTTCGTCTATATACCTTACGTTCCTAGCGTTTGGCGTGCCCTGCATGAGTATCGGGTCGATCTTTATCTGGCCTCGTTTCCTTACGGCGGTGGTCGTACGCTCCTGGAGGCGATGGGTGCTGGCATTCCGGTAGTTGTCCACAAGCATTGTAGAAGCCGAATGCTTGGCGGATTTGATATGGCGTATGATGGGGCATTCACCTGGCAGACGCGGGAAGAGCTACAGCGTATCCTGGCGTCTTTGGACCGCGATACGCTAGCGCGCCATAGTCGATGGGCACGAGCCCAGTATGAGAAACATCACCGCGACGAGATATTGGTAACAGCGCTGACAGACCATAACAGGTTGGAGGCCCCGCAATTATCAAGGGACTACCAACCAAAGCGGATGAGTCAAGCCCTCGAGAGAGCAGATCCAGCAACATTGCGGCGGTTCGTCTATTGCGTGCTATGTTACGCGTATCGCCGTTGGCAGGCGTGGCAAGGGCGTTGGATTTGATGCCGAGCTAGGCTGGTATAAAAAGATTTGACACATGCGGTCATGTGCTTGGATTCCGCAGTGTGTTTCCGCGTAAAGCGGCACCCTCAGTAATACGGTAGCGGCTTTGATCACAGTCTCCATCGTCAGCCATGGCCATGGCCGAATGGTCGATGCGCTGCTGCGCGACTTGGCTGATTGCCCGCAGGTGAGCCGGGTTATCTTAACGGTTAACGTGTCAGAAGATGAACCTATACCGCCCGGGCCTTTGAGCGGACGGATTACGGTATTACGCAATCTTATACCGAAAGGATTTGGAGCTAACCACAACACCGCGTTTGCGCACTGCGACACGCCATATTACTGCGTTCTGAATCCAGATATACGGTTGGATGGCAATCCTTTTCCAGCACTGCTCGACTGTCTGGAGGCAGACGTCGCCTTGTGTGCCCCGGCGGTTGTGAGGCCGACCGGGGAAGTCGAGGATAGCGCACGGCGGTTTCCTGGTTTTTTGAACTTGTTAGCCAAACTATTAGGCTTAGCCGATGGTCGCTATCATTACGAAAAAAATGGAGAGCTATTCCACCCCGAGTGGGTCGCTGGGATGTTCATGTTGTTTGTTTCGGCGGACTACGCAGCGCTGGGCGGGTTTGACGAGGATTACTTCCTTTATTACGAGGACGTGGATCTTTGTGTTCGCCTATGGCGCTCAGGACGAAAGATTGTGCTTTGCCCTCGGGCACAAGTGATACACGCAGCGCAGCGGGCTAGCCACCACGACTTGCGCCATTTGGCTTGGCACTTAGCTAGCATGCTGCGCTATTTTATCCGGCACTGGGGAAGGTTACCGTCGGTTGGGACCAATTAAGGGAAAAGGTTCTTCTGGTCGACGACCTGATCGCCACCGGCGGCACGGCGGAGGCGTCCGTCGCCCTGATCGAGCAGTTGGGCGGGGAGGTCGTGGAGTGCTGCTTCGTGATCGAGCTGCCCGACATCGGCGGCCGCAAGCGGCTGGAGGCCAAGGGGTACAAGGTGTTCGCGTTGTGCGGGTTCGAGGGGGAATGATTATCGCCATTGCACGGTGGCGACGCTATCTGACCTGACCCTTTCCCCTGTCCCCTCTCCCGGCGTGTACACATTGGGGAAAGGGGAGAGGGCTGGTCCGCGTCCTCCACCGCTCGATGCAGCCCACGGAGAAGCTCAGTTGAGCCGCCCGGATCGCCGCGATGTAGCCACCGGGCGCGATAATCACGATTGTCTGTGGAACGCGTGGGGCTGCCCAAGCGCGATGGCGCGCGCCTCGCCTATGACGAATACCGCCGCTGGCCGGAGGAAGCCCGCTACGAGCTCATCGACGGGGTGGCCTACGCCATGGCGCCGACCCTCTCGCGCCGGCATCAAGAAGTGTTGGGAGAACTTTTCCACTAGGTGGCCAACCCCCTCGAAGACCACCCCTGCCGGACCTTGGCAAGCAAGTCCAAAGCGGTAGCAAGCGTTCACTCCGAGAAAGCTGGCCATGGTTCAAAGTCTTTTCATCCACTCGGCTGGCTCTTCGCTATGACCCATCCCTCTGGCCTGAGCCGAATGACTGGGGTTCGTTGACACCTATACGATGCGATCTCATGATGATGAGATCACACATCATCCGAAGGTAACCGATGCGAACGACGCTCGATCTCGACCCCGACGTGCTGGCGGCGGCGAAGGAATTGGCGAGGCGGCGCAAGCTTTCCACCGGCCGGGTGATCTCGGAACTGGTGCGCGAGGCCTTGAGCGGACCTCGTCAGGAAGTCAGCGCTTCCCCGACTGAGCAAAGCAGGAGTGGATTTCGGCCTTTTCGGGCAGAAGGCCGGGTGGTGACGGACGAATCGGTGGAGCGCCTGCGCGACGCGGAAGGGATTTGATTGCGTGGATTGCGTGCCCTGTTGGATGTCCATGTGCTCATCGCCTTGCTGGACGCCGCCCACGTGCACCATCGCGCGGCCTCGGCTTGGTTGGAGCGCAACATTCAGCACGGCTGGGCGTCTTGCCCTCTGACGCTGAATGGGTGCATTCGCATCATGGTCCAACCGGCCTATCCGGGCAGATTTACTGCCGCCGAGGTCGAGGCTCGACTCGCGGAAGCCATGGCGGGGCCCCATCACGCTTTTTGGCCAGCCGACGTGAATCCCATGAACGAGGAGTCGATCGATTGGAGGCGAGTTCTTGGCCATCGGCAAGTGACGGACGCATACCTGCTCGCGCTCGCCGTCCGCCACGGCGGGCGGCTAGTCACGTTGGATGCCCGGATCTCCCCTGAGACAGTCACCGGCGCAAGCGATCGGCATTTGGTCGTGGTGAGCTAAGCCTGGGTATTTTGCGAAGACGCCCCTATATCCTTTTGGTATCGAAGACCCATCCCCACCCCGACCCTCCCCTTGAAGGGGAGGGAGCCCCATCCCCACCCCGACCCGTCCACGGCCCGGCAGGCAGGCCGGGTCGGCTCCGCGGGCGAGAGAGCTGTTGCTCCGCGAACCCCCCGCTCCGCCCCTTTGAAGGGGAGGGAGCGATGCGGCAGAGAGCGGCATTTTCAGTCAATGGAAGACCGTCGAGTCACCAGAACCTTCCAGAGAATCGCACCGCCGGGCGATCCGGCTGCTGCGTCTTCCCAGGTCCCCGTGGAACATCCGTAAGGATCCCAGAGAGAAAAACCAACGAAACAGCGCCTTGCATCCCCCTGCGGTTGCGAGGCTTTTGCCATACAATCTGACCGTCCAATTGGTCACTTCTAGCCGCTCCGTATGGAAAAAATTCTGGTGAGTCTGGCCGAAGCCAAGGCCCGCTTGAGCGAATTGAGCGAGTTGGCCGCTGGCGGGGAAGAGGTGGTGATCACCAAACGAGGCAAGCCCATGGTCCGGCTGTCCAAGGTCGAACCGCCGTGCAAGCCGGTGGATCGTCAGCGCCTTCGGCGGCTGACGGCCCAAATGCCTGTGCAAACCGAGAAAGCCGGCGATTTCATCCGCCGCTTGCGCGATGAAGCGCGCTACTGATGCTGTATGTGGACACGAGTGTGCTCGTGGCCGCGTTGACGCACGAGCGCCGAACCGACGAGATGCAGGAATGACTCGCGGCTCAGCCCGCAGGGGAGCCGGCCATCAGCGAGTGGGTCATTACCGAGTTTTCCGCAGCCCTTTCGCTGAAAGTGCGCACTGGGCAGTTGGCGCCCAGCCATCGTGCCGATGCGCCGGCGATATTCGCCGAGCTGGTGGAGGGATCCTTTTCCGTGCTGCCCATCTCCCGCCTGGATTTCCGAACCGCGGCCCGTTTCGCGGATCAACATCTCACTGGCTTGTGCTCGGGCGATGCCTTGCACTTCGCCATCTCAGCCAATCACGGTGCGAAAGCGCGCGCTCGATCGTGCCCTGGTCCAGGCGGCCGGAGCGTTGGGCGTGAGCGCTGCGTTGCTCTGAGCGCTGTTCGGTGCGTTTCGCCTGCCTGTCGTGACCCGGGCGGCGCAGGCAGGGTGCGCTCAACGCACCTTGCCAAAAAAAAGCTTGAGTTAAGCCACAGATGGTCACGGATTTTTATGGATAAAGTGTGGTGCTTTCCATTTCCATTCCATCTGTTCGTGGACATCCGTGTTAATCCGTAGCCAGCAAGGAGACAAGGGGGCGCGCTTGCCGGAGAACTCGAAACCAGCGACGGTTCTCCTCACCGGCGCGACCGGCTTTGTCGGCCAGGCCCTGATTCCGGTGCTCTCTGGGGCGGGATTTGGGATCAGGGCCGCGGTGCGAGGGTCTTTTCCTCCCTCCGGCCGCTTTCCCTGGGAGGAGGGGAGCAGCACAAGAGCCCCAGAGCGGCGGTCGGTCGAACTGATCCGGATCGATGACATCGGGCCGGCGACCCGATGGAACGAGGCGCTCGCTGGCATGGACGCCGTCGTGCATCTCGCCGCGCGGGTGCACGTGATGGCTGAAGCGATGCCCGACGGCCTTGCCGCATACCGCCGGGTGAACGTGGAAGGCACCGAGGGCCTGGCCCTCGCCGCCGCGGCGGCGGGCGTGCGCCGCTTCGTTTTTCTAAGCACCATCAAGGTGAACGGGGAAGCGACGCGGACGCGGCCGTTCACCGAATCCGATCCCCCGGCGCCCCAGGACGCTTACGCCCGCTCCAAGGGGGAGGCGGAACAGGCGCTGCGCCGGATCGGCGCGCAGACGGGGATGGAGGTGGTGATCCTGCGCCCGCCGCTCGTCTACGGCCCCGGCGTGAAGGGGAATTTCCTGAGCTTGTTGAAGATCGTCGCCCGCGGCGTTCCGCTGCCCTTGGGAAGCGTCAAGAACCGCCGCAGCCTGATTTACGTGGGCAACCTGGCGGACGCCATCGTGAAGTGCCTGGAGCATCCGGCCGCCGCGGGGGAGACGTTTCTCGTGCGGGATGCAGAAGACCTGTCCACCCCTGAGCTGGTGCACCGCCTGGCCCGCGCCTTGGGAGTGCAGCCGAGGCTCGTGCCCGTGCCGCCGTCGTGGCTTTCCCTCGGAGGACGGTTGCTCGGCCGCGGACATGCGGTGGACCGGCTGATCGGGTCCCTCTCGGTGGACGACTCCAAGATCCGGCGCATGCTGGGATGGGCGCCGCCGCACAGCCTGGAGGAAGGGCTCGAAGCCACGGCCCGGTGGTTTCTAGACAGCTTTCGGTGAGCGGGGTAGTGAAAGTCCATCGAGCGCGAGGGGCCGCAGGAAATCACCGTCTACGGCCGACCGGTGGCCGTGGTGCTCTCCGAGGCCGACTATGAACGCTTGAACAGCGCTTCCCAGTCCTTGGTGGATTCATGCCTCGCTCGCCGCTCCATGGCCTGGACGACGTCGAGTTCGAGCGCAACCGTAGCCTCACGCGGACAGCGCCGTTTTGCCATTCAGTCAGCACTAAAGTTCTCTCAGCGCCCGGACGCCGCAAGCCCAATGCAAAAGTACCGTTTGTTTCGGCCGTCGGCCGGCATCCCCGTTGTTCCTGAGCGTCCTGTCTTTGGGAGCGGTCCGCAAAGGCATCGAATCGCTCCCCGCCGGCTTTCGCCGGCCAAGGCTCTGGACCGGCCGGAAAGCGAGCTTCCAGCCTTCTTTGCTAGCCGCATCCTCACCGGTGATCTACCAGCAGCCTGTCGGTGGGGCCGCTTGCTCGCCCAAATGGGGCGTGTCGGCTGTCGATAGCTTGTTGCGGCGCGTCCGTCTTGCGCCACAGACTGCGATTGATGAGGCATCGCGCACGCGATCTCGACTATCCAGTCCTCGAGGCGATTGATCCTTGGCAATCGTCCACGAGCGCCGAGTGAGTCTCAGGCGAAGAGCGAGGCACCCAGTTGCTCCCAGGGGTGCGCTGCAGCGCAGCTTGAGGCGAGAGCGATTTTGAAATAAGCCCGGCTTCTCTTGACAGGCGCCTGCCGGGCGACCTATGCCGGCCGGGGAGCTAGGGCCGGGTCCAGTCGGGCGCCTTTAAGCGGTGCGGAGCGCAACGCGCCGGTCAGCTCGGACCGGACGCGGTCTCGGGCGTTGACGGCAAGAGGCCGCCCAACCATAATGTAGTGTTGATTACTACATCATTATCCAACATGAAGACCGTCACTGCTGCCGAGGCCAATCGTCGTTTCTCTGAGCTGCTGCGGGCCGTGGCCGCCGGCGAGACCGTAGAGGTGGTTTCGCGAGGCAGGCCCGTCGCTAGGATTTCGTCGGTCGATGCAAATCGCGCCACCCGGGAAGCTGCACGCATTGCTCTGTTGCGCCGCCTGCGGGCGCGGCGGTCAACCGGCGCCCGGAACTGGCGTCGTGACGAACTCTATGAGAACGACCGATGAGAATCGGCCTGGATACCAACGTACTTGCTTATGCGGAAGGGATCGGGAATGCCTCGGCTCATCGGCGAAGTTTGGAACTGATCGAGCGCCTGCCGCTCGCCGCCGTCCTGATTCCGGCCCAATGCCTGGGTGAGCTTTATCGAGTGCTCACCGGTAAGGCACATAGGACGGCGTCGGTGGCGCGAGCAGCGATTCTGAATTGGGCGGATACGTTTGAGGTCGCGGATTCCACTTGGACGGCGTTCCAGTCCGCGTTTGACCTGAGCGTCAGCCAGCATTTTCAATTTTGGGACGCCCTGATCCTTTCCGTCTGCGCGGAACGCCGCTGCAGGTTACTGCTAAGCGAAGATATGCAGCACGGCTTCACCTGGCAGGGGCTGACCGTGGTCAACCCCTACCGCTTTCCCGATGACCCGCTCTTAGCCCGGGCGACCCAGGCAGTCTAGGTTAAGTTTTGTCGCTCGCCTATCTCGCCCCGCTGCTCGCGCTCGCTCTCTCCTTCGGTACGCTCGCCTGGCTCTTGGGGGGCAGCCACCGCCTCCTGGTGCTCGATCTTCCCAACGAGCGCTCGCTCCATGCGGCGCCCGTGCCCCGCACGGGCGGGCTCGGCCTGCTCGCCGGGATCGTGGTCGGCTGGCTCATCGCGGCGCCGCCCGGCGCGTGGTTGATACTCGCCGGCGCCCTCGTGCTGGCGGGGGTGTCGTTCTTCGACGATCTGCGCGGGCTCCCGGTCCTCGTGCGGCTCTCGGTTCAACTGGCCGTCTCGGGCGCCCTGGTCGCGTGGCATTGGGATGCCTTCCCCGGAGCGGCGTGGGCCGTCGCCGCGGTGCTGGCGATCGCCTGGATGTGCAACCTGTACAACTTCATGGACGGGGCCGATGGCCTCGCCGGCGGCATGGCGGTGGCCGGCTTCGGCGCCTACGCCATCGCCGCGGGGCTCGGCGGCGCGCTGGAGCTTGCCGCCCTGTGCGCCGCCATCACTGCCTCGGCCCTGGCTTTCCTCGCCTTCAACTTCCCGCCCGCGCGCATCTTCATGGGGGACGTGGGCTCGGTGCCCCTGGGCTTTCTCGCCGCCGCCCTGGGCCTGCTGGGCTGGCAGCAGGGGCTATGGCCGGCCTGGTTTCCGGTGCTGGCGTTTTCCCCCTTCGTCGTCGACGCCACGGTGACCCTAGCGCGGCGGGCGCTGCGGGGCGAACGGGTGTGGCAGGCCCACAAGGAGCACTACTATCAGCGAGTGGTGCAGCTCGGCGCGGGGCATCGGGGCACCGCGTTGGGCGAGTACGCCCTGATGCTGGCGGCCGGAGCCTCGGCCCTGGGGCTCATGGCGGCGCCGGCGCCGGTTCAGTGGGCGGGCCTCGGCGTCTGGGTGATCCTCTACGCCGCCGTGATGCTCTGGATCGATCGCCTGTGGCGCAGCCGGTAAGGTCTGCTTCTGGCGTCGCTCGGGCATTCCCATGCCATCCGCTTCGGTGCGTTTCGGCTCCGCTCAACGCACCCTACAACTGTGTGTGGCGCGGTCGAGAGAAACCGCGTTTATCCACCTCGAGTTTCGAGCGCGGCGGGGGGTTTTCGCGAGCCTGCGACGGCGAGCGGCCCGGGCCAATTCGACGGCCCGCGCGTCGTCGGTTACCAGCGTCGCCGAGACCGAGTCGGCGAGCGCGAGGTAAAAACAATCGTAGGCGGGGTGATCGAATTGCCTGGCAAGCTCCAGGGCGCGCGGAGCGAGTGGCGCGGTCTCGACCAGCTTTTCGAACGACAAGGGGAGAGCTTGCACCAGGGCTTCCGCCTGCGCCCACGAGATTTCACCGCGCTGGGCCTTCTTCCACGCCGTGTTGCAGACTTCCGGAACGATGAGATCAGGTGCGATGATGGGCTCAGCCGAAGCGAGCACCGTTCGGGCGGCCATTGAATGCGCTTCCTCGACGAACCATTTGACGGCGACGCTCGCGTCGACCACTCAAGTCATCGATCCCGGTCCTCGCGCACCAGCGCCGTGGAGTCGGTCTGGGCTTTGCGCGGCGTCATGGCGCGGATCCGGTCGGCAAGCGCCAGGCGCTCCTGGGGCCGGGAGCGCGCCGCTTCGGCCAGAATCTCGCGCAATTCCTGCTCCAGCGAATTCCCATGCAGGGCCGCCTTGACCTTCAGCGCCGCGATGGTTTTATCGTCGAGGTTTCTTACGATCACCTGTCCCATGTTGCCCTCATCGTGTGCAATCATTATTGGTAGCATAGCTCATGGTCTGGCGCAATTCCCGGCAGCCCAGGCATTTCGATGCCGCTTCGTTTCGGTGCGCCTCGCTTCGCTCAATGCACCCACAGCCTTGGCGCTTGGGTTCCCCTCTCCCCGCGGGGAGGGGGACAGGGGAGAAGGTCGAAGAGCGATCGAATCTTCCGAATTCGGGGAAGAAGGAAGGGGGTAGGACACGATCGCGGTCGATGGTTCGTCAACCCTTTACCGCAGACGCCATAGTGGTACGCTATGGCGCCGTGATGGCCTGGAACGATTTGCTGTGGCCCGGCTGGAAGAAGCGGTCGCTACGACGCTGCCCCGTTAACCGATGATCAACAACCCAAAGACCGCTCTTGCGATTGCCCACGACGTGGTGGCCTGCGGCGCGGCCTGGGTGCTGGCGTACCTGCTCAGGCTCAACCTGGACCACACCGACCCCCTCTTCGCCGGCGCCTGGAAGACCCTGCCTTGGGTGATCCCGACCCAGGCGGCCGTGTTCCTGGCCTTCGGCCTCTACCGCGGGATCTGGCGCTACGCCAGCCTACCGGATCTCAAGCGCATCGTGCTGGCGGCCTTCGTCGCCACTATGGCGACCGCGCTGGTGCTCAAGCTCCTTCAGGTCCCCGTGGTCGTTCCCCGCTCGGTCTTCATCCTCGATCCGATCCTGCTCGTCATGCTGATGGGGGGAAGCCGGCTCGCCTACCGGACGTGGAAGGAGCGGCGGCTCTTGAGCCTGAACGCTCTCGAGGCCCAGCCAGTGCTGGTGCTGGGTGCCGGCGACGCGGGCGCGAGCCTGGCGAAAGCGCTGGCGAGAAGCGCCGAATGGCGGGTGGTGGGATTCCTGGACGACGATTCGGGCAAACACGGGCGGCAGGTACACGGGCTGCCCGTGCTCGGACCCATCGAATCGCTCGCACGCTACGCCGCCCGCTACGACGTCAAGCACGCGATCGTGGCGCTGCCTTCCGCCTCCCATGCGGTCCGGCGCCGGGCGGTCGAGGTGGCCACCCGCGCGGGCCTGCGTGCGCTGACGGTGCCTTCTTTCGACGACCTGGTGAGCGGGCGCGTCAGCGTCTCCTCGATCCGGCAGGTGGAATTGGACGACCTGCTGGGGCGGGACCCGGTCATGCTGGATGCGGCCGGGCTGCGCGAGTGGCTGAGCGGGCGGACCGTGCTGGTGACCGGCGCGGGGGGCTCCATCGGCGCCGAATTGTGCCGCCAGATCGCCCGTTTCGCTCCGGCCAAGCTGGTCATGCTGGAGCTCAATGAGTTCGCCCTCTACCGGATGGAGCAGGAGTTCGCCGAGCGATTCAAGGACGTGCCCACCGCGTGCCTGATCGGCGACGTGAAAAACCGCCAGCGCATGGAGCAGGTCCTCGACGAGTACCGCCCGGACGTGGTGTTCCACGCCGCAGCGTACAAGCACGTGCCTCTCATGGAGGAGGAAAACGCCTGGGAGGCGGTGCAGAACAACGTCCTCGGCGCCCTGGTGACGGCCGAGACGTGCCGGGACCGGGGAGTCGGCAAGTTCGTCTTCGTCTCCACCGACAAGGCCGTGAACCCGGTCAACGTGATGGGGGCGACCAAGCGCCTCGCCGAGATGGTGTGCCAGGCGCTGCAGAGGCCCTCGCCCCTGACGCCGGTCCCCCCGGGGGAGGGGAAGAAAGGCACGACCCAGTTCGTCATGGTGCGCTTCGGCAACGTGCTGGGCAGCGCGGGGAGCGTGATCCCCAAGTTCAAGGAGCAGATCGCCCGGGGCGGACCGGTGACGGTCACCCACCCGGAGATCACCCGCTACTTCATGTCGATTCCGGAGGCGTGCCAGCTCGTGCTGCAGGCGGGGCTCATGGGAAAGGGCGGGGAAATCTTCGTACTGGACATGGGCGAGCCGGTCAAGATCGTGGACCTCGCCCGGGACCTCATCCGCCTCTCCGGCTTCGCCGAGGACGAAATCAAGATCGAGTTCACGGGCCTGCGCCCCGGGGAGAAGCTGTACGAAGAACCCCTGGCGAGGGAGGAGACCACCTTGCCGACGCCCCACCCGAAGCTGCACATCGCCCGGGCCCGCAGCGTGGATCCGGGCTGGCTCGACGAGCTGCGGGTGTGGCTCATGATTCCTCCCGTGAGCCCGGAAAAACTGCGCTCGGAGCTCGCCCGCTGGGTGCCGGAGTACCGGCCCAACTGCGAGGAGGACGCCGGTGTGGAGCGCGCCCGCGCGTGAAAGCGCCACGCCGCAGCGGGCGTCCCCAAGCGCACCTCGAAACAAGCGGGTCGGGATCGCCTTGATGGGACGAATGTGACCATGGTAATATGACCATGGTCAGATTGAATGCTTCATGGGAAAAGTCGTCTCGAAGTCCAAGTTCAAGCCCAGGGCCCTTGAGCTGTTTCGCGAGGTTCAGGAAACGGGGGAGGAACTCATCATCACCGATCACGGTCGTCCCGTCCTGAAAGTCGTGCCATACACGCCCAAGTCAGACGAGGGGCTCCTGCCGTTGCGCAATTCCGTCCTTAAGTACGAGCAACCCACTGAGCCGGTGGGCCTGGAAGACTGGGAATCGCTCGGGTGATTCTCCTGGACACCCACGCCTGGGTATGGTGGGTGTCGGACCCTCGAGCACTTTCCAGGCAGGCCCGAATGCGGATCGACGAGGCGATAGAACGTTCGGGCGTTTACGTGTCGTGCATAAGCGCCTGGGAGGTCGCGATGCTCGTCTCACGGGATCGCCTCAAACTCACCATGGCCGTGGAAGAATGGATCGGCAGATGCGAGGCGTTGCCGCAACTGAAATTCGTCCCGGTCAGCAACGCGATCGCCGTGCGCTCGGTTCAACTGCCCGGTAGTTTTCACGCGGATCTGGCCGACCGCATTATCGTGGCCACCGCGCTCACCCTGGGCGCAACGGTCATTACGAAGGACGCTAGAATCCGTCGATATCCTCATGTCCGGTCCACGTGGTAGGCGCAGGGCGTTGGCACTGAATCCCAGGTCGGACCGCAGCGTTACCGAGGGGTTTTCCGGGGTGGGCGCTCCATGACATCGGCAGAGCTGCCACCTGGGCGTATCCGCTGGCAAGACCGCGCCGAGACCGCCGCCCGATGGACGGCACTGGCGCTGGGCCTTTCGATCCCCATTTCCACTGCGCTCGACAACATTCTCCTGCCGCTGGTGATGCTCTTCTGGCTGGCGAGCGGCCGGTTTGCCGAGAAGTGGGCCCTCGTCCGGGGGAACCCAGTCGCGCTGCTGGCGATTCTGCTGTTCGCGTGGCTGGCGCTCGGCATGAGCTACGCCACCGTGCCGTTCGGAGAGCGCCTCGGGATGCTCAATAAGTATCGGGAGCTGCTGCTCATCCCGGTGCTGGTCCCCTTGTTCCGAACGCCACGGGAGCGGGAACTGGCATTGGCTTTCTTCGCCGCCGCCATGGGCATCACGCTGCTCGCGTCCTATGGGATAGCGTTGGAAGCGCTTCCGTCGCTCATCTTGGCCGAAAGCATGCCCGGGAATCCGCTCGTCTTCAAGCGCCAGATCACGCACAACTTCTTCATGGCCTTCGCCGCGTTTCTTTTCGCCGTATGGGCGCTCGAGGCCAGGACGCCGGGCAAGCGCGTGATCTTCTGGGCTGCCGCGCTGCTCGCGGCGGCCAACGTGCTGTTCATGGTCCAGGGGCGCACCGGTTACGTGGTCATGGCCGCGCTCATCGCGCTGCTGTTCTTCGAGCGGCTGCGGCTCAAGGGCGTGATCGCCGCGGCGGTCCTGGTCGGCGTGCTCTTCACCGGCGCCTACGGGGTGTCCCAGAACTTCAAGAGCCGCATCGACCTGGCGGTGCAGGAGGCCATGGCCTGGCGGCCTGACGAGGCGCAGTCGAGCTCCATCGGCTGGCGGCTGGAATACTTGACGAACTCGGTGGCCGTCTTCGTCCGGCATCCGATACTGGGCGTGGGCACCGGTGGCTTCCACCAAGCTTACGCCGAGCAGGTGGCCGGCACCGAGAAGGAACGCACGCACAATCCGCACAACGAGTATCTGATGATCGCGGTGCAGGTGGGCCTGCCCGGCCTCGCGCTGCTTCTGCTGCTCTTCGGCACGCAACTCCACCTGGCCGCCTGGCTCCCCTGCGCGACCGACCGGATCCTGGCGCGGGGCGTCGCCCTCGCCATGGCCATCGGTTGCCTCTTCAATTCGTTCTTGCTGGATCACGCCGAGGGACTGTTCTACGCCTGGGCGAGCGGGATTCTGTTCAGCGCCTTGGGACGGCGCCCGCCGGGCGGTGCAGCGAACGCCGCTCAACAGCCCTGAAGGTGCGTTTCGGCTCCGCTCAACGCACCCTACCGCCTGCTCACGGTTCTGGCTTGACGGGCCCAATCGACAACGCCAGAATGGCCATATGAAAACCACCTCCGTCACGGAAGCCAAGAACCGGCTCAGCGCATTGTTGGAACTCGTAAAACACGGCGAGACGGTCCTGATCATGGACCGCGGCCGCCCAGTGGCGCGCCTGGAGCCCATCAGAGGATCCACAGCCGGTCACGAAGAGGCATGGATCGCCGAGCTGGAACGCGTCGGGATCGTGAGCCGCCCCAAGGCGCCGGTGAGCCGAGAACTTCTCAAGGCGCCGCCGCCTCCTTTGCCCAAGGGACTCAGCGCCCTGCAAGCCTTGCTTGACGAACGCGAACAAAACCCGTGAAGTTCTGGGACAGTTCTGCGGTCATGCCGTTGTTGGTCAAGGAGCGCGCCACGGATTTTGTGACCTCGCTTCTGGAGCGCGATCCTTTGATGGCCGTGTGGTGGGGAACGGAGGTGGAATGCGTCTCCGCCTTGGCGCGGCTGGAACGATCTGGCGTGCCGATCGAGCCGTTGTCCCAGAGTTTCGAGCGCTTGCGGCATCTTGCCTCCGCGTGGATAGAAGTGCGGCCGAGCGAGCTTCTGAGGGAGACGGCGAAACGTCTGTTGCGCGTTCATCCGTTGCGCCCGGCGGATTCGTTGCAATTGGCGGCGGCCGTGACCGTCCTGCGCAGCCGCTCGTCCAACGGTGATTTCGTTTGCCTGGACGCCCGCCTTTGCGCCGCCGCCCACCGGGAGGGCCTGAACATTCTCTCGGTTTGACTCCGGCGCGCCGAACCGATCGTTTCTCTTGCTCCGGCTACATTGACCCTCTCCGTCATCGTCATCACCAAGAACGCCCAGGAGACCTTCGAGCGCTGCCTCGCGTCGGTCGCCTGGGCCGATGAGATCGTGGTGCTGGACTCGGGCAGCCGCGACGCCACGGTGGAGATCGCCCGGCGCTTCACCGACAAGGTCGAGGTCTCTCCCGACTGGCCCGGCTTCGGGCCTCAGAAGAACCGGGCTCTGGCGCGGGCCACCGGCGACTGGGTGTTGTCCCTCGATGCGGACGAGTGGGTGCCGGAAGACCTACGGCAGGAGATCGAGCGAGCCCTTCAGGCTCCCGGCGACCGGGTCGCCTTCCGGATACCGCGGCTGTCCAGCTTCTGCGGCCGCTACATGCGCCATTCGGGCTGGTGGCCGGACTACGTGACGCGGCTTTTCAAGCGCGGAAGCGCCCGTTTCAGCGAGGACCTGGTCCACGAGCGGCTGCTCTGCGACGGCCCGGTGGGCACCTTGAAGCAGCCCCTGCGGCACGAGGCCATCCAAAACCTGGAGGAGATGCTGGAGAAGATGAACGCCTATTCCACCGCAGGAGCGCTCATGGCGCACCAGCGGGGCCGACGGGCGGGCCTGGCCACGGCCGTCGGGCATGGCCTCTGGACCTTCATCCGCACTTACTTTCTTCGGGCAGGCTTTCTGGACGGGAAGGAAGGCTTCATGCTGGCCGTGTGCAACGCGGAAGGCGCGTACTACCGGTATGTCAAGCTCATGTTGCGTACGGACGAGCCGCGATGATGTCCATCGCCGTGATCGTGACCACCTACAACCGGCCCGACGCTCTGGCGGCGGTCTTGGAAGGCTATGCGGCCCAGACCGATCAGGGGTTCGAGATGATCGTGGCCGACGACGGCTCGACCGAGGAAACGCGGCGGTTGGTGGAGGCCTACCGCGCCCGGGCCCCTTTCCCGGTCACCCACGTGTGGCAGGAGGACCGGGGCTTCCGGGCCGCAGCCATCCGCAACCGGGCGTTGGCGGCCACGGAGGCGGTGTACGTGATTTTCACCGATGGCGACTGCATACCGCTGCCGTCCTTCGTGGCACACCACCGGTCGCTCGCCGAGCGCGGCTGGTTCGCCGCGGGAAACCGCGTGTTGCTGTCCGAGGGTTTCACTGCGCGCGTGCTGCGGGAGCGGTTGCCGGTGCACACGTGGCGCTTCGGCCGGTGGTTGCAGGCGTGGCGGCGGGGCGACATCAACCGCCTGGCGCCCCTGATGCCGCTTCCCCTGGGCGGCGCCTGGCGCAAGGGCGCGCCGCGCCGCTGGAAGGGCATCAAAACCTGCAACCTCGCTGCCTGGCGCGATGACCTGCTGCGGGTCAATGGCCTCGACGAGTCCTACTGCGGGTGGGGGCTCGAGGACTCGGACCTGGTGGTGCGGTTGATCCGCTCTGGCATCCGTCATAAAAGCGCCCGCTTCGCCGCGCCGGTGCTGCATCTTTGGCATCGGGAAAATCCGCGGCACACGCTGGAGGAAAACCAGCGTCGGCTGGCGGAAGTGCTGCGTTCGGACCGCGTCGCTGCGGCGGTGGGAATCCACCAGTATTTGCAACCATGATGGCTTTAACGGCCGCGCCATCGGGCCCTCTCGCGTCGCCCCCCTTCCTCAGCGAACAGAGGCGTTTCTTCACCGCCGTGCTCAAGGAGGCGGCAGGGCGGACGCCGGGGTGGCCGCGGGACGCTATCCTCGGTTAGGCCTTCGTGCAGGCGCCGCGCCACGCCCTCGTCGTCGTCACCCGCCGCATCGGCGACGTGCTTCTAGCCACTCCCCTCATCCGTTCCCTGAAGCGCGCCTGGCCCGAGGCGCGGGTCGACGCCCTGGTGTTCCGGGGCACGGAGGGCGTGCTGGCCGCGAACCCCGACCTCCATCGGGTGCTCGCCATCGCCGAACGCCCCGGGGCGGCGGAGCACGCAAAGCTCTATGCCGGGCTCCTGCGGCGCTACGACATCGCCTTATCGGCCCTTACCGGCGACCGGCCGACCTTGTATGCTTTCGCGGCGGGGCGCTGGCGGGCAGGGCTGCTCAATCCCCGCCCCAAGGAGGCGTGGAAACGACGGCTGCTTCACCGCTGGGTGGCCTTCGACGACCTGGATACCCACACGGTGCGGATGAACCTCCAGCTCGCGGCGCTGCTGGAGATCGCCCCGGTCGCGGAGGTGGTGATCGGCTGGACCGCCCGGGACGAGGCGCTCGTGCAGGAGCTGATTCCAGGCGCCGGTTCGGGTCATTACGCGGTCCTGCATCCCTATCCCAAGTTCAACTACAAGAAGTGGCACGCCGCCGGGTGGGCGGAGCTGGCGGCCTGGCTCGACCGGCAGGGGCTGCGTGTCGTGCTGACCGGCAGCGCGGGCGCCGAGGAACAGGCGTACGTCGCGGCCATCGCCGAGAGGCTGCCTGGGGGAACGCTCAACCTGGCGGGGCGCTTGAGCCTCGCCAGGTTGGGGCCCTTGCTCGCCGCCGCCGCCGTCTACGTGGGGCCCGACACCGCCATCACCCACATGGCGGCCGCCGTAGGGGTGCCCACCGTGGCCTTGTTCGGCCCTTCGAACCCGGTCAAGTGGGGGCCGTGGCCCAAGGGTCATCCGGCCGATCGAAACCCGTGGCGGCGGGTCGGAAGCCAGCGGGCGGGAAACGTCTTCCTCCTGCAAGGAATCAAGCACTGCGTGCCCTGCATGCTGGAGGGCTGCGACCGCCACGTGGAAAGCTTCAGCGATTGCCTCCAGGAGCTGCCCGCAAGCCGGGTGATCGAGGCGGTGGAGGCGCTGCTCGCGGAGCGCTCGACGCCTGCCGGGTTTTGACACGATTTCAGTGTAACACTATACTCGTGCACATGAAAAACGTGACCATCACGCTGGACGAAGAAGTGGCCCAGTGGGCTCGGATCTGGGCGGCAAAGCATCACACAAGCGTCTCTCGCCTGGTTGGTGAGATGTTACGCAGGCGGATGCTCGAGGAAGAAGGTTACGAAGCCGCCATGAAACAGTATCTCACCGCCAAACCCGTTCTACTGAAGCGGCAAGGGAAATATCCGTCGAGAGACGAACTGCATGAGCGGCGTTAGTTGTTTTGTCGATACCAACGTCTTAGTGTACTTTCGTGACGCTTCGGAGCCCAAAAAACAAGCCAAAGCTGCCGCGTGGCTCGCAGCGTTGTGGCGAACCAAAGCAGGAAGAATCAGCACTCAGGTTCTAAGCGAATTCTATGTCACGGTCACTCAGCGCCTTAACCCCGGAATGAAGAAAGCGGTGGCAAGGGCCGACGTGCGTAATCTGGCCGTCTGGCATCCGATCCCTGTGGACACCTCTGTCATTGAAGGCGCGTGGACAATCCAGGACCGTCATAAACTCTCGTGGTGGGACGCCTTGATCGTGGCCGCCGCCCAGAAGGCGAATTGTGCGTACCTTTTGAGCGAGGACTTCCAAGACGCTCAAACGTTCGCCGGCGTACGAGTTGTCAATCCCTTCGCACACGAACCAGGGACGGTACTCGACCGCCTTCGGTAAATAAAGTGGTAGATCTCTGATCACCACCGAAAGCCCGGGCGAACCCGGAGAGTGCGTTGAGCTGCGGGCGAAACGCACCGCCGACGGCGCAAGTGACCGCCTCAGGCGCTCGAAGGCTCCAACATTTCGCCGAATTGGATGCGGTAGAGCCGCGCGTATAACCCGCCTGCTGCGAGCAGCGTTTCGTGGGTGCCTGTCTCCGCGATCCGCCCCTGGTCCAGCACCACGATGCGATGGGCCCTCTCGATAGTGGAGAGACGATGGGCGATGACGAAGGTGGTACGGTCCCGCATCAGCGCCTCCAGGGCCGCCTGGACGTGCCGCTCCGACTCGCTGTCGAGGGCGGAGGTAGCCTCGTCCAGGATCAGGATCGGGGCGTTCTTGAGGATCGCCCGGGCGATGGCCAGCCGCTGGCGCTGGCCGCCGGAGAGCTTGACCCCGTTCTCGCCCACCAGGGTCTCCAGCCCGTCGGGGAGCTGGCGGATGAAGTCCATGGCGTGGGCCGCCTCGGCCGCGGCGATGATCTCTTCCCGCGACGCCCGGCTGTTGGCCCCGTAGGCGATGTTGGCGGCGATGGTATCGTTGAACAGCAGCACCTCCTGGGAGACGAGGGCGATGTTGGCCCGCAGGCTCGCGAGCTTGAGCCGCTCGATATCCTGCCCGTCCACCAGGATGCGCCCCCGTTGGGGATGGTAGAAGCGCGGGATAAGATTGACCAGGGTGGTTTTGCCGCTGCCGGACGGGCCCACCAAGGCCACCGTCTCGCCCGGCAGCACCTTGAGGGAAAAGCTTTCCAGCGCGGGCCTCGCCGCCCCTTCGTAGGTGAAGGTGACGCGCTGGAACTCCACCTCGCCGCGGGCGCGCTCCAGCACGATGGTCCCCCTGTCGGGCTCGGGCGGCTGGTCCAGCACGGAAAACACGCTCTGGGCCGCCGCCAGGCCCCGCTGGATGTGCTCGTTCACCTGGGTGAGCCGCTTGATGGGGGCGAGCAGCATGGCCATGGCGGTGACGAAGGAGACGAACCCGCCGACGGTGGTTTCCCCCACGTTGGACTGGAGCGCGGCAATGTAGATCACGCCGGCCAGGATCACCGCCGCCAGCACCTGGGTGATGGGGACCGTCGCGGCCGCCGCCGCGGCGTGCTTCATGGCGAAGCGGCGCACCCGGTTGGCCGTGTCGTGGAAGCGCCGCGCTTCGTACGCCTCGCCGCCGAACACCTTCACCACCCGATGGCATTCGATCGCCTCTTGCACCACCTGGGTCATGTCCCCCATCGCTTCCTGGGTGCCCAGACTCGCCCGCCGCAGCCGCTTGCCGGCCACGTGGATCACCCCGGCGATGGCGGGCCCGACCACCAGCATCAGCAGGGTGAGCTTCCAGTTGAGATAAAGGAGCCAGGCGAGCAGCCCCAGGACCGCCAGCGAGTCCTTGACCATCACGGTCAGGGCATGGGTCGAAGCGGTGGTCACCTGGGCCGCATCGTAGGTCACCCGGGAGATCAGCACGCCGGAGGCCTGGTCGGTGAAAAAGCGCGTCGGTAGCGCCAGCAGCCGGTCGAACATGGCGTTGCGCAGATCCATGACCACCTTGTTGCCCACCCAATGGATGCAATAGTCGCCGAGATAGGAGGCGAGGCCGCGAATCAGGAACACCCCGACGATGGCGAGCGGCACGAGCCGCATCAGGGTTTCGTCCTTTTGGACGAAGCTGCCGTCCAGCAGGGGTTTCATGAGGGCCGGAAGCGCCGGCTCAGTGGCCGCCACGACGATCATGCCCACGATGGCACCGGCGAAGGCCTGCCAGTAAGGCGCCACGTAGCGCAGCAGGCGAAGGTAAAGCCGAGAAGCGCTGGACTGGGGGTCGGACACTAGTGGGTAGCCTTCATGGGAAGCGCCCGGAGCCCGCGAGGACGCGCACCCTCCCATAGCCGGCGGTGCGGGCGGGAATGAAAGAGGCGCAAGTATATACCGGATCGGAGTTCATCCGCGCCTTCCGTCGGGCCCGTCGGACTCCGCCGGGCGGTCTGAACAGCGGGCCGCCCCCACCCGATGCAGACGCCATGGGAAATCGGGCGAAAACATGAAGCGATTTCTCAGAATGTTTTGTTAGCGGTTGATTTTCCGCGTTTTTGCCTCTATATTGCAACTATGGACGCAGAACTCACCGCTCTCGACGAAAAAATCGCTCAACTCGTTGAATTGTGCCAACGTTTGCGCACCCAGAACAGCGAGCTGCGGCAAAAGGTGGCAGCGCTGGAGGACGAGAACAAGCGGTTGCGCGATCGCATGGCGAAAGCCCGGGCCCGGCTCGAGGGGCTGGTGGAGAAGCTGCCCGAAGAGATCTCATGAGCAGCGCCGAGCTGAAACCCCTGGACGTGACCATCATGGGCCGGGAATTTCGCATCGCCTGCAAGGAGGAGGAGCGGCAACAACTGCTGGAGGCCGTCGCCTTTCTCGAAAAACGCATGCGGGAGGTGAAAGAGACCGGCAAGGTGGTGGGCACCGAACGCATCGCCCTCATCGCTGCGCTGCAAATCGCCCACGAATTCCTCTCCACCCGGGTCTCGGGCAAGTTTGACTTGGGGGAGATTCGTCGTAGAATAAACGCGATGCAGGAGACGCTCGACCGCGCGCTCTCCGAGCAGGATGAGTTGTTCTAGCCCTGAACCCTTTTGATGGGCTGGAACGCCGCCGAATGTCCCCTGCGGTGTTCGTCGATCGGGCCAATATTCTTGGAACCTACTTGTTGCGATCTGGTTGCGGACTCAAGTAGCGTTGGTGTGCGCGTCCCAAGCGGAAGCGCCTGAGACGCTCGGAAAGCGACCACCTTGAACCTCAGGGTTCAGGATGAAGGCCGGACGGCATTGGCGGGGGGCTCCTGTTTGATGCGGGCGAAAGCCCGCGGCGCGAAGGGGGTTGCGGGAAACCGGAACCCCCTTTGTTTTTCTACTGAGCGTTTGCAGTGGATGATCAGCCGGCAGAGGAGCGACGGCCTGACGATCGGGGCCGCGAATCTGATGGGTGATCTCCAGGCGGACCCGGCTTCTTCATCCTCCCGGGCCCATCGTGGAACATCCAGGCGAGCCATGCGCTACTGGCTCATGAAGTCCGAGCCGGACGAGTTCAGCATCGACGACCTCGCCTCGGCGCCGCGCCGCATCACCCCCTGGAGCGGGGTGCGCAACTACCAGGCGCGCAACTTCATGCGGGATCTCATGGAGGTGGGGGATCTCGCCTTTTTCTATCACTCGAGCTGCCCCGAGCCGGGGATCGCCGGAATCGTGGAGGTGGCCTCTGCCGCCTACCCCGACGCCACCCAGTTCGACCCCGCAAGCCCCTACTACGACCCGAAGGCGACGCCGCAAAAGCCCCGCTGGTTCAACGTGGACGTGAAATTCAAGCGCAAGACCCGCTTCCTGCCCCTCAAAGAGCTCAAGGGGCATCCCGAGCTCGCCTCCATGCTGGTCCTCAAACCCGGCAACCGGTTGTCCATTACGCCGGTCACCCCCCGGGAGTGGAGCTTCATCACCCGGCGCCTGCTCGGGATGGCAACGTAAAGGATATGTATTTGTCATAACATGTGGAGGCGGCGGTGATCGTGCTCTACCATGCCTGGTCATCGATGGACGCCCAGAGCGTGCGCCTCGCGCTGCGCTACAAAGACGCGGCGCATCAGGCGATACCCCTGGGCGACGAGCACGACGGCCTGTTCTTCGAGCTTGGCGTTGCAATCGGGCCGTTGCTGTTGAGGCTCGATGACCAGCGTGTATGCACCGACCCTACCGCCGCCCTGGAAGGGCTGGACGCCTGGGCCGGCGGCCCTCCCTTGTTCGACGGGCTGGTCAATCCGGAAGCCTGGAATGTGCTCCACGCTTGGCTCGAGCGCAGCGGACCGCTCCTCGCCCGGCTCACCGCGGCCGTGCTGCCGGCCTTCGCCGACATGGGCGCGAGCCCCGCACAGCTCGCCCGGGCGGCGGCCGAGGTGGAGCGGCGCTTCGGGATGGGCATGGAGGCTTTGGCGAGCGACCGCTACGAGGGCTACCGGCAGCTCGAACGGGTGGCCGACCTGCGCGGGCTGGCGCGCCATCTCGCCCGCCACCGCTACTTCACCGCGGGCACCCTCACCGCGGCCGACCTGGTCCTGGCGTGCCGGCTTTTTCCGCTACAATTGCTGGACGGGGTGACGCTGCCCATCGATCTCCTGTACTACATCGACCGGGTGGAGAAAGCCTGCGGCGCGAGCCCCCGGGAGGGACTCCTGTTCAAAACCCCATGACCTTCGCCGAGCTGCTGGCTTACCTGAACGCCCATACGCCCGACGGCCTCCTGGACGGAACGCCCGAGGAGACCATAGCCAAGGCCCGCGCCGGGTCCCATCGCGATCCGGTGGCAGGCGCCATCGTGGCGAGCCTCTTCGAGGGCAGCGGCCTGCAGGCCGCCGGCGACCCCATTGCCCGGGAGCGGGCGGTGGCCGCCTTGGGGCCGCTGCGTCTCGCCTACATGAAGGACGACGCGCCCGTGGAGGGCCTGCGCATGGTGGAGCGCGTTGTGCACGCCATCGACCAGGCGTTCGACGAAGAGGCGCTGCGCCTGAAAGGCAAGGCGTGAGTCGCGAATCCCCGCCCCGTAGGGTGTGTTGAGCGAAGCCTGCCTGCGCCGCGCGGGTCGCGGCAGGCAGGCGAAACGCACCGATCGACCGCGAGGGAAGCGAGGCGCCAACGCGTACCCGACTCGCTCCGTCAAATATCCGGTTTGATACGGAGCCGTCTCGACCATGGAATGGTGGCTCGCATACCTGGCTCTCGGCGGCTTCGTCGGTTTCTTCGCCGGCATGCTGGGCATCGGCGGGGGCATGACCATGGTGCCCTTCCTGGTATTCCTTTTCGAGGCCCAGGGTTTTCCGGCGGAGCACATCCTGCACCTGTCCTTGGGCACGGCCATCGCCAGCATCCTGTTCACCGCCGTCTCCAGCGTGCGCGCCCACCACGCGCGCAACGCGGTGCACTGGAACGTCGCGAAAGCCATGGCCCCCGGCATCCTCATCGGCACCTTCGGCGGTGCCCTAGTGGCCGGCGCCCTGTCCACGCGTCCCCTGGCGGTCTTTTTCGCCCTCTTCGTTTACGCGGCCGCCACCCAGCTCCTGCTGGGCATCAAGCCGAAGCCCACGCGCCAGTTGCCGGGACGGGCTGTGCTGTTCTTCCTCGGCGCGGCCATCGGAGCGATCTCGAGCTGGGTGGCGGCGGGCGGCGCGGTGATGACCGTCCCGCTGCTCACCTTCTGCAACGTGCCCCTGCTCACGGCCATCGGCACTTCGTCGGCCCTGGGCTTTCCCATCGCCGCGGCGGGAACGGCGGGCTACGTGCTCATCGGGCTGGGGAACGAGAATCTGCCATCCTTGACCGTGGGCTTCGTCTACCTGCCGGCGCTGGCGGGGCTGGTGATCGCCAGCATGGCGACCGCCCCTTTGGGTGCCCGGGCCGCCCACCGCATGCCGGTCACCCTGCTGCGGCGCATCTTCGCCCTGCTGCTCTACGCCTTGGCCACCCGCATGCTCATCAGCCTGCTCTGAGCGCCAGCGCACAAGGCACGTCTTGGCACACCCTTTACCCGCGCTGTCGGCGCGTTTCGGCTGCGCTTAACGCGTATATGACCTCAAGCGGTCTTGGAGAACCTCTCCCGCAACACGTTCTTCTGCGCTTTGCCCATGGTGTAGAGGGGCGCGGCCGCGACACGGAAGCCGCGGAGCGGTCGGGAGCGGGGGATCGGCCGGGCCACGGAAGAGCGCAGCTTGGGAGCGGGCACGGCCGAAGGCGCCCGGAACACCTTAACCTCCTGCCGCTCCTCGCGCCCCTCTCCGCTCCATGGCTTCGCCCTCCGAGAGCCGGGCGACGGGCCGCAAAGCTGCCCCGCCTCAGTCGGACTTAGAGAACATCTCTCGCAATACGCTTTTCTCCACTTTGCCCATGGTGTGGAGGGGCGCGGCCGCGACACGGAAGCCGCGGAGCGGTCGGGAGCGGGAGCGGGCGCGAGGCTGCCCCGCCTCAGTCGGACTTAGAGAACATCTCTCGCAATACGCTTTTTTGCACTTTGCCCATGGCATTGCGGGGCAGCCCCTCCACGAAGTACACCCGCTTGGGCACCTTGTAGCCGGCGAGCTTGCTTTTGACGTGCTGGATGATGGCTTCCTCAGTGAGCCCCGCGCCGTCCCGGTCCCGCACCACCACCGCGGTGACCGCTTCGCCGAAATCCGGGTGGGGAACGCCGATCACCGCGGATTCCAGCACGCCGGGAATCTCGTCGATCGCGAGCTCCACCTCCTTGGGATACACGTTGTAGCCGCCCGTGATCACCAGGTCCTTGGCGCGCCCCACGATGGAAAGGTAACCATCGTGGCTGAACACGCCCACGTCGCCGGTGCGGAAGAATCCGTCGGCGGTGAACTCCTCCCGGGTCTTGTCCGGCAGGCGCCAGTAGCCCAGGAACACGTTGGGCCCCTTGACCTGGATGCCGCCGATTTCCCCCGTCGGCAGGGGCCGGTCCTGCTCGTCGGCCACGCGCACGCTCACGCCCGGCAGGGGAAAGCCCACCGTGCCGGGTCGCCGCTCGCCGTCGTAAGGGTTGGAAGTGATCATGCCCGCCTCCGACATGCCGTAGCGCTCCAGGATCGCGTGGCCCGTGCGCTCGCCGAAGGCCCGGTGGGTTTCGGCGAGCAGGGGCGCGGAGCCGGAGACGAAGAGCCGCATGCCCCGGCAGGCCTCCCGCGTGAGCCCCGGTTCGTGGAGCAGCCGGGTGTAAAAGGTGGGCACACCCATGAGCACGGTGGCCCGGGAGAAATCCTCGAGCACCGCCTTGGGGTCGAATCGGCGGTGAAACCGCATGCAGGCGCCCGCCAGGAGCGCGCAGTGCACCGCCACGAACAGGCCGTGCACGTGGAACAGGGGCAGGGCATGGATGAGCACGTCGCTGCTCGAAAAGCGCCAGTAGTCGCGCAGGGTGAGCCCGTTGGAAGAAAGGTTGCGGTGGGAAAGCATGGCGCCCTTGGCCCGGCCCGTGGTGCCCGAGGTGTAGATGATGCAGGCGAGATCGTCCTCCATCGCCTCCACCGTATCGAAGTCCGCGGGCAGGCCCGCGGCGGCGTCCATGAGGGTGCCCCGGCCATGCTCGTCCAGGGTCAGCACGTGGCGCGTTCCTGCCCGGTCCGCCAGGGGTTCGATCCACGCCTTCGCCTGGGGCCGGCACACCACCAGGGCCGGCTCGGCGTCGCTCAGGAAATAGCCGATCTCGTGCGCCTGATAGGCGGTGTTGAGGGGCAGATACACCATGCCAGCACGCACCGCGGCGAGGTAGAGGAATAGCGCCTGGGGAGACTTTTCCACCTGGGCGGCCACCCGGTCGCCCGGCTTGAGCCCCAGGCTCGCGAGCAGGTTCGCCAGGCGAGCGGTTTCCCGCTCCAGGTCTTCGTAAGTGTAGGACGCGCCCTCCCGGTCGATGAGGGCCGGCATGGCGGCCGTCCGGGGAAAGCAGCCGGCGATCACGCTGTAAATGTTGGCGTTCATGGCAGGGATCGATCGAAAAGGGCCCGGCCCGCCCGGGCGAACTCGTCCGCCGGAAGCACCCGGTCCACCACGCCCAGCTCGAGCAGCCGCTCGGGGCCGCGGTCCTCCGCTTCCGCCGCGCCCAGCACCTGGGCCACCGCCTGGGGCGGCAGCTCCATGATGGACGCATGGGGCAGGGCCCACACCCGGTCGGCGGGGCAGGCAAGGCTCACGTAGATGCCCCCCGCCGCCGTCCCCGTCACCAGCAGCGTGAGGGGACAGAGCCCCTTGACATGATGCAGCACCTGGGCGAGGTGGGTAAGGTACGCGGACAGGATGACCCGCTCGTCGGCGCTGCGGGCTGCGTGCCCGGGCGCGTCCATAAGCAGCACCAGGGGAAGTTTCGGATGGGCGTGGCCGAAGGCGAGGGCCCCTTCCCCCAGGAGCCAGGCCCTGCGGGCGCCCACCGGCTCACCCCCCAGGAGCCCCAGGACGCCGACCGGACCCGCTTCCGTGGCGGCCGTGCCCCAGAGCACTCCCTCCCGGAATCCGGCTCGACAGCCCCGGGGAAACAGGGCGTCCAGGGTCCGGCCCAGCGCCCTCGGCACCGGGTCCGCCGGGGACGGGGGAACGGGCTCGAGCCCGAACGCCGAGAGTCGGGCCTTCAAGTCGGCGTGTCGCTGGGCGAGGGAAGGCGGTCCCCGTTCCTCGATCTCCCCCAGCCAGCGCAGGGCTGCCGCCCGGAAGGCGTCCGCCGAGTCGGCCACCAGGTGCTCTTCTTCCCTGTGGCGGCACCGGGATTTTCCGCCCATGAGGTCCCGGACCGCGTTTCGGTCCCGAGCATTCAACTGGTCCCGGCCTCCCAGGGCTTCGATGATGGCCGGACCCGACATGGCGAGCAGGGTGCGTTCGCTATAGATCCGCCGCTCGCAGGCGAAGGCGAGCATGCTGGCGCCGCCGAAGGCGTGGCGCGGCAGCAACGCCAGCAGCCGCCCGCCCCTCGCCGCAAACTCCAGCACCCGGCGGTACAGGCGGCGAAACGCGCCCAAGGCTTGCAGCCCTTCGGTGAGGCGGGCCCCGGCCGAGTCGATCACCAGCAGCAGGGGCCAACCCTCCCGCTGGCAAAGCTCGCAGGCTTCCATCAGCCGCTCGGCCTCCCGCCGGCCGATGGAGCCGCCGGCGTCGGCGGCGTCGAAGGCGGCCAGCACCGCCGGCTCGCCGCCCACACACGCGGGGCCCGCCAGCACCGCCGAGTCGATCCCGGGCAGAGGCGCGAAACTGCCCGGGTCCACCAGGGCGTCGATGCGCTCCCTGGGTCCCATCGCCGAGAACGTGGTCCTGCCTTCCATTCCCCTTGCCCCAAGTCCCGTGGGCGCGGCGGATGCCGGTTCAGGCCATGGCCTGCCTGGCCCAATGGAGGATCACCAGCGCCGTTCCGCCGGTCACGACGCCGTAGAAGAGGTTGCGCCCGCCGAAGAAGAAGACCGCCGAGGCGGCGGCGCAGGCGAGGAGCCGGTCGGCGAGCATAGTCTGCTCCAGGGTGCCGCCGGGCATCAGGAGGATGCGAGCAATCAGCCCGGCGATCATGGCGTAGGCCACGCACCCCACCCAGACGAAAACGGGACTCTCGGTGCGTAGCCCCCCGGAGAGCGTGACCCCCAGCCCCCGCCAGAGATAGGTGGCCAGACCGCAGAGCAGCGCCACCAGCCACGCCGGCATCCCGCCCAGCTCAGCCACGCCGCTCCCCCGTGCGCAGGGCGAGATAGGCCAAGGTGCCCCCCGCGACGCCCCCGGCCAGCACGCTCCAGCCCGGGACCACCAGGTGCGCGGCGGGTCCCGCCAGGGCGCCGCACACCATGGCCAGCACGGTCGCCCGCGTGCGGGCATCACCCGTCAGGATGAGCAGGAAGTAGACGGGGCTCAGGAACACGAAGCCCAGTTTCACCAGGGGCGGCAGTCCGTCGGCGAGCAGGTAGCCGAGGGCGGTGCACAGGAAGCTTGTCCCCCAGTTGGTGAGGGCGAACCCGACGAAATAGGCGAGCCGGGCGTCCGGAGGGAGTTCGGGGCAGCGCCGCATAGCCGCCGCCCATCCGGTCATGGCCACCAGATGGGCGGCCAGATAGAAAGCCACCCGCGAATGCCGCGGAGCGCGCAGCAGCGGCATCAAGGCCACGGTCATGGGCAGGAAACGGGCGCTGGTGAGCATGACCGTGGAGACGACGGCGAGGAGCGGAGCGCCGATGGCGTGCATCTCCACCAGCACCACCTGACCGGGCAGCGCCCAGATGGCGGCGGTGGAAAGGAGCGCGGCGAAGAGGGAGAAGTCGTGCCCGGCCGCCAGGGCGCCGAAGCCCAGGTAGCCGGCGCCGAGGACGGCGGAAGGCACGCCGAAGGACTCCCGCGCCCCGTCGCGGAAGGCCGCAGCGGCGGACGAGGGGGCGATGGTGCTCAACGCAAGCTCCCTTCCGGTTACAGCTTGATCTTGGGATCGAGCCAGTCCCGCAGGGAGTCGCCGAACAGGTTGAAGGCGAAGACCGCCAGGCTGATGGCCACCCCGGGGAAGACGATCATCCACGGGGCCTCCCGGTAGAAGTCGGCCGCCGAGCCGGAGAGCATCAGGCCCCACGCCGGCGTGGGCTCCGTGACGCCGAGCCCGAGAAAGGATAGGGACGCCTCCAGCAGGATCGCCTGGCCGACGAAGGCGGTGAGCATGATGAGGAAGGGGGCCACCACGTTGGGCACGATGTGGCGGAAGATGATGCGGGTGTGGGAAAAGCCCGCCGCGCGGGCGGCGTCGATGTAGGGCAGCTCCCGGATCGCCAGGGCGGAGGAGCGCACCACCCGCGCCACCTTGGGCACCATGGGCAGCCCGATGGCGAAGATCAGGTTGAGATCGATGCCGAACACGATGTTCTTGCCTAGGATCGCCACCACCGCCAGCGCCAGCACGATGATTGGGAAGGAGAGGAGTACGTCCATGAAGCGCTGGATGATCATATCGGCCTTGCCGCCGAAGTAGGCGGAGACGACGCCGATGACGGCCCCCACCATAGACCCCCAAAAGGAGGAGAGAAAGCCGACGGCGAGGGCCGTTTGCGCCCCGTAGATGATGCGCGACAGCACGTCGCGGCCGAAGTTGTCAGTGCCCAGCCAGTGCTCCCACGACGGGGGCGCCAGCAGGTTGGCGTAATCCACCGCCAGCGGATCGTGGGGCGCCACCCAGGGGGCGAATGCGGCGGCGAAGACCATGGCCAGAATAACGACGAGGCCGAACGCGCCCATCGGCTGGTAGACGACGAAGGCGAGCAGCGGGTGGCGCTGCTTGGGCACGCGGTAGGTGACGGCAGGGGCGACGTCGCTCATTTTCTCACCGGTACCGAATGCGGGGATCGAGCACCGCGTAGAGCAGGTCGATCGCGAAGTTGATCAGGATGAAGAAAGCGGCCACCAGCAGCACCAGCGCCTGCACCATAGTCATGTCACCCCGGGAGACCGCCTCTACGAACAGCTTGCCAATGCCGTTCAGGTTGAACACCTGCTCGGTGACCACCAGGCCACCGATCAGAAAGGCAAACTCCAGGCCGATCACCGTCACCACGGGCAGCATGGCGTTGCGCAGGGCGTGGCGCCGGATCACAAGGCGCTCGAACACCCCCTTGGCCCGGGCAGTGCGGATGTAGTCCTCCTGCAGTACCTCCAGGATGGTGGAGCGCATCATGCGGGTCGCCACCGCCGAGTAGCGGTAGCCCACCGCCAGCGCCGGCCAGATGAGCTGGGACAAATTGGCCTTCGGATCCTCGAAGAAGGAGGTGAAAGTGAGCGGCGGATGCCAGTGAAAAAAGGAGAGGAGAAACAGGATAATGATCATCCCAAGCCAAAAAGAGGGTACCGCCAGCCCGGCCACGGCGAAGACGCGGATCACGTGATCGATCCAGGAATCCTTGAACAGGGCCGAAAGCGTGCCGAGGGGGATGGCGATCAGCACCGCCAGAATGGTCGCCATGACGGCCACTTGCAGCGAGAGCTCCAGCCGGATGCCGATCTCGTAGGTGACCGGCTTGCCGGTCCACATGGAATAGCCCAGGTTGCCCTGCAACACGCCCCCCATCCACTTCATGAACTGGACGTGGATGGGCTGATCGAGTCCCAACCGGGCACGCTCCGCATCGATGACCTCCTGCGGGACGTGGCCGCCTTCGCCGCGCAGCATCACGTCCACCACGTCCCCGGGCATCATGCGCATCATCAGGAACACCAGGATGGCCACCCCCAGCAGCGTCGGGATCATCAGCAGGATGCGGTGGATGGTGTATTTGAGCATCTTCGGGTCAAGGGGTGGAGAAAGGCGGGCCGGCGGGGCGGGCGTTCCGCCGCCCGCCCCCGGCCGCCGCTAGGTCATGCTCACTCGTCCAGCCATACGCCGGCCAGGTCCTGGTTGAGGTAATGGCTTGGCGTGATGTGCCAGCCCTTCATCTTCTTGTGATGCACGATGATCCGGTGCCACCAAATGGTGGGGATGATGTAGGACTTGTCGAGCACGTACTGCTCCAGCTCCCGCAGGATCTTGTAGCGCTCCTTCTTGTCCAGCTCGCCCGACTGCTTGTCGTAGAGGTAGTCCACCTTGCGGTCCACGTAGCCCGAGTAGTTGATGGTGGAGCGGTCCGCGGACAGGTACTTGAGCAGTTGCAGGTTGGGCTCATCCATGAAATCGCAGTTGAAGTCCAGTGCCGCGTCGTAGTTGCCCTCCTGCTGCCGTGCAAGGTAGAGGCGGGTCTCAAGCTGCTCGTGCTCCACCTGGGCGCCCACCTGCCGCCACTGGTCGATGAGGAACACGCCCACCGGGGTGTAGGGCATGGGCACGTTGCGGTTGGTGAGCTTGAACTTGAGGCCTTCCGCGCCGGCCTCTTTGAGCAGCCGCTTCGCCTCCGCGCGGGACTTGTTGACGTCCTTCCAGAAGCCGGGATAGGCGACGAGTTCCTTCTCGCTCGCCGCCAGCTCGTAGCCGGGCCGCAGCAGCCCTCCCACGTGGCGCACCAGGGCGACCCGAGAAAGGGCCTCCGCCCCGCCCCAGCGGTCGATCGCCAGGGAAAGTGCCCGGCGTACCCGCTCGTCGTCGAACGGCTTCTTGTGGGTGTTGAAGCTCACTACCAAGGCGCACACCCAGGGGGATTCCTGCACCACCGCGTCCTTGCCCAAGGTCTGGACGATGCGGTCCCGGTCCGCCGGCGAGTGGCCGCGAAACTCGGCCAGCACCTCCCCCGCCGCCAGGGCGTTAACCATCGCCGCCCCCTTGATGAAGATCGCCCGGTAGCCGTCCAGATAGGGCTTGCCCTTGTCCCAGTAACCGTCGAAGCGCTTGCCCACCCAGTGGGAACCGGCCACGTGCTCGACGAAAGTGAACGGACCGGTGCCCAGGATGTTGCGCTCCGGAAACTTGGGGTCCTCCTTGAGCTTGGCGGCGCTGTAGATGCAGTCCCAGGGGCTGGCGAAGTTGGACAGCATGGAGGCGTTGCGCTTCTTGAGCTTGAACACCACCGTGTGCGGGTCCGGGGTGAGGATAGTGTCGATGTCTTCATAGGCCGCCTGGCGCAGGGAACGCACCCCGGCCGGCGGCTGGCGGATGCGGTCGTAGGTCGCCTTCACGTCCTCCGAGGTGAAAGGGGACCCGTCGTGAAACTTGACCCCTTTCCTCAGCTTGAAAGTGTAAGTCAGGCCATCCTGGGAAACGGTCCAGGACTCCGCCAGATCGCCCACGATCTTGGGATAGTTGGGCGGATCGAACTTGAGCAGGGTGTTGTAATGAGGACGCACCGGGTGAATGAACGCGAATGAGGAGTTGGCGTGGCAATCGTAGTTAGGCGGCTCCGCAGTCACGGCGAACTTGAGCTCGCCGCCGCGCTTCGGCGCCTGGGCGTACGCGCCGCCGGCGGCGAGGACCGCCGCCACGGCTCCTGCGAGAAGGAACGCTGGTGCTCTCATGTTCTTTCCTCCTTGGTTGGTGGTTGGCGACTTTGTTCGCTTGCTCTTTCGCCCACCGCTCGCCACGGCATGGCCGGGGGTACGGCATTGTGGGTGTTGTCCGTTGCGCTACAGCTTGATGCAGGCGGCAAAATGGTTGTCCTTCACCTCCTTGAGCTCGGGCACGACCCGCCTGCACTCTTCGCCGGCGAGGGGGCAGCGGGTGTTGAACACGCAGCCGGTGGGCGGATTGAGCGGGCTCGGCACCTCGCCGCCGAGTAGCCGAGGGGAGCGACGGCGCTCCAGCGAGGGGTCGGGAATCGGCACCGCCTCGAGCAACGCCTTGGTATAGGGGTGTTGCGGCTCCCGGTAGAGCGCATCCCGGTCTGCCACTTCCATGATCCGCCCCAGGTACATGACCACGACCCGGTCGGAGATGTGGCGCACCACCGCCAGATCGTGGGCGATGAAGAGATACGTGAGCTTGAGCTTCTCCTGCAGCTCTTCCAGCAGATTGATGATTTGGGCCTGGATCGACACGTCCAGGGCCGACACCGGCTCGTCGCAGACGATGAACCGGGGTTCCAGCGCCAGCGCCCGGGCGATGCCCACCCGCTGGCGCTGGCCGCCGGAGAGCTGGTGCGGGTAGCGGTCGGCCATGTAGGCGAACAGCCCCACCTGCTGCAGCAGCTCCTCCACCTTTTCCTGGGCGGCCTTTCGATTCGGCTGCAGCCCGTGGACCTGCATGGGCTCGGCGATGATCTCGCCAATGGTCATGCGCGGGTTGAGCGAGGAGAAAGGGTCTTGGAAGATGATTTGGGCCCGGCGCCGGTAGCGCTTCAAGTCCTGGCCGCGGGCCCCGAGGACGTCCAGATCCTCGAACCGCACCTCGCCGGCGGTGGCCTCCTCCAGGCGGATCAGGGTCCGCCCCACGGTGGTCTTGCCGCAGCCGGACTCGCCCACCAGCCCCACCGTCTCCCCGGGAAAGATGTCGAAGGAGACGTCGTCCACCGCCTTCACCACCGCCTTGCGGGCGGAAATCAGCTGGAGCCCCGCCGAGACGTGGAAATAGGTCTTGAGGCGGCGCACCGACACCAAGGGTTCGCTCCGGTCCACCCGCTTCACCAGCGGTTCCTCCACCGCCGCGCTTACCAGGCCCAGCCCCGTGGGGCCTTTGCGGTCCATCTCCTCGGCCCGGAAGCAGGCCGCCCAATGGCCGGGGCCCACGTCCACCGGCGGCGGCAGCTCGTGCTCGCAGCGCTCGATCCTGGCCAAGCAGCGGGGGGCGAAGCGGCAGCCGGTAGGCGGGTGCATCAGGTTGGGGGGCATGCCCTCGATAGTCTCGAGCTTGCGCCCGCGGGGCTTGTCCAGCCGCGGCACCGAGCGCAATAGGCCTGCCGTGTACGGGTGGCAGGGTCGGGCGAAAATGTCCTCGGCGGCACCCTGCTCCACCATGCGCGCCGCGTACATCACGTTCACCCGGTCCGCGTAACGAGCGACGATGCCCAAGTTGTGGGTGATGATCACCAGGGCGATGCCAAGCTCGCGGGAGAGCTCCTTCATGAGCTCCAGGATCTGGGCCTGAATGGTGACGTCGAGGGCAGTGGTGGGCTCGTCGGCGATGATGAGCTTGGGGTTGCAGGCGAGACCGATGGCGATCATGGCCCGCTGGCGCATGCCACCGGAGAACTGGTGGGGATATTGGTCGAGCCGCCGCGCCGGGTCGGGAATCCCCACCATCTTCAGGAGATCCAGCGCCCGGGTGCGCGCTTGCTCTTCGTCCATCTTCAGGTGGATGAGGAGCGGCTCCATGATCTGGAAGCCGATGGTGAGCACCGGATTCAAGGACGTCATCGGCTCTTGGAAGATCATCGCGATGTCCCGGCCGCGTACTGCGCGCATCTCCTCCTCCGAGAGCCTGAGCAGGTCGCGGCCCTCGAACAAGATGCGTCCGCCCACGATATGGCCAGTAGGCTTGGCCAGCAGCCGCATCACCGCCAGGGCGGAGACCGACTTGCCGCACCCCGATTCCCCCACCAGGGCCACCACCTCGCCAGCGCGCACCTGATAGGAGATGCCCTCGACCGCACGCACCACCCCGCGGCTGGTGACGAAGTGCACGTGCAGATTCTGCACGTCCAGCAGCACGTCGCCCGCGTGCTGGGTGGCGCGGGCCTGCGAGTCGAGGATGGCGGTGGTCGCGTCCATGTCAGCCTCAGCTCAGACCGGAGCGCGCATATTGCAGCGCAAGGTGAAGATTCTCCTCGTCCGCGGGCAGCGCACTGTCGCGCTCTGTGTTTTTTTGGGTGAGCGGCAAGCAGTCATTGTGTTGAATACTCGAGGGACCGTCAATGCACCCAGTCAGCAGTGCTCCTCTCCTACCGATGGCAGGCTGGCGCCCCCTTCTGTGCCTTAGGTTTTTAAGGAACCACCGCCCCTTCCTCGTCGGCGGCGATCACCGCGCCTTCGTGCACCAACGCCTCGATCTCCACCTCCGAGTACCCATGCTCGCGCAACACTTCCCGCGTGTGCTCGCCGAGGACGGGGGCGCTGCGGGAAACCTCGCCCGGTGTGGCGGAAAGCTTGATCGGAAAGCCCAGGCTCTTCACTCTTCCGAGCCGCCGGTGCTCGGTCTCCACCACCATCTCCCGCGCCTGGGTCTGGGGATGAGAGAGCATCTCCGGAATGCTCAGGATCGGCCCCACCGGCAGCCCCGCCGGCTCGAGCAGTTGCAGCCACTCTTCGGTGGTGCGCTCGACGAAGCGGCGGGTGAGGGCCTCCGCCAGCGCCTCCCGGTGGGCCATGCGGTCGCGGTTGGTCTTGAAGCGGGGATCGTTCGCCAGCTCGGGGGCGTTCAGCACCGAGAGCAGCCGCTCCCAGTTGGCCTGGTTGGCCGCGCCGATGTTGATCCAGCCGTCCCGGGTCTTGAACGCCTGGTAGGGCGCGCTGGTGAGATTTCCCGAGCCCATGGGGGGCGCGGCCTGGCCGGTCGCCAGGAAGTAGGCGGTATGCCAGTAGGTCTGGGTGATCCCAGCCTCGAAGAGAGAGGTGTCCACCCGCTGACCCTCCCCGGTCTTCAAGCGATGGAGGTAGGCGGCGACGATCCCCAGCGCCGCCAGGATGCCGGCATTGATGTCGGTCACCGGGCCCCCGCACTTGACGGGCGGCCGCCCGGGCTCACCCGTGATGCTCATGAGCCCCGACACGCCCTGGGCGATGAGATCGAAGCCCGGCTTGCCGGCCCACGGGCCGGTGCGTCCGTAGCCCGAGATCTCGCAGTAGATGAGCCCCGGGTTGAGCGCCCGCAGCGTCTCGTAGCCGAAGCCCAGCTTTTCCATGGTGCCCATGCGGTAGTTCTCGGTCACCACGTCCGCGGTCGAGAGCAACCGCCGGAGCACCTGCTTGCCGCCCTCGGTCTTGAGATTGACGGCGACGCCGCGCTTGTTCCGGTTCATGATGATGAAGGCGGTGGATTCCCCGTTGATCTCGGGGATGCCGAAGCGGCGCGTGTCATCGCCGCCGGGCACTTTTTCCACCTTGATCACGTCCGCGCCCAGGTCGGCCAGCAGCATCCCGCACATGGGCCCGGACATGATGTGGGCGAGCTCGATGACCTTGAGTCCCGCGAGGGGACCCGGACGCTTTTCTGCCATGGCGCTTTCCTCGTGTGGCGAGAATCAACAACTCCTTGCGGCGGGCTCTAGCGGCCCTCGAACTCTGGCTTCACCTTGGCCAGGAATGCCCGGTAGCCGATCTTGAAGTCCTCCGTGTCGTAGCAGCGGAAGCCTTCGTCCAGCTCGGCCTCGGTCAGCTCCCCGCCCCGCTCCAGGCGGCGGATGAACTGCTTGTGCCAGCGCGCCACCAGGGGCGCGCCTTCGGCGATGCGCTGGGCCGTGGCGTAGGCTTCCGCCTCCACCTGGTCGTCGGGGACGACCCGGTGCACCAGGCCTTTTTCCTTCGCCTCCCGGGCGCCGAAGACCCGCCCCTCGAGCAGGAGCTCCAGCGTGGTGGCCCGGCCCACGAGCTTGAGCAGCGCGCCGATTTCGGCGTGGGCCATCACCAGTCCCAGCTTGTTGATGGGAACGCCGAAGCGGCTCGATTCCCCGCAGATGCGAATGTCGGCGAGGGCCGCGATCTCCAGCCCGCCGCCGACGCAAATCCCCTTGATCAGGGCCACGGTGGGAATGGGGCATTCCGCGAGCGCCGACAGCGCCCCGTGCAACACGCGCCCGTAGGCTTTGCCTTGCTGGAAATTCGAGCGTTCGGTCGCGAACTCGCCGATATCGTTGCCGGGCGAAAACGATTTGTCCCCGGCCCCGCGCAGCACGATGCAGCGCAAGCCCTCCTCGACCGAGAGCTGCCGCATCGCCTCCCCGAGGCGCTGCCACATGTCCTTGGTCATGGCGTTCAGCTTGTGGGGGCGGTTGAGCACCACCGTGGCGATGAAGCCGTCTCTTCGCACCAGAATCTCGTCCGGCATGGCTTACCTCGATCAACGATAGAACAGGTTAACCAGCGACAGGGGAATCGCCGGCACGTAGGTCACCAGGAGCAGCACCAGGAGCAGCACGCCGATGAAGGGGAGATTGGCCTTGGTCACGTCCCAGATGTTCTCCTTGGCGATGGAGCAGGCAGTCATCAACACGCTCGCCACGGGCGGGGTCTGCTGGCCGATGGCGAGATTCAGGGTCACCACCAGCCCGAAGTGCACCGGGTCGATGCCCACGGCGTTCACCACCGGCATGACGATGGGCACCACCAGGATGATGGCTGCCGCCGAGTGCAGGAACAAGCCCACCGCCAGGAAGAACAGGTTGAACAGGGCCAGGATCAGGTACTTGTCCGAGGTGAGCTCGGCGATGGCCTGGGCCAGCCGCTGGGGCACCTGCTCCTCGGTGAGGTACACCCCCAGCAGCGCCGAGGAGGCCACCAGCAGCATCACCACCGCCGTCTGCACGGCGCCGTCGACGATGGCCGCCCGAAGCTGGGGCCAGTCGATCTCCCGGTAGTACACGGCGATGGCGATGGCCGCCACCACCGCCAGCCCTGCCCCTTCGGTGGCGGTGACCAGGCCCCCGAAGATGCCTCCCAGGATGATCAAGGGCAGCAGGAAGGCGAGGGAGGCATCTTTGAAAGTGGCCCACAAGCGCTTCCACTGGAAGGCTTCCTCCACCGGCCAGCCGTACTTGCGGGCGTAGTAGTAGCAGAGTGCCATCATGAGCAGCCCCCCCAGAACGCCGGGGATAATGCCGGCTACGAAAAGCTGCACCACCGAGCTTCCAGACATGACCGCGTACAGGATCATGGGGATGGAAGGGGGGATGATAATGGCCAGGGAGGCGGAGGAAGAGGTGATGGCGGCGGTGAAGGGGCCGGGATAGCCCTTCTTTTTCATCGCCGGCATGAGCACCGAGCCGAGGGCCGCCACGTCGGCCACCGCCGAGCCCGAGATCTCGGCGAAGAAGAGGGAAGTGCCCACGTTCACCATGGCGAGTCCCCCGCGGATGAACCCCAGCAGCGCGGAGGCGAAGGCGATGAGCCGCCGGGAGATGCCCGAGGTGTTCATGATCGCACCCGCCAGGATGAAGAGCGGTATGGCGATCAAGGGGAAGTTGGTGGCCCCGTTGTACATGACGATGGCCAGATTGGGCAGGGACTCCACCCCTTGGCTCACCACGATGGCGACGGTGGCGGCGATGCCCAGGGCCACGGCGATGGGCACGTTGATCAGCACCAGGGCGAGGATGCCTAGGACGAGGAGCGCGGTCGCCATCAGGGATTGGCCTCCGCCCGCGCCACCGGGCCCCCGCCCTCCAGCGCCGCCCGCAGGGCGTCGGGCACCACCAGGAGCTCCGCGATCACGAAGAGCGCCGCGCCAATGGGGATCACCGACTGGGTGTACATCACCGACACCTGGGGCAGGCTCACCAAGTAGTCGGTGGCGAGCACGTCCAGCACGGAGGCGCCTACGTAGGCCATGAGCACGAAGAAGCCGATCACCAGGGCCTCGGCGGCGAGCGTCACCGACACCCGGAGGGAAACCGGCATGGCCTCCACCAGGCCGGGAAAGCCGATGTGGGCGCGCTTGAGCGCCGCCAGGGCAGCGCCGTAATAGGTGAGCCAGGCGAGCAGCACCGAGGCGATCTCGTCATACCACACCAGGGACATGCCGGCCTTGCGGTAGATCACCCCCAGGGTGACGATCGCCGCCAGGGCCAGCATCAGCACGATGACAATGAAATTGAGCAGCCGCTCCAGAGCCCGCCGGAGCCTGTGCAGCGTCATGGGTCTCCTCCTCGTGTATTCGTCGGGGGCGGGGTTTCCGATCCCCGCCCCTCGCGGGACGCTCCTCAGCGCTTGCCGAGCGCGATGGCCCGGTCGATCATTTCCTTGGCGCCCGCCACTTCCTTGCCGAACTCCTCGTAGACCGGCTTGCTGGCGGCGATGAAGGCGTCCTTGTCGGGGGTGTTCACCTGCATGCCGGCGGCTTTGAGCTTCTCCAGCAGCTCGGTGTCGAAGCGCTCAGCAGTCTGGTAGACGAAAGCCTGGGTCTCCTTGGCCGTCTCCTCCAGGACCTTGCGCACCTCGGCCGGCAGCTGGTTCCATTTCTTGAGCCCGACAGTCACGTAAGCCGGCGTGTAGACGTGGCCGGTGAGCGAGAGGTATTTCTGCACCTCCTGGAACTTGGCGCTGTAAATCTGGGCAAAGGGGTTCTCCTGGCCGTCCATGACGCCGGTCTGCAACGCGGTGAACACCTCGGAGAACTTCATCGGGCTAGGGTTGGCGCCGTAGGCCTGGAACATCTTCACCCGCCACTTGCCTTCCGGTACCCGCAGCTTGATGCCCTGCAGGTCTTCCGGCTTCTGGATGGGACGCTTGTTGTTGGTGACATGGCGATAGCCGTTTTCCCACACGGCGATGATCTTGAGCCCCTTCTTCTCCGCGAGCGGTGCGAGTTTCGGCCAGACCACTTCCTTCTCGATCCGCTTCATGTGCTCCCGGTCTTTCACCAGGTACGGCATCTCGAAGATGCCGAAAGCGTCCACCTCCGAGGACATCACGGTGGAGGGAAGGGCGAAATCCACCGTCCCCAGCTTGAGCTTCTGCAGCAGCTCCTTGTCGCCGCCGAGCTGGCTGGAGCCGTAGACCACCACCTTGTATTTGTCGGCGAGCTTCGCGTTGGCGCGCTGGGCGAACTCCTCGGCGGAAAGGGCGAAAAGGGAGCCCGGCTCGCCCACGTGGCCGAACTTGAGCTCCACCGGCTCCGCCCGCGCAGGCGTGGGAGCCAGGGCGGCGAAGGCGAACAAAACGATCAGCAGCCGTAAGAACTTCATGGTCTTCCTCCTCTCTCTCGGTCGTCATTCCCACCACGCCCAGGCGGGCGCGGGCTCACTGCACGAATTCGGGGTACGGTTATGCGGCGCTGCGCGCGTCCCGCTTGACGGTCCCCGCCGCCTGCTGCGCCAGGTAATCCATGGCTGTCTGCACGCCGCCTTTCCGGTGAGGCACGCCCGCCAGCTCGAGCCCCATCTCCACGCCGGAGAGGGTGCCCGCTAGCATGAGATCGTTGAAACTGCCCAGGTGGCCGATGCGAAACACCTTGCCTTGGAGCTTGCCCAGGCCGCTGCCCAGGGACATGTCGAAGGCCTCCAGGATTACCTGGCGCAGATGGTCCGCGCTATGCCCCTCGGGTACCAGGACCGCGGTAAGGGAGCTGCTGTATTCCGACGGATTCAAGCACAGCACCTCCAGGCCCCAGGCCCGCACGGCGCGCCGGGTCGCTTCCGCGTGCCGGTCGTGGCGGGCGAACACGTTGTCCAGCCCTTCCTCCAGCAACATGGCAATGGCCTCCCGCAGGCCATAGAGCAGATTGGTGGCCGGCGTGTAGGGGAAATAGCCGGTCTTGTTGGCCTCCAGCATTTCCTCCCAGCCCCAGAACGACTTGGGCAGGCGGGCGTGGCGGGACGCGGCCAGGGCCTTTTCGCTGACGGCGTTGAACGACAGGCCCGGCGGCAACATCAGACCCTTCTGGGAGCCCGCCACGGTCACGTCCACCCCCCATTCGTCCATGCGGTAGTCGATGGAGGCGAGGGAGGAGATGGTATCCACCATGAAGAGGGCAGGATGGCCCGTCCGGTCGATGGCTCTGCGGATTTCGCCGATGCGGCTGGTCACCCCCGTGGAGGTCTCGTTGTGCACCACGCACACCGCCTTGATGCTGCGAGCCTTGTCCTCAGCGAGCTTCGCTTCCACCAAGGTGGGGTCCACCCCGTGACGCCAGTCGCCGGGGACGAACTCGGCCTGCAAGCCCAAGCGGGTCGCCATGCGGTGCCACAGGGTGGCGAAATGGCCGGTCTCGAACATGAGAACCCGGTCCCCCGGCGACAGGGTATTCACCAAGGCCGCCTCCCACGCGCCGGTGCCCGATGCCGGGTAGATGATCACCGGGTTGCGGGTCTTGAAGATGTGGCGAATTTCGGAGAGGACTTCGCGGCCCAGGCGCCCAAACTCGGGCCCACGGTGATCGATGGTGGGCCGATCGATGGCGCGCAGCACCCGATCGGGGACATTGGTGGGCCCCGGAATCTGCAGAAAATGGCGACCACTGGGATAACGCATGGCGATGCTCTCGACGATGGGGTGAGCGAAGCCTGCCCTGACATCTTCCGGCAACGACCCTTGCGGCAGGCGTTTTTTAAAACTTTAGCCTACTTCGAGCCTTTTTGTATACAAAATTTTCTTTGCAAAGGCGGTATTCCATAAGTAATTGCCTCTACAAGTATTTCTCTTTTCTGCCTTTGCCTTTTCTCCAACGGCATTGTATTATGCATGCAAACTCTCTTGTTTCAGCTTCGGATCCCCCGCCCCATGAGCGCCCAGGTCACCCCCTTTCCCAGCCTCGACAAAGCCATCCACCGCCGGCCCCTGCACCACGAGGTGGCAGCCCGGCTGCGGGACATGATCATCCAGGGGGAGCTCGCCCCGGGGGCGCGCCTCAACGAGCGGGTGTTGTGCCAGCAGCTCGGCATTTCCCGCACGCCCCTGCGGGAAGCGCTCAAGGTGCTCGCCACGGAGGGGCTGGTGGAGCTGCTGCCCAACCGGGGGGCGGTGGTCACCCAACTCACCCTGCGCGCGGTGCGGGAGATCTTCGAAGTCATGGGCGCCTTGGAGCGTCTCGCCGGAGAGCTCGCGTGCCGCAACGCCACCGACGCCGACATCGCCGAGATCCGGGCGCTCCATTACCAGATGATGGCCCATTACGCCCGCGGCGACCTGGCGGGCTATTTCCGCTACAACCAGCAGATCCACATCAAACTGGTGGAGTGCACCGGCAACGCCACCCTGGCAGCCACCTACCGCAACTTGAACGCCCACGTGCGCCGCGCCCGCTACATGGCCAACCTGTCCCGGGAGCGGTGGGACAAGGCGGTGCAGGAGCACGAGGAGATCCTGGACGCCCTGGTAAAACGGGACAGCGCCCGGCTGCAGGGCCTGCTCCAGGATCACCTGGGGAACAAGATGTTGGTAGTGCTGGAGGCCTTGACCGCTCCGTCCGCTCCCGCTCAGGCGGCCACGCCGTGAACGATCCCGCCTTTCCGCCCACCCGCTCCCCCGCGGCCCAACGCAGCGTCCTGGCCGAGCGTCTCGCGCGGGAGATCGAAGGGGAGGTGCTGTTCGACGCCTTCTCCCGGGGCCGCTACTCCACCGACGCCTCCATCTACCAGATCGAGCCGGTGGGCGTGGTGGTACCCAAAAGCGAGGACGACGTCGCCCGAGCCCTGGCCGTCGCCGCGGACCTGGGCGTGCCCCTGCTCCCCCGGGGCGCCGGCACCTCCCAGTGCGGCCAGACCGTGGGGGAGGCCCTGGTCATCGACCACAGCAAGTACCTGCGGGAGATCGTCGCATTCGATCCCGAGGCGCGCACCGTCACCGTGCAGCCGGGCATCGTGTTGGATCGCCTGAACGCCTTCCTGCGTCCCCACGGGCTGTGGTACCCGGTGGACGTGTCCACCGCCGCCCAGGCTACGTTGGGCGGCATGGCGGGCAACAACAGTTGCGGAGCCCGTTCGCTCGCCTACGGCAACATGGTGCACAACGTGCTGGAGGTGGAGGCGCTGCTCGCGAGCGGCGAACGCCTGACCTTCGGCCCGGTGCCGGAGGCGGGAAAGCCCGTGCCCGGGCCACCTGTCTACCGGCGCTTGGTGGAAACCGTGCGCGCCCTGTACCGGCGCGAGCGCGAAGAGATCGCCGCCAGGGTGCCCAAGGTGATGCGCCGGGTGGCCGGCTACAACCTGGACCTGGCCGCCGACGCGGGACCCTTCAACATGGCCCATCTGCTGGTGGGGTCGGAGGGGACGCTGGCCTGCTTCCAGCGGTTGAAGCTCAAACTCTCCCCCCTGCCCCCCCACAAGACCCTGGGGGTGGTGCACTTCGCCAGCTTCTATAAGGCCATGGAGTCGACCCAGTACATCGTCAGGCTCGAGCCGGCGGCGGTGGAGTTGGTGGACCGCACCATGATCGAGCTTTCTCGGGAGATCGCCCAGTTCCGCGACACGGTGGCGAAGTTCATCCGCGGCGAGCCCGAGGCGATCCTGCTGGTGGAGTTCGCGGGCGAGGACCGGGACGAGCAGCTCGCGAAGCTCAAGCGGTTAGGCGAGCTGATGGGCGACCTGGGCCTGCCCGGGAGCGTGGTGGAGGTGATCGACCCCGCGCTGCAGAAGGACGTGTGGGAGGTGCGCAAGGCCGGGCTCAACATCATGATGTCTATGAAGGGCGACGGCAAGCCGGTGTCCTTCATCGAAGACTGCGCCGTACCACTCGAGCACCTGGCCGACTACACCGAGCGCTTGACCCGGGTGTTCGAGAAGCACGGTACCCGGGGAACCTGGTACGCCCACGCCTCAGTAGGCTGTCTCCACGTGCGGCCGGTGCTCAACTTAAAGAGCGAAGAAGGCGCGCAGAAGATGCGGGCCATCGCCGAGGAAGCCTGCGCGCTGGTCAAGGAATACAAGGGCTCCTACTCCGGCGAACACGGCGACGGGCTGGTGCGCTCGGAGTGGATCGAGCCCATCTACGGCCCGCGGCTCGTCCGAGCGTTCGAAGAGGTGAAGCGGGCTTTCGATCCCCAAGGTCTCATGAATCCCGGCAAGATCGTGCACCCTCTGCGGATGGACGATCGGAGGCTGTTCCGCTTCAAGCCGGGCTACCGCACCCTGCCCCTGGACACGGCCCTCGACTGGTCCGAATACGAAGCGGGGCCCAGCCGCGGCCCCGGCGGCGGCTTTGCCGCGGCGGTGGAGATGTGCAACAACAACGGCCACTGCCGCAAGTTCGACGCGGGGGTGATGTGTCCCTCCTACCGGGTCACCCGGGACGAGCAGCACCTGACCCGGGGGCGTGCCAACACCCTGCGTCTTGCCCTCTCCGGCCAGCTCGGTCCCGATGCGTTCACTTCCCCGGCCATGTACGAGACGCTGGCACTGTGCATCTCGTGCAAGGGCTGCCGGCGGGAATGCCCCACGGGGGTGGACATGGCGCGGATGAAGATCGAGTTCCTGTACCACTACCACCAACAGCATCCGCGCAGCCTCAAAGAGCGGCTCGTGGCGCACCTGCCGCGCTACGCCCCCTGGGCGGCGCGGCTCGCGCCGCTCGCGAACCTGCGCGATCGGGTGCCGGCGCTGGCGCGCTTGAGCGAGCGGCTGCTCGGCTTCTCCGCCCGCCGCTCATGGCCTCAGTGGCACCGCGACTTCTTCCGCGGCCCGCGGGAGGTGCCCGCGGACGGGGTCGCAGTGCCTGCGCCCGAAGGGCGGAGGTGCGACCCGGAAGCGGGCGAGGTGGTGTTGTTGCCCGACACCTTCAACACCTACTTCGAGCCGGAGAACCTGCGCGCGGCCCTGCGGGTGCTCGCCGCCGCCGGCTACCGGGTCGCCGTGGCGGCGCCGGCGCACGGGGGGCGGCCCCTCTGTTGCGGGCGCACCTATCTCGCCTCGGGCATGGTGGAAGAAGCCCGCGCGGAGGCGCAGCGATTGATCGCAGCGCTTCAGCCCTTCGTCGCGCGGGGCGTCCCGGTCGTGGGCCTGGAGCCTTCGTGCCTCCTCACCTTGCGGGACGAGCTGCCGGCCATGCTCCCCGGGCTCGAGGCGCAAGCCCTCTCCCGCCGGGCGCTCCTGTTCGAGGAGTTTCTCGTGGAGGCGCGGGATGCGGGCCGGCTCGAGCTTTCCCTTGGCTCCCTGCAGGCCTCCCGAGTCCTGGTGCACGGCCACTGCCACCAGAAGGCCTTCGGGGCGTTCTCCTCGGTGGTGCAGGCGCTGCGGATGATCCCGGGACTGCAAGTCGAAACCATCGAGTCCTCCTGCTGCGGCATGGCCGGCGCCTTCGGCTTCGACGCGGCCTACTATGACGTGTCCATGAAGATGGCGGAGCTGTCGCTGCTGCCCGCGGTGCGCGCCGCCGGGCCCGAGGCGCTCCTGGTCGCCGACGGCACGAGCTGTCGCCACCAGATCCGGGACGGCGCGGGGCGCACCGCGCTGCATGCCGCGCGGGTGCTGGAGCAGGCGCTGCTCGCTCCTCAGCCCTAGAACCCTCCTCTCAATGATATGCGCAACAGTAAGGGCGGTCTCGCTTGCCCTAGCCAGCAAGCATGGCTAGACTCTGAGCTGCCTAAATCACGCCGCGCGCCGCATTCATAAACGGAGCAGAGGCTATGGAAAAACAACTTACTGCAATCATCGAGCGGGAAGGAGACGGCTATGTGGCGCTCTGCCCGGAACTGGATATCGCGAGTCAAGGCGACACCATTGAACAGGCGCGTGACAATCTGCGGGAGGCCCTTGAGCTCTTCTTCCAGTCCGCATCACCTGAGGAGATCGCCCAGCGATTTCATGAGGAGGTGTTCGTGACGCGAGTGGGCGTGGCCATTGGGTAAGCTGCGCATTCTTTCGGGCAAAGAGGTTTAGGTTTGTGCCATTCTCACTCGTTACGGGTTTGTTGAAGTGCGCCGGCGCGGCAGCCACATTGTCATGCAGAAAAGGCTGGCAAACACCACGATTACGGTTTCTGAACTTCGCATAGGCACCCTTCAGTCGATCATTCGGCAATCCGGCGTTCCGCGCAACGAATTCGAGCTTCGGTCATGAGGGCTAGGCGGCGGGGTTCGTTGCAGGGAAGGTAACGGGCGCACTTCTCTAAAAAACGCCCGTAGGGCGTGAAGTAGGTTCCAAGGCTCTCTCCTTCGCCGCGGGCGTACAAGTCCCCGGTTCTCGGCTATCATTCCGGCCAGGACGGTGGAGAGAAAACAACCATGGGTCTTCTGATCCATGCCCACATCGAGGTGACCGGGGACCCAGGGGCACTCAAGCGCTTCCGGGACCGCCTGGCGGGGCTGCTGGCCGAGGAAGGCATCGAAGGCGACATCCAGGAGCATTCCGGTGCGGACCGGTTGCGCTACGACCTCAAGGTGAGCGGCGGCCTCCCCTTTCCTCCCTTCGTCGCCGCCTCCCAGGAATCGCCCGACTTGCGCATCGCCGTGGAATGGTTCTCCGCCGCCGAGGCCACCCGCGGCAGCGCTGTCATCCAGGCCGGCAAGCTCCTGGAGCACACGGCGGGCCCGGCCGGCGGCGTGCCCCTCGTGGACGACCAGCCCCTCTACGTGCGCGTGGATCCCGGCGGGGCGCTGGTCCTCGCCCTCGCCCTGCTACCTTTGTCCCCGGACGCCTACCTCGGCTACGCTGTCACCGCGGACCGGGATGCCTTCTTTCGCCTCACGCGCCAAGGCGAGACGGCCCGGCTCCAGGCCACGGCGGGCGCCGAGCACCGGTGGAGCGAGGCCTGGACCATCGACCTCGGAAAAGAGCGCTACGAACACGAGACCCTCGATCCTTCCCTGCCCATCGAGGAACGGGAGCATCAGGCCTTGACTGCCCTGGCAGACGGCTTCGTGGCCCAATGGATCTGGTTTCGCGACTCCCCCGAAGAAGAAACGGTGCTGGAGAAAGAGCGCTATGCCCGGCTCAGCTATCCGGTGCGGGAGGCGAACGTGAAGAGCGGAAAGCTGCGCCTGCTGGAGGCGCGGCCGGGCGGGGTCCAGGTGGCGGACACCCTGGGCCCGGAACTCGGATGGATAGAGGAGGTGCTGAGCCAATGCTGGCTGGAAAACGGATCGGCGCCTGGGCGCTGATCGCCTGGTTCGCCGCGTCCGCCGCCTGGGGCGCCGCGGACTACGCCCGGGAGAAGAAGTGGGCCGACGAAATCCTGCCCGGGATCGTGGTGGGAGAGCCCGTGACCCTGACCGACGCCGGCGGACGCCGCTTCCTCGGCCTCTACACCGAAGCGAAGAACGCCAAAGGGGCGGTGGTGGTGGTCCACGGCATGGGGGTGCACCCCGATTGGGGGCTGGTGGGCGTGCTGCGCAGCCAGCTCGTCGACGCGGGCTATACCACCCTCTCGATCCAGATGCCGGTGCTGGCGGCGGAGGCCAGGCCCGAGGAGTACGAGAAGGTTTTTCCGGAGGCGGCCGAGCGGCTGGCGGCGGCGGTGGCCCACCTCAAGACGAAGGGCTACCGGAAAATCGCCCTCGTCTCCCACAGCCTGGGGGCGCGCATGAGCGGCTATTACCTGGTGAACCACGCGGACCCCCCGGTCGCCGCCTGGGTAGCCATCGGTCATTCCGGCCGGTTCAAGGAGCCGCAGAACTTGAAGATCCCGGTGCTGGATCTCTATGGGGAAGCAGACTTTCCCCAGGTGCTGGAGGCGGCGCCCCAGCGGGCGGCGGCCCTCAAGCGCCTTCCCGGCTCCGCCCAGGTGGCGGTGCAAGGGGCGGACCACTTCTTCAACGGCCAGGAAGGCGCCCTGGTCGCCCAGGTGCGCGCCTTTCTCGACCGGGCCTTGGCCGGTCCCCGTTAAGGCGGGCGACGGGACCGCGTCCGATGCGCCCAGGCGTTTCCCGAGGCGTGGCCCTCGGCTTCCTGGTGGTGCTCGCGATCCTGGTCGGGGGCGCCGTGGTCACCTTCGGCAATTCCGGCCGGCTGCTCCGCACCGGCGAATCGGTCACCCACACTCTGGTGTCCCTCGACCTGCTCAAGAACCTGCAAGCCGACCTGCTCGACGCCGAGACCGGGCAGCGGGGCTACCTGCTCACGGGCGAAGAGCGCTACCTGGAGCCCTACCATCGCGCTCTCCAGCGGCTGGAAGCGCCCCTGATCCGCTTGCGCGAGGAGATGGCCAACGACCCCGAGCAGTTGGAGCGCCTGGGGCGGCTCGAGGGGCTGGTGCGGGAAAAGATCCAGGAGCTGGAAGCGACCGTGGCGCTGCGCAAGGAGCAAGGCTTCGAAGCGGCGGTCCAGGTGGTGCGCACCGACCAGGGCAAGCGGCTCATGGACGAGATCCGGGCAGAGCTGACGGAGCTAGTCCGTCGCGAAGAGGAAGTGCTCGTGCGCTACGCCCATCGCCTGGAGCGGGATGCGTACCTCACCCTGGCCTCCTTCTCGGTGGCTTCGCTCCTGTCCGTGGTGCTGCTCGCCCTCACTTATCTGGGGGTGGCGCGGGAAATCAAGGTCCGGCGGGAGAGCGAAGCGGCGCTGCAGCGCTTGAACCGGGAGATGGCGCAGAACATCGCCAAGCTACAGGCCCGGACCGGTGAGATGCTGTCCCTCTCGGAGATGGGAAGCTACCTCCAGGCCTGCCTGTCGGCAGAGGACGCCGCAGCGGCCGCGGCCCGCTTCGCGGAAAAACTCTTTCCCGCGGGCGGCGGCGTCCTGTATCTCATGCATCCGTCGCGCAACTACCTGGAAGCGACCGCCCAGTGGGGCGGCCTCGAATGCCGGGAACCCACTCTGTCGCCAGAAGCGTGCTGGGGATTGCGGCGCGGCCAGCTCCACTTCACCGACAGCGCCGAGGCCGGGCTCGCATGCCCCCACGTCGAGGCCCGGCCCGAGGACCCGTTCTACTCCATCTGCGCTCCCCTGATCGCCCACGGGGATCTCTTGGGCCTCCTGCACCTGCGCTACCGCCGGTCCGAGGCAGAAAAGGGGGAGGAAGTCTTCTCGTCCTACCAGCGCATGCTGGTCAACACCGTGGCGGAGCAGGTGTGGCTCGCCATCGCCAACCTGAGGCTGCGGGACTCCCTGCAGCAGCAATCCATCCGGGATCCCCTCACCGGGCTCTACAACCGGCGCTTCCTGGAGGAAGTGCTGGAGCGGGAGCTCGCCCGAGCGCGGCGCCGGCAGGTGCCCCTCGCCCTCGTGATGGCGGACGTGGACCGTTTCAAAGGCTTCAACGATTCCTTCGGCCATGAAGCGGGGGACATGGTGTTGCAGAGCCTTGCCCGGCTGCTGAAATCCAGCCTTCGGGAAAGCGACGTGGTATGCCGCTACGGGGGCGAGGAATTCGTCTTGATCCTGCCCGAGACCACTGCGTCCAACGCTCGGGAGCGGGCCGAGGCGCTGCGCAGCGCGGTGCACGGTTTGCAACTACGCTACCGGGAGCAGCCCCTGGGACCCATCACCGTCTCCTTCGGCGTGGCGGCCTTTCCGGAGCACGGGGGCAATTCGAAAGCCCTGCTGGCGGCGGCGGACGCGGCGCTCTACGAAGCCAAACGCAGCGGCCGCGACCGGGTGGTGGCGGCGTAAGCCGACGCGAAGTTCCTCAAGCCGCCTGGGGCGGGGAGCCCGCGGCGGCCCGGGTAAGGCGGTCCAGCACCGCGTCCCATTCGGGCGCCGGCGGGGGCTTTTCCACCAGGATCACGCTGCAGCCCGCCCGGTCGAGCTGGCGCAGGTGGGCGTAGAGTTCCCGGGCGAATCCGGCCGGGTCCTCCGGGGCCTTGACCCAGACTAGGTGGGGGGCGTCCGGGGGCGGATCGGAGCGGGCCAGTACCGCCACCCGCTCGGTGGCCGACGTGCGCGTCGGGAGCCCCACCAGGGCCGACGAGTCCACTAGGGCGAGGGGGGTGGTGGGAGCATAGTGGGCGGGGAGCCGTCCGGGCGCCCGCGGCGACCCCGGCCCCGGCGCCTCCACGGTCATCCCGAGGGTCTCTTCCAGGGCTTCCCGGGTGACGTGACCGGGGCGCAACAAAGTGGGCCGCTCGCTGGAGCAATCCACGATGGTGGACTCGATGCCCACCGGGCAGGCGCCGCCGTCCAGGATGAGGTCCACCGCCCCGTCCAGCTCCGCCTCCACGTGCTGGGCGGTGGTGGGACTCAAGCGGCCGAAGCGGTTGGCCGAGGGGGCGGCGATGCCGCCGCCGAAAGCCTTGAGCAGCGCCTGGGCCACGGGGTGGGCGGGCACCCGCAGGCCCACGGTGTCCTGGCCCCCCGTCACCGCGTCGGGAACGCCGGGGCCGCGCCGCAGGATGAGGGTCAAAGGACCGGGCCAGAAGCGTTCCGCGAGCCGTCGCGCTCCCGCGGAAATCTCCACCGCCCAGGCGTCGAGCTGGGCCGCCTGCCCCAGGTGCACGATGACCGGATGGGTCTGGGGACGGCCCTTGGCGGCGAAGATCTTCCCCACTGCGTCCGGGTTGCGGGCGTCCGCCCCCAGGCCGTACACGGTCTCTGTGGGAAAGGCGACCAGTCCCCCCGCCCGCAGGATGTCCACCGCCCTGGCGATTTCCCGCTCCAGCATGGCCCCGAGTTTACCGCGGAAGGGTGGCGGGAAGATCCTTCTCGACGCATTTACCCTCAATCCGTCAACCGTCTGAGGGCCTCCTGGTACTTCTCGGCGGTCTTGGCCAGGATCTCGGGAGGCAGGGCCGGCGCCGGGGCCTTCTTGTCCCAGGGCTGGGCCTCCAGCCAGTCGCGCACGAACTGCTTGTCGAAGCTGGGAGGGCTTCCGCCCGGCCGGTACTGGTCTCGGGGCCAGAAGCGGGAGGAATCCGGAGTGAGGACTTCGTCGATCAGATGGAGTTCGTCGGCCCGGTCCAACCCGAACTCGAACTTGGTGTCGGCGATGATGATGCCCCGGGTTTCCGCGTAGCGGGCCGCCTCGGTGTAAAGGCGCAGCGCCACGGCACGCACCTGCTCCGCCCGCTCGCGCCCTACCAGGCGCGCCATTTCGTCGAAGCCGATGTTTTCGTCATGGGCTCCGGCCGGCGCCTTGGTGGCCGGGGTGAACAGAGGCTCGGGCAGTTTTTCCGCTTCCTGGAGCCCGGCGGGGAGCGGGATGCCGCACACCCGGCCCGTCGCCCGGTAATCCTTCCAGCCGGAACCGGCCAGGTAGCCCCGCACCACCGCCTCGATGGGCAGGGGCTTGAAGCGCCGCACCACGAAGGCCCGGCCCTCCACCTGGGGGCGTTCCTCGGGGGCGACCACCGAAGCCGGGTCGATGCCCGTCAGATGATGGGGAATGATGGGGGAGAGCTTCTCGAACCAGAACTTGGACAAAGCGGTGAGCACCCGCCCTTTGCCGGGCACGGGGGTGGGCAGCACCACGTCGAAGGCGGACAGCCGGTCGGTCTGAATCACCAACAGCTTGTCCTCCCCCACCGCGTAGAGGTCCCGCACCTTGCCCCGGTGCAGGAAGGGCAGGCTCCTGATCCTGGACTCGAAAAGCGGGGGGGCAGGCTCATACATGGTTCGTTTTCCTGGGGAAATTCAGGCCCGGGCCGCCTGGGCCGGGACGCAGGCCTGCTCGAGCCGCTCCTTGATGGCCAGCGCCGTGGAAAGCGCTGCTTCGACCGAATCCGCGAGCACCGTGTAATGGCCCATTTTGCGCCGCGGCCGCGCCTCACGCTTGCCGTACAGGTGGAGCTTTGCCCGCGGGTGCTCGAGCACCAGACGCCAGTCGGGCTCGCCGTGGGCCCACAGGTCGCCGAGCAGGTTCACCATCACCGCGGGGCAGTGCAGCCCCGGGTCCCCCAAGGGCAGTCCCGCCAGCACCCGCACTTGCTGCTCGAACTGGGAAGTGACGCAGGCGTCCAGGGTGTAATGGCCGCTATTGTGGGGTCGCGGAGCGATTTCGTTGACCAGCAGCCGTCCGTCCCCCAGCACAAACATCTCCACGCACAGCACCCCGCGATAGTCCAAGGCCTGGGCGACGGCGACCGCGACGCTCCTTGCCTGTTCCGCGAGCGTCTCCGGCACCCGGGCCGGTACGATCGAGACGTCGAGAATGCCGTGACGGTGCTGGTTCTCCGTCACCGTAAAGGTCACCACTTGGCCGGCGAAATCCCGGGCCACCACCACCGACACTTCCGTCGCCAGGGGCAGGCGCCTCTCCAGCACGCAGGGCTCGCCCCCCAGGTTGCGCCAGGCTTCCAGGGCTTCCGCCGGGCTCCCCACGGACGCCTGACCCTTGCCGTCGTAGCCGAAGCGGCTCACCTTGAGGATGCCGGGATAGAGGCCGGCCGCGCCGGGGCTCGCCAGCTCGGCGCCCTCCCGCACCACGACGAAGGGGGCCACCGGAAAGCCCGCCCCGGAGAGGAATTCCTTTTCGTGGATCCGGTCCTGGGCCACCGCCACGCTCTCGGCGGTAGGGCTCACCACGCAGTGCCGGGCAAGGAAGCTCAAGGCTTCCGCGGGCACGTTCTCGAACTCGGTGGTGGCGGCGGCGCAGGAGCGGGCGAGCCGGGCGAGCCCCGCGGGATCGGCGTAATCGGCGCGAATGTGCTCGTCGGCCACATCCCCCGCCGGGCTGTGCAATCCGGGATCCAGCACCGCCACCCGGTAGCCCATCCTCTGGGCCGCCATGGTAAACATGCGGCCCAGTTGTCCCCCGCCGAGCAGCCCCAGCGTCGCACCTGGTGGAATCATGGTACCGGCAGTTTCATCTGACGCACCGCTTCCTTCAGCTGCTCCCGATGCTGGGCGAGCCGCATCTTCACGCTCTCGTCGCGGGTGGCGACGATGGCAGCAGCGAACAACCCCGCGTTGGCCGCGCCCGCCTCGCCAATGGCGAAGGTGGCGACCGGCACGCCCCTGGGCATCTGCACGATGGAAAGCAGCGAATCCAGCCCCTGGAGGTGCCGGGAAGGCACCGGCACCCCGAGCACGGGCAGGGTGGTCTTGGCGGCGAGCATACCGGGCAGATGGGCTGCCCCGCCCGCGCCGGCAATGAGGCACACGAGCCCGCGCTCGGCTGCGGTGGCCGCGTAGTCAAACATGTCGTCCGGGGTCCGATGGGCGGAGACGACCCGCGCCTCGAAGGGCACGCCCAGCGCTTCCAGCATCCGGGCGGCGTGCTGCATCACCTCCCAGTCGCTCTGGCTGCCCATCACCACCCCGACCAAGGGTCGATCCATCGCCGCTGGCCTGGAAAAAGGCGACATTATACCCGCCGCCGCCCCCCAGGGAGAGCAAGATCATGCCCCAAGGGACGCGGAACAAGCGCAAAAGCAAAGGCCGCGGCGAAAACGCTCTTCGCCCTCGCCGGGATTGTTTCCCCTGCGCCTGCAGCGCCCCCGGCGGCGAGTCACGGAGATCGCCTGGCGCCCCTCAGGCGAACGCCGGTTCCCGGTGGTAGCCGACGATGCGCGCCACCTCGTTCTTCGAGCCCAGGATCACCGGCACCCGCTGGTGCAACTCGGTGGGCCGCAGGTCCAGGATACGCTCATAGCCGGTGGAGGCCAGACCCCCGGCCTGCTCGACGATGAAGGCCATGGGATTGGCCTCGTACAGCAGCCTCAGACGTCCGGGCTTCGACGGGTCCTTGGTGTCGCGGGGGTACATGAACACGCCGCCCCGCATGAGGATCCGGTGCACGTCAGCCACCATGGAGGCGATCCAGCGCATGTTGAAGTTGACGCCCCGGGGCCCGGTGGTGCCGGCCAGACATTCGTCGACGTAGCGCTTGACCGGCGGCTCCCAGAACCGTTCGTTGGAGGCGTTGATGGCGAACTCCCGGGTATCGGCGGGGATGGTGATCTTGGGATGGGTCAGGATGAACTCGCCCACTTCCCGGTCCAGGGTGAACCCGTTCACGCCGTGACCGCTGGTCAGCACCATCATGGTGGCCGGTCCGTAGATGGCGTAGCCGGCGCACACCTGCCGGACGCCGGGCTGGAGGAAGTGTTCAAGCCGTAGCTCGACCGCCCCCGGGGGGAGCCTCAGGATGGAAAAGATCGTCCCCACCGACACGTTGACGTCGATATTGCTGGATCCGTCCAAGGGATCGAACACCAGCAAGTACTTGCCGCGCGGATAGCGCGCCGGAATGGGGTAGATCTCCTCCAGCTCCTCGGAGGCCATCGCCGCCAGATGCCCGGCCCACTCGTTGGAGCGCAGCATCACCTCGTTGGCGATCACGTCCAGCTTCTTCTGGGTCTCCCCTTGCGCGTTCTGCACGCCCGCCTCGCCCAACGCGCCCACCAAGGCCCCTTTGTTCACCGCGTTGGCGATCACCTTACAAGCGGTGACGATATCGTTCAGCAGCCCGGTGAAGTCTCCCGAGCCGCCGACCTGGCGTTGCTCCTCGATCATGAACTGGGTGAGGGTGGTCTTCTCGTTCAACATGGCATGCTCCGTGGATTGGCGTGGAATCCGCGCCCGCGCCCCTCAAGGCTCCAGCTCGAAGTCGATGGTGAGCCGATCGGCGGCGTGGGGCCGGAAACGCCGGTCGGCGTAGGCCACGTGCTCCGGATGCCGGGCATAAGTGTCGACCACCGCGCGCGAGGCAAACCGCACCAGCCAGACCCGTTGGTAGCGGGCGTGCGGGGTGAGCGCCCGGCCCGCGTCCACGCGCCGCACGCCCGGCACCCGCGCGAGCCGTTCCCGTCCCTCGGCGATCCAACCCTCCATTTCCTCGGGCGACAGGTCGTTCGGATTGAAGACGACCACGTGCGCCACCTCCCGCCAGGGGCGGCAGGCGGCGAGCGCCGCTTCAGCGCGCCCGGCACTGCCGAACACGGTGTTCACCCGTGCCACCTCTGCCTGGACGGCCCGGCGCACGCCGGCGATGAGCCGGGTATAACCCGCCTTGGGGTCCTGCGCTGCCGCTTCCCGGACCGCCGCCGCGGCGGCGTCCGAAAGAGCCGTGTAGTAATTGATCTTGGCCACGCCGTTTTCGATGAGCCGTCGGAACTCGCCGTCTTCCAGGCCGGTCCCGCCATGGATGACCAGCGGAATCCCCAGGGCCGAGTTGATGCGGGCCAGGCGCTCGAAATCGAGCCGGGGCCGACCCCGCAGACGGCCGTGGACGGTGCCGACCGAAACCGCGAGGCAATCCACACCGGTCTGTTCGACGAACAGGCGCGCTTCTTCCGGGGAAGTGTAGACCGGCTCGCCCGGATGTTTTTCCGCGTCTTCGCCTTCGACGCCGGCCACGTAGCCGAGCTCCCCCTCCACCGGCACGCCGCAGGCGTGGGCAAATTCCACGACTTCGCGGGTGCGGGCCACGTTGTCGGCGAACGGCAAGTGTGAGGCGTCCACCATCACCGCATTGGCCCCCAGCCGGATCGCCCGCTCGACCGATTCCAGGCCCGAGCCGTGGTCCAGATGGATGGCCACCGGCACCGCGGCCCGGCGGGCCGCCGCCACTACCGCCGGCATCAAGGTATCGAAGTCATAGTGCTCGAAGTGGGATTCGGCCAGGGACAGGATCACCGGGGCACGGGTGGCTTCGGCCCCCGAGAGCGCCGCTTCCAGGAACTCGAGACCCACCAGATCGAAGGCGCCCACCGCGTAGCGGTGGCGGTAGGCGTGGGCAAGCAGGTCTGAGAAGTGGACGAGGGGCATGGACTCAACTCCTCGCAGAAAACGCAGCCGGCGCCTTTCCACCCGTCCGTACCGTGGATCGTCCAAAAGAAAAGACCCTTCCGCGGAAGCGGTAAGGGTCTAAGTCCAACGGACGTGCGCAGTGGTACAACGAACCGTCAGAGTGGAGGAAAGCCGTCCCCTGCGCCCAGAGCGCTGGCTTCATCTCCCAGAGCGCGCGGGTAAGCCATTTGTCACTATAGCGGCGCCAGCGTCCCGACAACAAATCGATCTTCTTATCGTTACGATAAGACATCTTTACCGCCGCCCTTCAGCGCCTCGGCGTGCCAGGCCCGCAGCAAGCCGGGATCCGCCCAGCGTTTGCCATGGGCGCTGCCGCGCAGCACCCGGAAGGGCCGTTCCGGCTCGCCGAAGCCGCTGACGACCGCCACCGCGCCAACGAAGTCCTGGCCCAGCGTGTAGTCGTTGACCACGATCAGGGTCGCGAGCCCCGCCTGCAGGCTCGAGCGCAGCCCGTTCTCGGAATCTTCCACCGCCAGGCACGCCTGGGGGCTCAGCCCGAGCCGGTCCAGCACCCAGGCATAGATGTCGGGCGCTGGCTTCTTGGCCCCCACCACGTCCCCAGCGCCGATCACCTCGAACCAGGCCGGGCCCGCCGGCCCCAGGTTCGCTTCCAGGAGGGCCTGGACGTTGTCCGGCGTCGTGGTGGTGGCGATGGCGAGGCGCAGTCCCTCGGCCCGCAACGCTTCCAGCAGCGGTCTCACGCCAGGGCGGAAGGCAATGCGCCCTTGCGCCACCAGATCCGTATAGATGCGGGTCTTGCGCCGGTGCAGCGCTTGCACCAGCTCCGCGAAGTCGGCACGCCGGGCCGTCCCGGGATCGAAGCGCTCGGCGTAGTGGCGTATGCGCTCCTTGCCGCCGGTGACCGACAGTAGCCGGCCGTAGAGCACCGCGTCCCAGTGCCAGGCGAGCCCCGCCTCGGCGAAAGCGGCGTTGAACGCCACCCGGTGCCCGTCCCGCTCGGTGTCGGCCAGGGTGCCGTCCACGTCGAAGATGACCGCCTCCAGTGCCATGGCGATTCGGGCTGAAACGGGCCGCCGGGCGCCGCGCTCACTGTTCGGAGGCAGGCGCGTCCTCGCGGAAGATCCGGCTCTGCAGCAGGTCCGTCGGCTCGATGGTCATGATCTGCTCCCGCGTCAGAGGCTTGCCGCGGCTGGCGAACAGGCGGTTCGCCTGCCGCAGCCGCGCCCGGTCCAGGGCATTGCGGATGGAGCGGGCGTTGGCGAAATGGGGCAATCCCATGCGCCGCCGGATATAGTCCTTGAACACCTCTTCGGCCTCGGGACTCAAGCGGTAGTTCTGTTGCGCCAGCATGAGCTTGCCGATCGCCAACAGCTCCTCGGGCGCGTAGTCCGGAAAATCGATGTGGTGGGCGATGCGGGAGCGCATGCCCGGATTGCTCTGGAAGAAACGATCCATCTTGTCCTTATAGCCGGCGAGGATCACTACCAGGTCGTCGCGCTGGTTCTCCATCACCTGGAGCAGGATCTCGATGGCCTCCTGGCCGTAGTCGCGCTCGTTCTCGGGGCGGTAGAGGTAGTAGGCCTCGTCGATGAACAGGACCCCGCCCATGGCTTTTTTCAGCACTTCCTTGGTCTTGGGGGCGGTATGGCCGATGTACTGGCCCACCAGGTCATCCCGCGTCACCGCCACCAGGTGGCCCTGGCGCACGTAGCCGAGACGGTGCAGGATGTCGGCCATGCGCAGCGCCACGGTGGTCTTTCCGGTGCCCGGATTGCCGGTGAAGGACATGTGCAGCGTAGGGGTCTCGGAGGTCAGATGGAGCTTGCGCCGCACCCGGTCCACCAGCAGCAGGGCCGCGATCTCGCGGATGCGCGTCTTCACCGGCGCGAGCCCCACCAGCTCCCGGTCGAGCTGGTCGAGGACCTCCTGGACGTTGGAGGCCCGGAATTCCGCCTCCAGGTCCACGGCGGCCTCGGGAGCGGCGGGGTAAGGCAGGGGTTCGCTGCTCATCAACGTGCCTCCGTGAGGGTCATGGCGTGTTCAGGCGGGTAGCACCAACCCGCTCTCGACCTCGTTCCGCTTGTCGCGACCGGCGAGCTTCTCGACCAGCGCAAGCGCGAATGGGATGGACGTGCCCGGACCGCGCGAAGTGATCACGGTACCGTCTTCGACCACCGCCTCCTCGCGGTAACGCACGCGGTCGATGGCGACCTGGTCCTTGAACTTCGGGTTGCTCGTCGCCTGCTTGCCGTCGAGGTGGCCGTAGGCCGCGAGGATCGACGGCGCGGCGCAGATCGCGGCGAGGTAACGGCCCTTCGATCGGAACCGCTCGAGCAGCTCGCGGACGCGGGCGTCCTCGCGCAGGTGCGCGACACCCGGCATGCCGCCAGGCAGCACGATCATGTCGAAGTCCTCGTTCATGACCGCATCGAGCGTCTCGTCCGGATGGAGCACGGTGTGGCGCGAGCCCTTCACCGGCCCCGCGCCCAGACCCGCAACCACGACCTGGATCCCGGCGCGACGCAGGATGTCGATCACTGCGACCGCTTCCAGCTCCTCGAAGCCATCCGCCAAAGGGATCAGAACACGTGCCATGCCTCGTTCACCTCGTTTGACTGCGCGTGACGCACGGCCAAGGGCGGCGGGCACCATGCCCGCCGCTTTGGGTTAGCGGTAGCGCTCGCCCTTGGCCTTGTCGGTGGCGTAGGAATGGATGGTGTAGCGGATCGTACGCCCTTGGGCCTCCTGGCGCCAAAGATGGAAACCCGGTTCCTCCTTGGGCCGCTGCACGATGAAGGACAGGCGCGGCGTCTCCCAGCCCCGGGTGGAGTCGTAGGCCGTCACCCGGATGTAGTGGTCGGGGTAGGCCTTGCGGCAGGCGTTGACCTCGTACATGATGCCCGCAGGGTCCTTGAGGTCGAACATGGGGATGCCCCACATCTCCCAGTAGGTATTGCGCGGGTGGGGGTCATCAGTGAATTCCACGTTGATCGCCCAGCCCTGCCTGAGGGAATACTCGATCTGTTTCTTGATCTGCTCGTCGGTAAGGTCGGGCAGGAAGGAAAAAGTGCCTTGGGTCAGTCTCATGGCTGCTCCTCGATTCAGGCGACGGGGGTCTCCAACGGCACGAAGTCCGGCGTGTCTGTGGAGGCGTAGTTGAAGGTGATGTCCTTCCACACGTCTAGCGCGGCCCGCAGGGGCTGGCACCATTTGGCCGCCTGCTCCAGGATCTGGGGGCCTTCTTCCCAGATGTTGCGGCCTTCGTTGCGCGCCAGCACCATGGCCTCCAGCGCCACCCGGTTCGCGGTGGCTCCGGCGGCGATGCCCATGGGATGGCCGATGGTGCCGCCGCCGAACTGCAGCACCACGTCCTCCCCCAGGTAGGTGAGGAGCTGGTGCATCTGCCCGGCGTGGATGCCGCCGGAGGCGACCGGCATCACCTTGCGCAAGCCCGCCCAGTCCTGCTCGAAGAAGATGCCGCGGGGCAGATCCACCGTGTTGCGGGGCTCGCGCAGCACGTTGTAGATGCCCTGCACGGTGTTGGGGTCGCCTTCCAGCTTGCCCACCACGGTGCCGGCGTGGATATGGTCCACACCGGCCATGCGCATCCACTTGGCGATCACGCGGAAAGAGATGCCGTGGTTCTTTTGGCGCGTGTAGGTGCCATGACCGGCTCGGTGCAGGTGCAGGATCATATCGTTCTTGCGCGCCCACTTGGCCATGGACTGGATGGCGGTGTAGCCGATCACCAGGTCGATCATGATGATGACCGAACCCAGCTCCTTGGCGAATTCCGCCCGCTCGTACATGTCCTCCATGGTGGCCGCGGTGACGTTCAGATAGTGGCCTTTCACCTCGCCGGTCTCGGCCGCGGCCCGGTTGACCGCCTCCATGCAGTAGAGGAAGCGGTCGCGCCAGTGCATGAACGGCTGGGAGTTGATATTTTCGTCGTCCTTGGTGAAGTCCAGGCCCCCGCGCAGCGCTTCGTACACCACCCGTCCGTAGTTGCGCCCCGACAACCCCAGCTTGGGCTTGACGGTGGCGCCGAGCAGGGGTCGGCCGAACTTGTCTAGCCGCTCCCGCTCCACTACGATCCCGGTGGGCGGCCCATCGAAGGTCTTAACGTAAGCGACGGGGATGCGCATGTCCTCCAACCGCAAGGCCTTCACCGCCTTGAACCCGAACACGTTGCCGATGATGGAAGCGGTCAGGTTGGCGATGGAGCCCGGCTCGAAAAGGTCCAGGTCATAGGCGATATAGGCAAAATATTCGCCCGGGCGGTTGGGCACGGGATCGACCCGGTAGGCCTTGGCCCGGTACATCTCGCAAGCCGTGAGCCGGTCGGTCCACACCACGGTCCAGGTGGCGGTGGAGGACTCGCCCGCCACCGCCGCAGCGGCCTCTTCCGGCTCGACTCCTTCCTGGGGCGTGACGCGGAACAGGGCGATAACGTCGGTGTCCTTGGGCTGGTAATCGGGCTCCCAGTAGCCCATGACCTTGTAGGGGATGACCCCCGCTTTGTAGCGTTCCTTCGGATCTGTGATAGTGCCCATGGTCGGTCTCCCTCTCGGGCTGAACGTGAAAGATGGAAAAAGTGTAGCCCTGGCAAACTATAAGCGAAACTTGTATTTTTTAATTGTAATGATAAGCTGAAGCTTAGTTTCCACGAGGCGGAGCTCGCCATGCTGCATGTGACCCTGCGCCAATTGCGGGTGTTCGAATCGGTCGCCCGGCACCTGTCCTTTTCCCGAGCGGCGGAGGAACTGTTTCTTTCCCAGCCGGCGGTGTCCATGCAGATCAAGCAGCTCGAAAACCAGGTGGGGCTACCCCTCTTCGAGCAAATCGGCAAGAAGATCTACCTCACTGAAGCAGGCAAGGAGATCTACCACTACAGCCGGGCCGTCGCCCAGCAGCTCTCGGACATGGAGCACGCACTGAACGAGTTGAAGGGCCTGGAGCGCGGGCGCCTGGCCATCGCGGTGGTGTCCACGGCCAATTTCTTCGCGCCCCAGCTCCTCGCCCGCTTCGTGCAGCAGCACCCCGGCGTCCAGGTGAGTCTCTCCGTGGTGAACCGGGAGACGGTGCTGCGGCAACTGGCGGAGAACGAGATCGATCTGGCCATCATGGGACTGCCGCCGGAAGGGCTAGACGTGCGCTGGCAGCCGTTCATGGAAAACCCCCTGGTGGTAATCGCGCCCCCCAGCCATCCCCTCACCAAGGAAAAGCGCATCCCCATGAAGCGGCTCGCCGAGGAGGTGTTCGTCATCCGCGAGCCCGGCTCGGGTACCCGGGGCGCTATGGAGCGCTTTTTCGCCGAGCACCGGGTGCAGCTCAAGACCAGCATGCAAATGGGCACCAACGAGGCGATCAAGCAAGCGGTGCAGGCCGGGATGGGGCTGGGTGTGGTGTCCTACCACACCATCGAGCTGGAGCTGGAGACCAAGCGGCTCAAGGTGCTGGACGTGGTGGGCTTTCCGATCCGGCGCAACTGGTACCTGGTGCACCGGCAGCAGAAGCGCCTGTCCAAGGTGGCCGAGGCGTTCCGCGAGTTCCTGCTCAAGCAGGCCGAGCGCCTAATGCAGAGCAAGGCGCCGGAGAAGGTCCACGCCTGAAGGGTGCCAGCGAGCGGCGATTTCCGTCGCCCTGGAGCAGCCGTTCGGGCAACAGGTGGGTGAAGGCGGCCGGGCGGCCGCCTTTCCGGTGCAAAAATCACCCCATGGAGCGGGAGCGAGGCTTCAGCGCACCACCTGCTTCAACTCACCTTTGGCGTACATCCGGGCCATGGCATCCAGGGGAATCGGGTCGATGCGGGAGGCCTGGCCCGCGGTGCCGAAGGCCTCGAAGCGCGCTTTGCAGATCTCCTTCGCCGCGAGCATCGCTTCCTTAAGGAACTTGCGGATGTCGAACTCGCTCTTGTTCTTGGCCAGGGAGCGACGCATGGCGCCGGTCATGGCAAGACGGATGTCGGTGTCGATGTTCACCTTGCGCACCCCATGGCGGATGCCTTCCTGGATTTCCTCCACCGGCACGCCGTAGGTTTCCTTCATCTCGCCGCCGTACTCCCGGATCACCTGCAGCCACTCCTGGGGCACGCTGCTGGAGCCATGCATCACCAGGTGGGTATTGGGGATGCGGCGGTGGATCTCCTTGATCCGGTCCATGGCCAGGATGTCGCCGGTGGGAGGCCGCGAGAACTTGTAGGCCCCATGGGAGGTGCCGATGGCCACCGCCAGGGCGTCCACCTGGGTCTCCCGCACGAACTCGGCCGCCTGCTCCGGGTCGGTGAGGAGCATGTCGTGGGTGAGGGCCCCTTCCGCGCCCGACCCGTCTTCCTTGCCGGCGGTCATGGTCTCCAGCGACCCCAGGCAGCCGAGCTCGCCCTCCACCGATACGCCCACCCAGTGGGCCATTTCCACCACCCGGCGCGTGACCTCCACGTTGTACTCGTAGGAGGCGGGCGTCTTCATGTCCTCCTTGAGGGAGCCGTCCATCATGACGCTGGTAAATCCCGAGCGGATCGAGGCCTGGCACACGGCGGGGCTCGCACCGTGGTCCTGGTGCAGCACCACCGGGATGTGGGGATACTGCTCCACCGCGGCCAGCACCATGTGGCGCAGGAATGCCTCCCCCGCGTACTTACGGGCCCCGGCGGAAGCCTGCATGATCACGGGGCTGTCGGTCTCGTCGGCGGCCTGCATGATGGCCTGGATCTGCTCCAGGTTGTTGATGTTGAACGCCGGCACGCCGTAGCCGTGTTCCGCGGCGTGGTCGAGAAGCTGGCGCAGTGCGATCAGAGCCATGGCAACCTCCTATTGTGTGGGAAACGAGATGCCCTCAGGCCTTCCTGCGCCGCGGCCTCGCCGCGGCCTGGGTAAGGCCCTGGGTGATTCGATACTCGCCCACGCGCACGACCTTTAGCGTATTGGTATGTCCGGCGAGGCCCACCGCCTCGCCGATGGTCAAAACGATCAAATCGCCTTCCCGCACCGCGCCGCGCCGCAGCAGTTCGTCCTCCGCCGCCCGCAGGGTCTCCTCCCGGTCGTGGGAGGGGGGATTGAAGCGGATCGGATGCACGCCCGAGAACAGGGCCATCTTGCGCCTGGTCTCCACCACGGGAGTCAGGCCGTAGATCGGCACCCCCGAGTTCATGCGGGACATCCACAGAGCGGTAGAGCCGGACTGGGTGAGCGCCCCGATAGCCTTGGCCTTGAGGTGATAGGCGGTGAAGAGGGCCGCCATGGCGATGGACTGGTCGATGCGGGTGAACACCTGGTCCATGAAGTCCCGGTCCAGGTGGATTTCCATCTGTTTTTCCGCCTCGACGCACACCCGGCTCATGGTTTCCACCGTCTCCACCGGATACTGGCCCACGGCCGTCTCGGCGGAGAGCATCACCGCATCCGTGCCGTCCAACACGGCGTTGGCCACGTCGGACACCTCGGCCCGGGTGGGCACGGGGTTGGAGACCATGGACTCCATCATCTGGGTGGCGGTGATCGCCAGGCGGTTGCGGGCACGGGCCATTTTGATCATGCGCTTCTGCAGCGCCGGCACCACCGCGTCGCCGATTTCCACCGCGAGATCCCCCCGCGCCACCATGATGGCGTCGGATTCGTCCAGGATCTCGGGCAGAGCGTCGATCGCCTCGGCCCGCTCGATCTTGGCCACCAGGAGGGACTTGCCGCCCGCTTCGTGCAGTAGCTCCCGGGCCGCCCGCATGTCCTGGCCCGACCGGGGGAACGAGACCGCCAGGTAATCGGCCTTGAGCGCCACCGCGGTCTTCAAGTCCTCCACATCCTTCTCTGTAAGCGCCGGCGCCGTGAGACCACCGCCGCGGCGGTTGATGCCCTTGTTGTTGGACAGCACCCCCCCAGCGATCACCCGGGTGTAGATTTCGGGGCCCTTGACCCTCTCCACTTCGAGCACGATGCGCCCGTCGTCCAAAAGCAGGATCGCGCCCTTGGACACATCGTTGGGAAGCTCCTTGTAGTCGAGCCCGACCCGCTCTTCGTTGCCCAGCTTGCACTCGGCGTCCAGAATGAAAGTCTGGCCCGGCACCAGGGTGACTTTGCCCCGCTCGAACTTGCCGATGCGGATCTTGGGGCCCTGCAGATCCGCGAGGATGGCCACGGTGCGGCCGGCGCTGCGGGCAAGGGAGCGCACCAGCTCGGCGCGCTTGACGTGCTCCTCCACGGTACCGTGGGAAAAGTTCATGCGCACCACATCCACCCCCGCATCGATCATGCGCTCCAGCACTTTGGGATCGCTCGAAGCAGGTCCCAACGTGGCGACAATCTTGGTGCGGCGTAGCATATGCGGTTCCATCGGATGGGTTGGAAGCCTTAAAGTTTACTCCCATAGCCCATATGATGGAACCGCGTTTCATTATCCGGAAGCGCGTTGCTCGAGAATTTCGACCGCCGGCAGCTTCTTTCCCTCAAGAAACTCCAGGAACGCTCCGCCCCCTGTGGAAATATAGGAGATCTTGTCCCCGACCCCGTATTTGGCGATGGCCGCCAGGGTGTCCCCGCCTCCGGCGATGGAAAAGGCCGAAGACCCGGCGATGGCCAGGGCCAGCCGTCGGGTGCCTTCCCCAAACGGGTCGTACTCGAAAACCCCCAGGGGGCCGTTCCACACCACCGTGCCCGCCTGGCGGACGAAGGCCTCCAGGGCGGTCGCGGACTGGGGCCCGATATCCAGGATCAGGTCGTCGTCGGCCACGTCCTTCGTGGCCTTAAGCTCTGCTTTTGCTTTCGGCGATAGCTCTTTGGCGCACACCACGTCGATAGGGATGGGCACCCCGCCGCCCCGCTCCTCCATAAGCCGCATGATTTCCCTGGCTTCATCCACCAGCTCAGGTTCCGCCAAGGATTTGCCGATTTTCCCCCCAGCCGCCAGGATGAAGGTGTTGGCGATGCCGCCCCCTACGATGAGCTGGTCCACCCGCAGCGCCAGGTTCTTGAGGATGGTGAGCTTGGTGGAGACCTTGGAGCCGCCCACGATGGCCACCAGGGGCCGCCTCGGGTTCTCCAAGGCCTTGCCCAGGGCCTCCAGTTCCGCCGCCAGGAGGGGCCCAGCGCAGGCCACCCGGGCGTACTTGGCGATCCCATGGGTGGTGGCCTCGGCCCGGTGGGCCGTGCCGAAGGCGTCGTTCACGTAGACGTCGCACAGGGCCGCCATCTTCTGGGCGAGGGCGTCGTCGTTTTTCTTCTCGCCTTTGTTGACGCGGCAGTTCTCCAGCATCACCACCTCGCCGGGCTTCACTTCTATCCCGTCCACCCAGTCCCGGATCAGGGGGATCTTCCGTCCCAGCAGCGCCGAGAGGCGCTCGGCCACCGGGGCGAGGGAGTCCTCGGGCTTGAGCTCCCCTTCGGTGGGACGCCCGAGATGGGAGGTCACCATCACCGCCGCCCCTTGCTCCAGGGCGTAGCGGATGGCGGGCAGAGACGCGCGGATGCGGGTGTCGTCGGTGATGCGGCCCGCGTCGTCCATGGGGACGTTCAGGTCGGCGCGGATGAACACCCGCTTGCCCCGGAGATCCACATCGGTCATCTTCAGCACCGCCATGGCGCGCCTCCCGCAACGAGGGTGGATCGCCCTCCGAACCCGCTCATCTCGCGTTCATCCAGGCCACGGTGGTATCCAGCATCCGGTTGGAGAAGCCCTGGGCGGTTGTGGCTCCGGCCGCTCGCCTTCCCTCGCTTCACGGCGCTTCGCG
>NZ_JBQACR010000002.1:209638-210992 GCF_051905455.1 Pelomicrobium sp. G1
CGGGGCTTGCCTGCGCACCCGCTCACTTGGCGCTCATCCATGCGACCGTGGTGTCCAGCATCCGGTTGGAGAAGCCCTGGGCGGTTGTGGCTCCGGCCGCTCGCCTTCCCTCGCTTCACGGCGCTTCGCGCCGTGAGCCTTCGCCCCAACGCCCGGGGCTTGCCTGCGCACCCGCTCACTTGGCGCTCATCCATGCGACCGTGGTGTCCAGCATCCGGTTGGAGAAGCCCCACTCGTTGTCATACCAGGCCAGGGCTTTGACGAAGGTGCCGCCTGTCACCTTGGTGAGGGTCGCATCGTAGATGCTGGAGGCCGGGTCGTGGTTGAAGTCCATGGACACTAGAGGCTCGTCGCAGACCTTGAGGATGCCCTTGAGCTCGTTCTGGGCCGCAACCTTCATCGCCTGGTCGATCTCCTCCTTGCTGGTGGGCCGCGCCACCACGCAGGAAAGGTCCACCAGAGAGACGTTGACCGTGGGCACGCGAATGGCGAATCCGTCCAGCTTGCCGGCGAGCTCCGGCAGCACCAGGCCCACGGCGGCGGCGGCGCCGGTCTTGGTGGGGATCTGGGACATAGTGGCCGAGCGGGCGCGCCGCAGGTCCTTGTGGTACACGTCGATCAGCACCTGGTCGTTGGTGTAAGAGTGGATGGTGGTCATCAGGCCATGGACCACGCCGATTTTCTCGTGCAGCACCTTCGCGAGCGGCGCCAGGCAGTTGGTGGTGCAGGAGGCGTTAGAGATCACGGTGTGGCTCGCCTTGAGCACGCTGTGGTTCACACCGTAGACCACCGTGGCGTCCACGTCCTTTTCCCCGGGCGCGGAGATGATGACCTTCTTCGCCCCCGCGGCGAGATGAGCGGAGGCCTTCTCCTTGCTGGTGAAAAGCCCGGTGCATTCGTGCACCACATCCACGTTCAACTCCTTCCAGGGCAGGTCTGCGGGGTTCCTCACGGAGAGCACGCGGATCCGGTCCCCGTTCACCACCATGGCGTCCCCGTCCACCTTGACCTCGCCCGGGAACTTGCCGTGCACCGTGTCATAGCGGGTGAGGTGAGCGTTGGTCTTGGCGTCGCCCAGGTCGTTCACCGCCACGATCTGGATGTCTTTGCGGCCGGACTCGTACAGGGCGCGCAGGATGTTGCGGCCGATGCGGCCGTAGCCGTTGATGGCGACTCGGATAGGCATGGAGATTCTCCCCTGGCTGAAGCGAAAATTTTTATTTTAACGCAGCAAGGCGCCAGCTACGCCGGCGCCCCTTAGCCTTCGGCAAAATGTTCGAAGACCCATCTATCGCCGTCCCGGCCCTCTCTCCCATGGGGAGAGATGGGACTGAGGTGAGCCTGCGCTGAAACT
>NZ_JBQACR010000002.1:211092-333928 GCF_051905455.1 Pelomicrobium sp. G1
CAAGCGCCGCGCCCGCGCGATCGCACCCGGCACCGCCTTCGCTCATAGCACCGACTTCACAGCCTTCACCACGTTTTAGCTCCGGCCTCACCTTGGCCTCCCGGCAAAGGTGAGCCTGCGCTGAAACTCAAGCGCCGCGCCCGCGCGATCGCACCCGGCACCGCCTTCGCTCATAGCACCGACTTCACAGCCTTCACCACGTTTTCCACGGTGAAGCCGAAGTGCTTGAAGAGGTCCCCGGCGGGCGCCGATTCGCCGAAGGTGTCGATCCCCACCACCGCGCCTTCGATCCCCACGTACTTGCGCCAGTAGTCGGTGACACCGGCTTCCACCGCCACCCGGGGTACACCCCTGGGCAGCACCGCTTCCCGGTACTGGGGATCCTGGCGATCGAACAGGGAGGTGCAGGGCATGGAGACCACCCGCACCGGGAGGCCCTCGCCGGCAAGGGCTTTCTGGGCGCCCATGGCGAGGGACACTTCCGAGCCGGTGGCGATGAGCACGCAGCGGGGCGCTCCCCCGGGCGCCTCCGCAAGCACGTAGCCCCCGCGCCGCACCCCCTCCAGGGCGGCCGCGTCCCGGGTCTGGAACGGAACGTTCTGCCGGGAGAGGAGGAGCGCCACCGGCCCGTCCCGGCGCTCGACGGCCCGCACCCAGGCCGCCGCGGTCTCCACCGTGTCGCACGGCCGCCACACCTCCATGTTGGGGATGAGCCGCAGGCTCGCCGCGTGCTCGATGGGCTGGTGGGTCGGCCCGTCTTCGCCGAGACCGATGGAGTCGTGGGTCAGCACGAACACCGCGTGCGCCTTCATCAGGGCCGCCATGCGCAAGGCGTTGCGGGCGTAGTCGGAGAACACCAGGAAGGTGCCGCCGTAGGGGATGAACCCGCCGTGCAGGGCCAGCCCGTTCATGATGGCGGCCATGCCGAACTCCCGCACGCCGTAGTGGATGTAGTTGCCGCCGTCCTTGCGGGTGACCGGCTTCGAGCCGGACCAGTTGGTCAGGTTCGACCCGGTGAGGTCCGCCGAGCCGCCGATCAGCTCCGGAAGCAGCGGCCCCAGCCCCTCGAGGGCGTTCTGGGACGCCTTGCGGGTGGCGATGGTCTCGGCCTTCTCGTGGGCCCGTTGCAGCAGCGCCTCCACGTGGGCGCTCCAGTTTTCCGGCAGCTCGCCCCGGATGCGCCGCTCGAACTCGGCCGCTTCCCGGGGATAGGCTTTGCGGTATTCGGCGAATTTGGCGTTCCACTCCGCCTCCAGCCTCGCCCCCTTTTTCCTGGCGTCCCAGGCCTCGTACACCTCCTTGGGAATCTCGAAGGGCCCGTAGTGCCAGCCGATGTGGGGCCGGGTGGCGGCCACCTCGGCCTCTCCCAGGGCCGCCCCGTGCACGTCGTGGCTTCCGGCCTTGTTGGGCGCGCCCATGCCGATCACCGTCTTGCAGCAGATGAGGCTGGGCTTGTCCGTGACCGCCTTCGCTTCCTCGATGGCCCCCTGGATCGCCACCGGGTCGTGGCCGTTCACGTTCGGCACCACGTGCCAGCCGTAGGCCTCGAAGCGCTTGGGGGTGTCGTCGGCGAACCAGCCTTCCACGTGCCCGTCGATGGAGATGCCGTTGTCGTCGTAGAAGCAGACGAGCTTGCCGAGCCCGAGGACCCCCGCCAGCGAACACGCCTCGTGGGAGACGCCCTCCATCAAGCAACCGTCGCCCAGGAACACGTAGGTGTAATGGTTGACGATGTCAAAGCCCGGACGGTTGAATTCCGCGGCCAGCACCTTTTCCGCGATGGCCATGCCCACGGCGTTGGCCAGTCCCTGACCCAGGGGGCCGGTGGTGGTCTCCACCCCGGGCGTGACCCCGTATTCCGGGTGGCCCGGCGTCTTCGAGTGCAGCTGGCGGAAGCGCTTGATCTCCTCCATGGGCAGGTCGTAGCCCGTGAGGTGCAGCAGCGCGTAGAGCAGCATGGAGCCGTGGCCGTTGGACAGAACGAACCGGTCCCGGTCGGGCCACTTGGGATTGGCCGGATTGTGGCGCAGATGATGGATCCACAACACCTCGGCGATCTCGGCCATGCCCATGGGCATGCCCGGGTGGCCGGACTTGGCCTTCTCCACCGCGTCCATGGCCAGCGCCCGGATGGCGCTGGTCAGGTTCTTGAAAACCGGTGCCTCGAAATCCTTGAAGCGCGCCTTGGCACTCATGCCTTGCTCCTTGGCGTTACGGTGAGGGATCCGGACGGGGCCCGGGCCCCGAGTCGCACTCCGAACGGCCCAGGCCGGGATCTGCGCCGAAGGGCGCTGATTATCGCCGACCCCTCATCCCCTAGGCAACGACACCCCCGCCGGATCCCTCGTGCGCGAGAAATTATGGGTGGCGGGCGCAGAGGAGAAAATCGAATGTTTTTATGGTGGGTATAACGACCGGGCGTCGGCGCGGTCAATCCTCGCCGCGGCCGGGAATGCGAATCCCCAACTGCTTCAGCTTGCGATAGAGGTGGGTGCGCTCGAGCCCCACCTTGTCCGCCACCCGGGAAATGTTGCCCTCTTCCCGGGCGATGTGGTGCTCGAAGTAGATCTGCTCGAAGCGCTCCCGGGCCTCCCGCAGGGGTAGATCCAGCGGGATCGGGAAGGGCTGCGCCGGGCCATCCGGGCGCGGCAGCAAGCGCTCGATCTCCTCCGCGGTGATCTCCGGGCCGAGGGCGGCGTGGGCGGCGGAACGGATCACCCCGTTCAGTTGCGCCAGATCGCCGGGCCAGCGGGCGTTGCGCAGCAGGTTGAGCGCCCCGGTGGACAGGGTGCGCACGGGCACCTCACCCGCCTCCACGCACTGGGAGAGGAGCATGCGAGCGATCTCGGGGATGTCTTCCCGGTGATCCTCGAGGGCCGGCACCGGGACAGTCAGCGCCGAGAGCAGCTCGTAGAGCTTGGCGTCGAACTGGCCTTGGCTCACCAGGGCAGCCAGGTTGTTGCGGGCGCTGGCGCACACCAGCCGGACGTTGTAGCGCTCCAGCTTGGCCGCGTGGATCAGCAGGCCCTTCTGCTCCAGGCGGCTCAAGTCCGCCACCTCCCGCAGGAACAACACGCCGTCGCGGGCCTCGGCCAGCAGGTCGACGGCCGGATCGATGAGGCGGGCGCCGTTCTCCAGCGCCACCCAGGGGGTGTTGGGGCGGTGCAGGAAGCGGGCGCACAGCTCCACCGGCGACCCCGGCGGGCCGAGGAGCAGCACCGGCGAGCGCAGGTTCGCCACCTGCTCCAGGCGGCGGCGCAGCTCGGCCACCACGGGCGAGCGGCCCAGGGCCAGCAGGGAAAGGGGCGGGGCGGGCTCGCTCTTGCCCCGCTGCAGGGCGCGCCCGACGGTGGCGAGCAGCTTCTGCATGGCGATGGGCTTTTCCAGGAAGTCGAAGGCGCCGATACGGGTCGCCTCCACCGCCGTGTCGATGGTGGCGTGCCCCGACATCATCACCACGGGCATGGTGAGCAGCCCCCGGCTGGCCCACTCCTTGAGCAGCGTCACCCCGTCGGTGTCGGGCATCCAGATGTCCAACAGCACCAGGTCGGGGCGCATGCGGTTGCGGATGTCCCGAGCCTGGCTGGCGTTCTCCGCCAGGCGCACCCGGTAGCCCTCGTCCTCCAGGATCTCGGACAGGAGCTCCCGGATGCCCACCTCGTCGTCCACGATCAGGATCTGGCTGGGTCCCATGGCCCGCCTCAGGAAGCCACCCGCCCCACGGCCATGCCGGCCTCGGCTACGGCGAGGGCCGGCAGCTCGATGGTGATGCGCGCCCCCCGGGGAGCGAGGTTTTCGATGCGCACTTTGCCGTCGTGGGCTTCGACGATTCTTCTCACGATGGCGAGCCCCAGTCCCGTGCCCTTGGGCTTGGTGGTGACGTAGGGTTCGAAGGCGCGGCGCACCACTTCCTCCGGAAACCCCTGGCCGTTGTCCAGCACCGACAGGGTCACCGTGCCGTCTTGCGCCCGGGTCGCCAGGGTGATCTGGGGCCGCGTCGCCTCCGCCGTGGCGTCCTGGGCGTTGCGCAGCAGGTTGTGGATCACCTGCCCCAACTGCTCCGCGTCGCCCATCACCAGGGGGAGCTGCGGCGCCAGGTCGACCCGGATAGCGGGCGCCGCCGCCTCGTAGAGGGGCAGAATGTCGTTGACCAGCCGGTTGATGTCAAGGGGCGCGCGCTTGATCTCCGGAAGCCGGGCGTAGCGGCTGAAAGCGTCCACCATGGTCTTCATGGCCGCGACCTGGGCGACGATGGTGCGGGTCGCCCGGGCGAGCACCTCCGCGTCGCGCCCGGTAAGCTTGTCCGCCAGCTTGTGCTGCAGCCGCTCGGCGGCGAGCTGGATGGGGGTGAGGGGATTCTTGATCTCGTGGGCCAGCCGGCGCGCCACCTCGCCCCAGGCCGCCTCCCGCTGGGCCTGGATCAGGTCGGTCACGTCGTCGAAAACCACCACGTAGCCGCTCGCCGCCACTTCCGGGAGCCGCGTGCCCCGCGCGAGCAGCACCTGGGTGCCGGAGGCGAGGGGTCGCTCCACCTGGCGCTGCCAGCGCTCCTCCTGGGATTGGGCGAATTCGCGCGCCACCGTCTCGACGAGAGGGGCGAGCTCCGGAAAGCGCTCGGCGATCTCGGCGTAGGTCAGGCCGACGAGGGCCTCCGCGTCCACCCCCAGGATGCGCGCCGCGCTGCGGTTGGCGGAGCGCAGCCGTCCCTCCTTGTCGAAGGCCACCACGCCCGAGGACAGGTTGGCGAGCAGGCTCTCCAGGTAAGCCTTGGCGCCTTCCACCTCGGCCTGCTTGCGCAGGGCCTCCGCCCGGGCCTCGGCGAGCTGCTGGGTCATGGCGTTGAACGAGGCCATGAGGATGCCCATCTCGTCCCGGCTCTGCACCGGGTGGCGGCGGCTGAAGTCCCCCTGGGCCACCGCCCGGGTGCCTTCAGCCAGCAGCCCCAGGGGCGCCGCCAGCCGCTCGCTCAGGATGAAAGCCAGGGCCAGCGCCGACAGCAGCGACAGCAGCAGCGACAGGGTCAGGGTCACGCGATACAGGCGCTTCAACCCGGTGCGCGCCAGTAGCAGCTCCTGGTAGTCCTGGTAGACCGCCTGCACCGACTCCGCGTCCTGCCTGAGCTGGGTCGGCACCGGCTGGATGAGCTGCAGCACCCGCACGTCCTCTCCCGGCAGGAGCACGTTCACCGGCATCAGCACCCGCAGCACCATGCCCCGGTCGGGCAGCCGCTCCACCGCCGAGTACGCCTTCTGCAACCGCACCTGCCGCAGCACGGCGGCGTCGGGAAAGTGGGGCAGCAGGGCCGCGCTGGCGCCGGTGGAGAAGGCGAGGAGCTTTCCCCGCTGGTCGAACAGGGACACTTCGAACAATCCCGTCTGCTCGCGCAACTGGTTGAGCAGCTCCAGGGGCTCGCGGCCGGGCTGTTCGGCGAGCACCAGGGAGAGATTCACCGCCGCCGCGTTCATGTCCTTGAGCATGTTGTCGAGGGCGGTACGGCCCAGGTTGAGGCCGCCTTCCAGCGCCCGCTCGACCCGCACGTCGAACCACGACTCGATGCTCTTGGTGAGGAACTGGACCGAGACCACGTACACCAGCGCCCCCGGCACCAGCGCCATGAGGGTGAAGAGCGCGAGCAGCTTGAAGGCCAGCCGCGAGCCGAACACGCCACGGCGCAGCTTCTTCACCAGCCGCGCGAGCTGCGTTCCCACCACCAGCAGCAACAGGACCACGAGCGCCCCGTTCAGCGCCAGCAGCAGCGGATACTGGTCGGCGAAAAGGGCGCTGTTGCGGCTCGCGGTGGCGAGGAGATATAGCAGCACCGCGCCCAGCCCGATGACGATGACCACCAGGTACTTCACGGGCGCCTCCTGCGGGCGGCGGCGCGGCTCACGGCATGAACCTCCACTGGTACCAGTCGGACTCGATCGCCCAGTCCCGGGTGGTGAGGGAGCTCACTTGAAACGGCGGCGGCAGCCGGGCGGGATCCAGGCGCATGCGCACCGCCGCCCGGTACACCACGCCCCGCTCGAGGGCTCGGCCGTCCAGCACCCGCCAGCCCCGCACCCGCCCCGCCCAGCGCAGCGCCGCCTCTAGGCTGTCGGCCACATGGGTGCCCTGATCGTCGGACACCTCGTACTGGCGCGTGAGGGGGACGTAGGAGAGCCGCACCGAATGCTCGCCGCCCGCGATGCGCTTGCCGAACCAGTACCTGCGCGGGCGCGACACTTCCACGTCCACCACGAAATGGACCGGCACGCCCTTGCTCAGGGCGGTAATGACGACGGGATTGAGGGAGATGGCGAAATCCGCGTTCAGGACGTAGCCGCTGCCCGCTTGCACCAGCTCGGCCGAATTCACCTCGATCGCCTCGGCCCGGGCCGCGGCGGCAGCGGCGAGGAGCAGGCAGGCGGCAAGCGCCCCGCGCCACGGACGCCGCTCAGCCCAGGGCCGGTTCAGCGCTTCCCTTACCGAGCAGGGCATAGAAAAATCCGTCCTGGGAGGCGTCGGGGAAAAGCTGCCGCATGCCGGACTCGGCGCCCGGCAGCGGCAGGAGCCGGGCGTCGCCGTGCCGCTCGAGGAACGCGCCGATGACGCCCTGATTCTCCTCGGCGAACACGGAGCAAGTGACGTAGAGCAATTTACCACCACTGTCCAGGACCCGCCACACGCCGTCCAGGATACGCCCCTGCTCGGCGGCGAACCGGGGAAGATCGGCGGCGCGTCTCAACCACTTGATGTCAGGATGGCGCCGCACGACCCCCGAGCCGCTGCAGGGCACGTCCGCCAGCACCCGCTGGAAGGGCCGGCCGTCCCACCAGCGTTGCGGGTCCGCGCCATCGGCGCACAGGAGGCTTGCCGAAAGCCCCAGGCGGGCAAGGTTGGCCTCGACCCGCTTCAGCCGCTCCGGGTCCCGGTCTAGGGCCACCAGCGCCACGTCCGCGTGCTCGAGGAGGTGGGCCGCCTTGCCCCCCGGGGCGCTGCAGGCGTCCAGCACCCGCATCCCGGGCTGCGGGTCCAGGAAGGCGGGCGCGAGCTGGGCTCCCAGGTCCTGCACCGACACCCAGCCTTCGGCAAAGCGCGGCAGCCGCTCCACCGGCACCGGCCGCTCCAGCAGCACTCCCGCGGGCGGCACCGGGCGGGCTTCGAGCCCCGCCTCCGTGAGCAGCGCCAGGTACCCCTCCAGGGTCGTGCGCCGCAGGTTCACCCGCAGGCCCATGGGCGGATGCCCGTTGCCGGTCTCGAGCAGCGCCCGGTAGCGCCCGGGATACTGGATCTTCAGCGCCTCGATCCACCAGCGGGGATGGGAGTAGCGGGCGCTCTCGTCGTCGGCCACGGCGCTCCTCACCAGCTCCGCCGAGCGGCGCTGGAAGGCGCGCAACACCGCGTTGGCGAACCCGCGCGCCCCCTGCCCTGCCAGCTCGCCCGCAAGCCCCACCGCTTCGCTTACCACGGCGTGGGGCGCCGCCCGGGTGGCATGGAGCTGGTACAGAGCCACCAGGAGCAAGGCCCGAAGCCGCTGCGGGCGGGGGGCCTTACGCGCGAGCCGCTCGAGGACCGCGGCGAGCAGCCCGTAGTGGCGCAGGGTGCCGTAGGCCAGATCCTGGGCGCGGGCCCGCTCGGCCCCCGCCAGATCTTTCCGCCGGTCCAAGGCGAGGGGCAGCGCCGTGGAGAGACTCTCGCCCCCGAGGACCCGCGCCACCGCTTCGGCGGCCACCCGCTGGGCTTCGCGCATCGTCCCGAGACCCCCGCTTCAGCCGCCCAGCCGCTCCCCGGGCTGCAGGGGGAAGCCCCGCAGGAACTCGGCCGCGGGCAAGCGCCGCCCGCCCGGGCGCTGCAATTCCAGGATCCGCAGCGCCCCCGAGCCGCAGCCCACCACCAGGCCTTCCGCGTTCGCCTGGAGCACCCGACCGGGCGCGCCCCCTGGAGATTCCACCGGCCGAGCCCGCCACAGCTTGAGGGCCGTGCCTCTGGCGGAGGTGGCGGCTCCCGGATGGGGGCTGAACGCTCGCACCTGGCGCTCGATGAAAGCGGCCTCCCGGCTCCAGTCGATGGCGGCTTCCTCCCGGGCGATCTTGGGGGCGTAGCAGGCCCCCGCCTCATCCTGGGGCGTGGGGCGCAGCTTCTCCGCTTCCAGGGCGTCCAGAGCTTCCACGATACATTGGGCCCCCAGGGCAGCCAGCTTGCCGGTGAGGCTGCCTGCGGTATCGTCCGGGGCAATGGGCAGGGCCCGCTGGAGCAGCACCGGGCCGGTGTCCAGGCCCTCGTCCATCTGCATGATGGTAATGCCCGTTTGCTCGTCCCCGGCGAGGATGGCTCGTGGGATGGGCGCGGCGCCGCGCCAGCGGGGGAGGAGGGAGGCGTGGATGTTGACGCAGCCATGGCGCGGGATCGCTAGGACCGCGCGGGGGAGGAGCAGGCCGTAGGCCGCCACTACCAGCACATCCGGCGCCGCCTCCACCAGCGCCTGCTGGACCGCCCCATCCCGCAGGGTCTGGGGCTGGAGCAACGCGAGCCCCGCCTCCTGCGCCAGTCGCTTCACCGGGCTTGGGGCGGGCTTGAGGCCCCGACCTGCCGGCCGGTCCGGCTGGGTCAATACCAGCATGACCCGGTGTCGGGAACGCAGCAGCGCCGCCAAGGCGGTCGCCGCGAATTCGGGCGTGCCGGCGAAAACGAGATTCATGGGGGAATCTCCCGGTCCTGGACCGGGACCGGGCTCACATGACCTTGCGCTGCTGCTTGCGCAGCTTGGCCAGGATGCGATTCTGCTTGAGGCGCGAGAGGTACTCGACGAAGACCTTGCCCTGCAGGTGGTCCATCTCGTGCTGGATGCACACGGCGAGCAGGCCCTCCGCGTCCAGGGTGAAGGATTTGCCCTGCGGGTCCAAGGCCCGCACGGTCACCCGCTCGGCCCGCTGCACCCGCTCGAAAATGCCGGGCACCGAAAGGCAGCCCTCTTCGATCTCCGACACGCCGCTCTTCGCCAGGATCTCCGGGTTGATGAGCACCAGCAACCGATCCCGGGTCTCGGACACGTCGATGGTGATCACCTGCAGATGAACGTCGATCTGGGTGGCAGCGAGCCCGATGCCTGGGGCGGCGTACATGGTCTCCGCCATGTCCTGGACCAAGGCCCGGATGGAATCGTCCACCAAGGCGACCGGGGCCGCTTTCTTGTGCAGCCGAGGATCGGGGTACTGCAGGATTTGCCGGATCGCCATAAAATCTTGCCGATTGAATGGACTATATGGAGAATTTAATCTAAAGTGTCAACTGGAAGCCAGCCGTCCGCCCCTCTTTACTCCGCCGGCGGGGGAGGCGCCAGCCCATCGAAAAAGGCGAAGCCGCTATGCATAAGAGCATTATATCCCTGTTTTTGTTTCCTTGTTTCCTCCTTTGGCTGCCCGCCAAGGGCGTTCAGGCCCAGCCCCTACAGCTCGTCCCTGACGCCCCGGACCGGTACGTGGTCCAGAAGGGCGACACCCTGTGGGCCATCTCCGGCCGCTACCTCCAGAGCCCGTGGCGCTGGCCCGAGCTATGGGGGATGAACAAGGAACAGATCAAAAATCCCCACCTGATCTATCCGGGCGACGTGCTGGTGCTGGACCGCCGCGGCCCGGCACCCCGGCTCTCCAAGGAAATGGAGACGGTGAAGCTCTCTCCCCGGGTCCGGGTGGAGCCCAGCACCCGGGAGGCCATTCCCACCATCCCGGCGAGCGCCATCCGGCCGTTCTTGGCCAAGCCTCTGGTGGTGGACGCCCAAGGACTCCATGGGGCGCCCCGCATCGTCGCCATGCAGGAGGGGCGGGTGATCGCCTCCGCCGGCGACCTGCTGAGCGTCGCCGGCCTGCCCCAGGGCCAGGGCCTGCTCTGGGACATCTACGAGCTGGGGGGTGCCTTGAAAGACCCGGGAACTGGAGAAATCCTGGGCCACGAGGCGGTGCATCTGGGGACGGGCCGGATCGTGCGCCATGAACCCGCGGCCACGGTGGTGGAGGTGGTGGATTCCAACCAGGAGATCCTTCTGGGGGCCCGGCTGGTGAAAGCCGTCGAAATGCCTTACATCAACTTCGTACCTAAGGCGCCCCAGCGCCGGATCTCCGGTTTCGTCATCTCCACCTACGGCGGGAGCACCGAGGCGGGCCCCACCGCCGTCGTGGCCATCAACAAGGGCAAGCGGGACGGCCTGGAGCTTGGGGACGTACTGAAGGTGCGGGCGGGCCAAGGCCGGGCGACGGTGGAGCGGGGGCGCTCGGCGGAGGCCGCCCCTGACCAGAGCATCGGGTTGATCATGGTGTTCCGCACCTTCGACCGGGTGTCCTACGCCATGGTGATGCAGGCGAACCGCCAAGTGGCGCCTCTGGACACGATCGAAAACCCTTGAGCGACGGCAGGGCCGCGACCGGGCGATTTCGCCCATGGCGCCGGATCGCCGCACCGAGGCCTGGGTTCGGCTGAGCCTCGTTCCCGGATCGGGCGGCAAGACCCTGCGGAGTCTCCTCGCCGCCTGCGGCGGACCGGAAGAGGTGCTGGCCGCCTCCCGGGGCTTGGTCGCCCGCATCGCCGGGGAAGCCGCCGCGGCCCGCTTGCAGGCGGGCCCTGACCCGGCCCAGGTCGAAGCGACCCTGGCCTGGGCCCAACTCCCCGGCCATCACCTGGTGGCCCTGGACGACCCCCGCTATCCCGGACAACTGCTCCATATCCCGGATCCACCCCTGCTCCTGTACGTGAGGGGCAGGGCCGAGCTCCTGGCGCGACCGGCCCTGGCCATCGTGGGCAGCCGCAACGCCACGCCCCAGGGCCTGGCCAACGCCGAAGCCTTCGCCAAGGCCTTGAGCGACGCCGGGCTGACCATCGTGAGCGGTCTCGCCTTGGGGATCGACGCCGCGGCCCATCGGGGCGGCCTCGCCGGAGCCTCCAGCAGCGTGGCGGTCACCGGGACCGGGCTTGACCGGGTCTACCCGGCCCGCAACCGGGACCTGGCCCTGGCCCTGGCGGAACAGGGGGCCCTGGTGTCCGAGTTTCCCCTGGGAACGCCCGCCCGGGCGGAGAACTTCCCCCGCCGCAATCGGCTCCTGAGCGGCCTGTCCCGGGGTTGCCTCGTGGTGGAGGCGGCGCTCCAGAGCGGCTCCCTCATCACCGCCCGCCTGGCCGCAGACCAGGGCCGGGAAGTCTTCGCCATCCCCGGCTCTATCCACTCGCCCCTGTCAAAGGGCTGCCATGCCCTCATCAAGCAGGGGGCGAAGTTGGTAGAAACCGCCCGGGACATCCTGGAAGAGCTGGGCCTCCAAGCGGCGGGCATCGGGCCGTCCTTAGGCCTCGCCCCCGGTTCTGCGGCACCCGGCCAGGCGGAGGCCTCGCCCCTGCTCGCCCACCTGGGCTTCGACCCGGTGGACCTGGATACTCTGGCCCAGCGCAGCGGCCGGCCACCCCAGGAGCTCCTGGCAGAGCTGGTGGCCCTGGAGCTGGAAGGCCGGATCGCCAGCCTACCCGGCAGCCGCTACCAGAGAATCAAATAAAAAAATCAAAATATTGTGAGTAAGTAAGCGCTCGCAATACGAGTGCCCCGGCTGCCCGCCTGACTTGTACCGCCCGGGAATAGCTCCTATCATCAACCGCTTTCTTTTTCCGGCGCGAACGCTCCCAGCGGTCCATTCCATGGGTAAGAAACTGATCATCGCCGAGAAGCCTTCCGTCGCCGCGGACATCGCCCGGGCGCTGGGGGGCTTCAAGAAGCACGGCGAGTATTACGAAAGTGATCGCTACGTGCTCTCCTCCGCCGTGGGCCATCTGCTGGAGCTAGCCGTTCCTGAGGGGCACGAGGTGAAGCGAGGCAAGTGGTCCTTCGCCCACCTACCGGTGATCCCGCCCCACTTCGAGCTCAAGCCCATCGAAAAATCCGAGGAGCGGCTCAAGCTCTTACTGCGCCTCATCAAGCGCAAGGACGTGACGGGCCTCATCAACGCCTGCGACGCCGGGCGCGAAGGGGAGCTCATCTTCCGCTACATCGTCCGCTACGCCAAAACCCGCAAGCCCATCGAGCGGCTGTGGTTGCAGTCCATGACCCCCGAGGCGATCCGGGAGGGCTTCGCCCAGCTCAAGAAGGACGAGGAGCTGCGGCCCCTGGCGGACGCGGCCGTGTGCCGCTCGGAGGCGGACTGGCTGGTGGGCATCAACGGCACCCGGGCCATGACCGCCTTCAACTCCAAGGACGGGGGCTTCTACAAGACCACCGTCGGGCGGGTCCAGACGCCCACCCTGCGCATCCTGGTGGAGCGGGAGGAGCAGATCCGCAACTTCGTGCCCCGGGACTACTGGGAGGTGCACGCCACCTTCGCCTGCGCGGGGGGCGAATACCCGGGCCGCTGGTTCGACGAAAAGGCGGCCAAAACGGGCGCCGAGGGCGACCCCGAGGCGCGGCCCGAGCGGCTGTGGGACCAGGCCCGGGCGGAGGCGATCCGCGCCAAGTGCGAGGGCAAGCCGGGCACGGTCAGCGAGGAGGCGAAACCGTCCACCCAGGTGGCGCCGCTGCTTTTCGACCTGACCAGCCTGCAGCGGGAGGCCAACAGCCGGTTCGGCTTCTCCGCCCGCATGACCCTGTCCCTGGCCCAGGCCCTGTACGAAAAGCACAAGGTGCTCACTTATCCGCGCACCGACTCCCGGGCGTTGCCCGAGGATTACCTCGCCACGGTCAAGAAGACCCTGGAGACCCTGCGCGGGGGGAAGAAAAGCGAAGCCTCCCCCTACGCCCCCTTTGCCGACCAGATCCTGAAACAGGGCTGGGTGCGGCCGAACAAGCGGGTCTTCAACAACGAGAAGGTCTCGGACCATTTCGCCATCATCCCCACCCTGCAGCCGCCCAAGCACCTGAACGAGACGGAAGCGAAGCTCTACGACTTGGTGGTGCGCCGCTTCCTGGCGGTGTTCTACCCAGCGGCCGAGTACTTGGTGACCACCCGGATCACCCGGGTGGCGGGCGAGGCGTTCAAGACCGAAGGGCGGGTGCTGGTGAACCCGGGCTGGCTCGCGGTCTACGGCAAGGCGGCCGAGGAGGACGCCCAGCGCCTTCCTCCCGTCCAGGCGGGAGAGAAGGCGCGCACCCTAGCGGTGGAGGTGCGGCAGAACCAGACCAAGCCTCCTCCCCGCTACACGGAGGCCACGCTCCTCTCCGCCATGGAGGGGGCGGGCAAGCTCATCGAGGACGAGGAGCTGCGGGCGGCGATGGCGGCCCGGGGCCTGGGAACCCCCGCCACCCGCTCCCAGATCATCGAGGGCTTGATCCAGGAGGAATACGTGCATAGGAACGGCCGGGATCTGCAGCCCACCGCCAAGGCCTTCTCCCTGCTCTTCGCCCTGGACCACTTCGGGGTCAACGAGCTCACCTCCCCGGAACTCACGGGCCAATGGGAGTACAAGCTCAAGCAGATGGAGCAGGGGAAGCTCCCCCGCAGCGAGTTCATGGACCACATCGTGGACCTCACCCGCGACATGGTGAAGCGCATCAAGGAGGGAGAGATCCCGGACGAAGCCTTCCGCACCCTCAAGACGCCCTGTCCCAAGTGCGGCGGCGTGGTGCAGGAGAACTACCGCAAGTTCCAGTGCCAGGGCTGCGACTTCGCCATCTGGAAGGTGATCTCCGGCCGAGAGCTGGAGCCGGAAGAGGTGGAGCGGTTGATCACCCAGCGCAGCGTGGGGCCCCTCACGGGCTTTCGCAGCCGCATGGGCCGGCCGTTTTCGGCGGTCCTACGGCTCAGCGACGACCTGCGCACCGAGTTCGACTTCGGTCAGGCGAGTGCCGAAGGCGACGAGGAGGAAGCGGACTTCTCAGGCCAGGAGCCCGTGGGCCCCTGTCCCAAGTGCGGGGCCCGGGTCTACGAGGTCGCCGCGGCGTACCTGTGCGAGCGCTCGGTGGGGCCCAGCCGTAGCTGCGACTTCCGTACCGGCAAGGTGATCCTGCAGCGGCCCATCGAGCGGGAGCAGATGAAGAAGCTGCTTGCCCACCGCAAGACCGACCTGCTGCATCGCTTCATTTCCCGCAAGAACGGCCGCCCGTTCTCCGCCTTTCTCACCCTGTCGGGCGATGGCAGCGTGGGGTTCGAGTTCGCTCCCAGGGAATCCAAGAGCGCGAAGCAGAGAGAAGCGGGAGAGGCCAAAGCGGCGCCGAAGCCCGAAACCCGCCGCCGGGCAGCCGCCAAATAACCCCTTTTAACCCCTTTCGAAATCGCCTCTAGATATCCAGGTTGCGTACGCCGAGGGCGTTTTCCTCGATGAACGCCCGCCGCGGCTCCACCTGATCCCCCATCAGGGTGGTGAAGATCTCGTCCGCGGTGATGCTGTCCTCGATCTGGGCCTTGAGCAGCCGGCGCTTGGCCGGGTCCATGGTGGTCTCCCAGAGCTGCTCCGGGTTCATCTCCCCCAGGCCCTTGTAGCGCTGGATGGAGGCGTGGGCGCGCACTTCGGCGAGGAGCCAGTCGATGGCCTCGCGGAAATCGGCGACCGCCCGCTTGTGCTCGCCCCTGGCCACGTAGGCCCCTTTGTGCAGCAGGCCCGAAAGGGCTTGGGCCGTCTCCCGGATCTGGGCGCAATCGCCGCTTTGCAAGAACTCCTGGTCGATGGAGCTCGCGCGCACGACCCCGTGCTCCCGGCGCAGGATCATAAGGCGCAGGGCCTCGGTGGCCTCGTCCACCCCCACCTCGACGGCGAGCGCCGGATCGTCCACCGCCGCCGCCAGGACCCTGGCGCTTTCCTCCGCCGCCGCCCGGCCGGACAGGTCCAGCGTCACGCCCTTGAGCAGGGCGCGCAGGGCGTCCCGGTCCACCCCCCGGCTTAGCCGGTCGATCACCGCTTCGGCGAGAAGATACTGTTCCGCGAGCCTCTGGAAAGCGGCCGGTGGCAGCGCCTCTGCCTCCGCCGAGGGGTACAGGGCCGCGTCGGCGAGGGCCTGCTTGAGCAGGAACTGCTTGAGCTCGTGGTCGTCCCGCAAATAGGTCTCCTGGCGCCCAAGCTTTATCTTGTAGAGGGGCGGCTGGGCGATGTAGATATGGCCGCGCTCGATCAGCTCCGGCATCTGGCGATAGAAGAAGGTGAGCAGCAGCGTACGGATGTGGGAGCCGTCCACGTCGGCGTCCGTCATGATGATGATGCGGTGGTAGCGCAGCCTGTCCGGGTTGTACTCGTCCTTGCCGATGCCGGTGCCCAGCGCCGTGATCAGGGTGGCGATCTCCTGGGAGGAGATGAGCCTGTCGAAGCGCGCCCTCTCCACGTTGAGGATCTTGCCCTTCAAGGGCAGCACCGCCTGGAAGCGCCGGTCCCGCGCCTGCTTGGCCGAGCCGCCGGCGGAGTCCCCTTCCACCAGGTACAGTTCCGACCGGGACGGGTCCCGTTCCTGGCAGTCGGCGAGCTTCCCCGGCAGGCCGAAGCCGTCCAGCACCCCCTTGCGCCGGGTGAGCTCGCGCGCTTTCCGCGCCGCCTCCCGGGCCCGCGCCGCCTCGATGATCTTGTTGCAGATGATCCTGGCGTCCTGGGGATGCTCCATCAGGAAGTCGTGGAGCTTGGCGGAGACGATCTCCTGCACCACCGGCTGGACCTCCGAGGAGACCAGCTTGTCCTTGGTCTGGGAGGAGAACTTGGGCTCGGGGACCTTCACCGAGAGCACGCAGGTCAGCCCTTCCCGCATGTCGTCGCCGGTGGTCTCCACCCTGGCCTTCTTCGCCAGCTCCTCCTTCTCGATGTAGCTGTTGAGCGTGCGCGTGAGCGCCGCCCGAAGCCCGGTCAAATGGGTGCCACCGTCGCGCTGGGGGATGTTGTTGGTGAAGCACTGGACCGACTCCTGGTAGGAGTCGTTCCACTGCATGGCCACCTCCACCGTGATGCCGTCCTTTTCTCCGACCGCGTGGAAGATGTTGGAGTGGAGCACCACCTTGGTGCGGTTCATGTACTCCACGAACCCCTTGACACCGCCGCTGTAAGCGAAGTCCTCGCTCTTGCCGCTGCGCTGGTCCACGAGCTGGATCCTGACGCCGTTGTTCAGGAACGAGAGCTCCCGCAGCCGCTTGGCCAGGATCTCGTAGTGGAACTCCACCTTGCCGAAGATCTTCTCGTCGGCGAGGAAGTGCACTTCGGTCCCGGTCTTCTCGGTCTTGCCGATCACCTTGAGGGGCGCCACCGGCACGCCGTGGTCGAACTCCATGGCGTGCACCAGGCCGTCGCGGCGGATGGTGAGGCGCAGCCACTTGGAGAGGGCGTTGACGCAGGACACCCCCACCCCGTGCAGCCCGCCCGACACCTTGTAGGAGTTGCTGTCGAACTTGCCCCCGGCGTGCAGCTCGGTCATCACGATCTCCGCCGCCGAGCGCTTGAGCTCGTCGTCCTCCTTGATCCCGGTGGGGATGCCGCGGCCGTTGTCGATCACCGACACGGAATTGTCCGGGTGGATCACCACCTTGATGTCGTCGCAGTAGCCGGCCAACGCCTCGTCGATGGAGTTGTCCACCACCTCGAACACCATGTGGTGCAGCCCGGTGCCGTCGGAGGTGTCGCCGATGTACATGCCGGGGCGCTTGCGCACCGCCTCCAAGCCCTTCAGCACCTTGATGCTGCTGGAGTCGTAGCTGGAGCTCGGGCGTTCTTTGGCCGCTATCTCAGTCACCGGATTCACCCTCGTTAGATGCGCATCGGCATGACGACGTACTTGAACTGGTCGTCGCCCGGCACCGTCACCAGGCAGCTGGAATTGGGATCGTTAAAGGCGCAGCGCACGGTCTCGCTGGCAAGATTGCCCAGCACGTCCAAGAGGTAGGTCACGTTGAAGCCGATGTCCAGCGGCTCGCCGCTATAGGCCACCGCCAGCTCCTCCTGGGCCTCCTCCTGCTCGTTGTTGGTGCAGATCACCCGCAGGCTATCGGCTGTCAGCACCAGGCGCACGCCGCGGATCTTGTCGTTGGAGAGGATGGCGGTGCGGCTTAGCGCCTGCAGGAAGGCGAGGCGCGGCAACTCGACCACCTTGGGATGGGCCTGGGGAATCACCCGCTGGTAGTCGGGGAACTTGCCGTCTACCACCTTGGAGACCAGCACCACGCCGCCGAAGGCGAAGCGTACCTGGTTCGGCCGCACGGTGATCTCCACCGCGTCCTCCGAGTCCGACAGGAGCTTCAGCACCTCCAGCACTGCCTTGCGCGGCACGATCACCTCCCGCGCTTCCTGGGCGGAGGGAAGCCCCGTCGCGGCGTAAGCCAGACGGTGGCCGTCGGTGGCCACCAGCTTGAGGGCCTGGCCGCCCAGCACCAGCAGCAGCCCGTTCAGGTAGTAGCGGATGTCCTGCTGGGCCATGGCGTAATGGACCAGGGCCAGCAGCCGCCGCAACTCCTTCTGCGGCAGCCGCACGCTCAATTCGTCACCCGCGGTCTCGGCGAGCCGGGGAAAGTCCTCGGCGGGCAGGGTCTGCAAGCTGAAGCGGCTGCGGCCCGCCTTGACCTGGAGCCGCCCGTCCTCCTGGGCGAGCGCCACCTGGGCATCCTCCGGAAGCGCCCGCAGGATATCGTGGAGCTTGCGCGCCGCCACGGTGAGGGAGAAAGGTTTCGCGCTTTCCTTGAGCCCGTGAGCCGAGGTGGAGACCTGGATCTCCAGGTCGGTGGCCATGAAGCGAGTGCCGTCCTGGCCGCGCTCGATCAGCACGTTGGATAGGATCTGAAGGGTGTGCCGCCTCTCGACGATTCCGGTGACCGCCTGGAGGGGCCTCAAAAGCGCGTCCCGGTCGGCTTCGATCAGTAACATGATTGTCCTTCTGGTAAGAATAGATAAGCCCGTCGAAAAGCCCTCGAAACAGGAAATTTGTTAATTATAACAATCTCTTGTACCTATGGAAAGACTGGGTATAAGCCCCAGTCGGGCTGTGGACAGATTGTGTACGAAAAACCGGACCGGACGCGCCGCGGGGGTTATCCACAGGCTGTCCATGCGCCATCAACCGCGCAGGATCTGAATGAGCGTCTTGAAATCCCGGGAGATTTCAGGGTTTGTGGCCTGCAGCTCGCCGATCTTGCGGCAGGCGTGGAGCACGGTGGTATGGTCGCGCCCTCCGAAGGCGTCGCCGATGTCCGGCAGGCTCAAGGAGGTGAGTTCCTTGGCCAGCGCCATGGCGAGCTGTCGCGGGCGGGCCACGTTGCGGGAGCGCTTCTTCGAGTACAGGTCCGACACCTTGATCTTGTAGTAGTCGGCCACCGTCTTCTGGATGTTCTCGATGGAGATCTGCCGGCTCTGCACCGCCAGCAGGTCCTTCAGCGCCTCCCGGGCCAGGTCGAGGGTGATGGGCATGCCGGTGAAGCGGGAGAAGGCTACCACGCGCTTGAGTGCCCCCTCTAGCTCCCGGACGTTGGAGCGGATGTGCTTGGCGACGAAGAAAGCGACGCCCTCGTCCAGTTGAATCTGCTCGGAGGCCGCCTTCTTGATCAGGATCGCCACCCGCATTTCCAGCTCCGGCGGCTCCACCGCCACCGTGAGTCCCCAGCCGAAGCGGGAGATCAGCCGGTCTTCGATCCCGTTGATCTCCTTCGGGTAGCTGTCGCAGGTGATCACCACCTGCTTGTGGGCCTCGATCAGGGCGTTGAAGGCGTAGAAAAACTCCTCCTGGGTGCGGCTCTTGCCACCGAAGAACTGGATGTCGTCGATCAGCAGCAAGTCCAGGGAGTGGTAGTACTGCTTGAAGTCGTCGAAGGACTTGTGCTGGTAAGCCTTCACGACGTCGGAGACGTACTGTTCGGCGTGGGTGTAGCGGATCTTCGCTTCGGGATGGAGTTCGTGCACCAGGTTACCGATGGCCTGGATCAGATGGGTCTTTCCCAGTCCCACGCCGCCATAGATGAACAGGGGGTTGTAGGCGGTGCCGGGATTTTCCGCCACCTGGATGGCGGCGGCCCGGGCGAGTTGGTTCGCCTTGCCGGTGACGAAGGTGTCGAAGGTGAAGATGGGATTGAGCCGGCTCGGGTCCCGGACCCGGGTTCTGGCTCGGGGCAGGCTCGCGGCGCCGGCACCCTCGACCCCCTGACCCGAAAGCTCCAGGGTGACGGGCACGGCCGCGGCGAAATGGGCCTTGGCCATGCCTTCGATCGCCTCCAGGAAGCGGTCCCGCACCCAGTCCAGGACGAAGCGGTTGGGGGCGTGGAGGACGATGCCCCGGGGCTGCCGCTCGTATTTCAACGGCTTGATCCAGGTCTTGAACTGCTGCGGCGTGAGCTCGCGCTCGAAATGCTTGAGACAGCCTGCCCAGAACTCGTCCATGGAGATGGGGGATCTTTTTTTGGGAGAAGGACTTCGCGCCGGCGGCGCGAAATCGACGAAGCGTTATTCTAGTCCCTTCGCCGTGCCTTATCCACAGCGCCCGAGCGCGTCCGCGGCTGCGCCGCCAGCGGGCCGCGGTTGACAGGGTGCGGGTCTCGGTTTGTAATAGCGGGCTTTTCCGCCCAACGATGAGGTTTAACCATGAAGCGCACCTATCAGCCGTCGGTCGTTCGGCGAAAGCGCACCCATGGCTTCCGGGTCCGCATGCGCAGCCGCTCGGGTGCGGCAGTGATCCGCGCGCGCCGGGCGAAGGGCCGCGCTCGGCTCAGCGTCTGACCCTGGCGGTACGGCGGCACGGTTTTCCCAAATCGGCGCGACTGCGCCTGCCCGGTGAGTTTCGCGCCGTCTTCGAGCAGCGTTCGAGCCTCGCCGGCCAGTATTTCCAGGTGTTCGCCCGGCGCAACGGCCTGGGGCGGCCGCGGCTCGGCCTGGCGGTCTCCCGCAAAGCGGCGCCCCGCGCCGTGGATCGCAACTACGCCAAGCGCATCGCCCGGGAAGTCTTCCGCCAGCGGCAGGCGGCGTTGGGAGGGGCGGACATTGTCGTGCGCTTGAGGCGCCCGATTTCCCGAAGGGAGGGGGGAGCGGCGCGGGAAGAGCTGGCGGCCCTGATGCAGAGAATTGCCCCATGTCACGGTTCCTGATCGTCCTTATCCAGGCCTACCAGATAGGGGTGAGCCCCCTGCTCGGACCCCGTTGCCGGTTTACCCCGAGCTGCTCCGAATACGCCCGGGAGGCGATCCAGCGTCACGGCCCCGGACGGGGGACGTGGCTCGCCCTCAAGCGCCTGGCGCGCTGCCATCCGTTCCACGCCGGGGGCTATGACCCGGTGCCCGAGGACCCATGGAAATCCAACGGCTGATCCTGTTCCTGATCTTTTCCATGTCCCTGCTGTTCCTGTGGGACGCCTGGCAGCAGCACCAGCGCGGCTCCGTCGCGCCCGCGCCCCAGGCTCAACCCGCGCCCGAGGCGCCGGCGCCCACGGTGGGGCGGGAGCTGCTGGAGAAGCAGGGGGATCTCGCGCAAGCCGAGCGCCCGGCCACGCCTGCGAGCGGCAGCACCCTCACCGTCACCACCGACGTGCTGCGGGCGCAGATTCAGACCCTGGGGGGGGATCTGGTCCGGCTGGAGCTGCTCAAGCATCCGGGAGCGGTGGATAAGAGCAAGCCCTTCGTCTTGTTCCAGCGGGAGGGGGAACGGGTGTATGTGGCCCAGTCGGGCCTGATCGGGGATAGCCTGCCGAGCCACAAGACCCTCTTCACCGCCGAGCCTGGGTCCTACCAGCTCAAGCCGGGGGAGGACGCGGTGCAGGTGCGGCTCGCTGCTCCGCCCGTCAACGGTACCGTGGTGGAGAAGATCTACACCTTCCGCCGCGGCAGCTACGTGGTGGACGTGGCCTTCTCCATCCGCAACGAGGGCGCCGCGCCCATCGCTCCCTTCGCCTACTACCAGTTTCAGCGGGACGGCAAGGCCCCCGAGGGCGAGCAGCGGTTCCTCCATACCTACACCGGCCCCGCAGTGTACACCGAGGCGACCAAGTTCCAGAAGCTTCCCTTCTCGGATATCGAGAAGGGCAAGGCAGAGCTGCCGAAGGCGGCCAGCGACGGCTGGATCGCCATGGTGCAGCATTATTTCCTTGCGGCCTGGCTGCCCGAGGGCAACGCCTCCCGGGAATTCTTCGCCCGGCAGCTTGCCCCGGACTTGTACGCCGTAGGGATCATCGTGCCGGTGGGCACCCTCGAGCCGGGGGCGAGCCGCACGGCGAGCATGCGGCTTTACGCAGGGCCCCAGGAACAGCGCACCCTGGCCCAGCTCGCCCCCGGCCTCGACCTGGTGGTGGACTACGGCTGGCTCACCGTGATCGCGGTGCCTCTGTTCTGGGTGCTGGATCTGTTCCATCGGTGGGTGGGCAACTGGGGCGTGGCCATCATCCTGCTCACCGTGCTGGTCAAGGCCGTGTTCTATCCCCTGTCCGCGGCGAGCTACCGCTCCATGGCACGCATGAAGGCCGTCACTCCCCGGCTGCAGCGGATCAAGGAGCTGTACGGCCACGACCGGCAGAAGCTGCACCAGGCGATGATGGAGCTCTACAAGGAGGAGAAAATCAACCCTTTGGGCGGATGCCTGCCGATCCTGATCCAGATCCCGGTGTTCATCGCCCTGTACTGGGTGCTGGTGGCGGCGGTGGAGCTGCGCAACGCTCCCTTCGTCGGCTGGATCCAGGACCTCTCGGCGCCGGATCCCTATTTCGTCCTGCCGGTGGTGATGGGCGCCACCATGTGGATCCAGACCAAGCTCAACCCCACGCCCCCGGACCCGATCCAGGCCCGGGTGATGCAGATCATGCCCATCGCCTTCTCCATCTTCTTTTTCTTCTTCCCGGCGGGGCTGGTGCTCTACTGGCTGGTGAACAACGTTCTGTCCATCGCGCAGCAGTGGTACATCACCCGCCGGATGGAGCGGGCGACCGCTGCCCATGCAAAACGGTGAGCCGATCGCGGCCATCGCCACGCCTCCCGGGCGCGGCGGCATCGGCATCGTGCGGCTCTCCGGCCGGGATCTCAAGCCTTTCCTGATCGCGCTCCTCGGGCGCGTGCCCAAGCCCCGCTTCGCCACCCTGGCCTGCCTCCAGGACGCCGAGGGGAGGGTGATCGACGAAGGCATCGTGCTCTATTTCCCCGCGCCCCACTCCTACACGGGGGAAGACGTGGTGGAGCTGCAGGGCCACGGCGGAATGACCGTGCTTCGCCTTCTCCTCCAGCGCTGCCTGGAGCTGGGCGCCCGGCTCGCCGAGCCGGGGGAATTCAGCAAGCGGGCTTTCTTAAGCGGCAAGCTGGACCTGGCCCAAGCGGAAAGCGTGGCCGACCTGATCGACGCCTCCACCGCGCAGGCCGCGCGCAGCGCCATGCGCTCCCTTCAGGGGGAGTTCTCCCGGGAAGTGAACGCGCTCAAAGAGGAGCTGATCGAGCTGCGGGCCCTTACCGAGGCGACCCTGGATTTCCCCGACGAGGAGATCGATTTTCTGCGGGAAGCCGACGCCTTCGGGCGGCTCGAGCGGCTGCGCCGCAAGCTCGAGACGCTCACCGCCAACGCCCGGCAGGGAGCGCTCCTGCGGGAAGGGGCCCAGGTGGCCCTGGTGGGGCGCCCGAACGTGGGCAAGTCGAGTCTGCTCAACCGCCTGGCGCGGGAGGAGGTGGCCATCGTCACCGAGGTCCCCGGCACCACCCGGGACACCCTGCGCAGCCACGTGGAGATCCAGGGCGTGCCCTTCCACATCATCGACACCGCTGGCCTGCGGGAGACCCAGGACGCGGTGGAGCGCATCGGCATCGAACGGGCGCGGGCGGTGGCGGCCCAGGCGGACCTGGTGCTGGTGGTCACCGAGTACGCCCGGGGGGTGACGCCGGAAGATGAGGCGATCCTGCGGGAGTTGCCCCCGGGGCTCCCGCGGGTGATCGTGCGCAACAAGATCGATCTCGTCGGCGTGGCGCCCCGACTCGCCCAGGAAGGGAGTGCGGCCGAGGTGTGGCTCTCCGCCAAGACGGGGGAGGGGGTGGATCTGCTGCAGCAGGCGCTGCTCCGGCAGGCGGGATGGACGGGGGGCGACGAAGGGCTGTTCATGGCCCGGGCGCGGCACCTGGAGGCCCTCGCCCGGGCCGAGGAGCGGCTCGCCGCCGCGGCCGAGGCGGCGGGCCGGGGCCTGGAGCTCTTCGCCGAGGAGCTGCGCCTGGCCCACCTGGCCCTGGGCCAGATCACGGGGGAGTTCACCGCCGACGATCTGCTGGGCCAGATCTTTTCCCGCTTCTGCATCGGCAAGTAGGGTTCCGCGGTGCCTCGGGGCTCGTGTAAAGTGTGTGTCCCATCCCGTCCAACAAAAAAGCAGGGCTACAACGATGAATCGAACCACGGCGGCCGCCGCGAGCCGGCTCGGCGCTCCTGACGAAGTGAGGCATGCACGGCTCATCGAGTGGGTGCGAACCATCGCCGAGCTTGCCCGGCCGGAGCGGATCGTGTGGTGCGACGGCAGCCAGGCCGAGTACGATCGGCTATGCGACGAGATGGTGGCCGCGGGCACCTTGATCCGCCTGAACCCGGCGCTTCGTCCCAACAGCTTCCTGGCCCGCTCCGACCCCACCGACGTGGCGCGCATGGAGGACCGCACTTTCGTGTGCAGCCGCCGCCGGGAAGACGCCGGCCCCAACAACAACTGGGTGGACCCACAGGAGATGCGGGGCACGCTTCGGCGGCTGTTCGCCGGCTGCATGCGCGGCCGCACCCTGTACGTGGTGCCGTTTTCCATGGGGCCGGTCGGCTCCCCCATGGCCCACGTCGGGGTGGAGCTCACCGACTCGCCCTACGTGGTGGTCAGCATGCGCATCATGACCCGCATGGGGCGCGCCGTGTACCGCGTCCTGGGAGAGGACGGTGATTTCGTGCCCTGCGTTCATTCCGTTGGCATGCCCCTCGGCCCCGGCGAAAAGGACGTCCCCTGGCCGTGCAACCGCCAGGAGAAGTACATCGTGCATTTCCCCGAGGACAAGGAAATCTGGTCCTACGGCTCGGGCTACGGCGGCAACGCGCTTCTCGGCAAGAAATGCTTTGCCCTGCGCATCGCCTCCGTCATGGCCCGGGAGCAGGGCTGGCTCGCCGAGCACATGCTCATTCTCGGGGTCGAGTCTCCGAGCGGCGAAAAGAAGTACATGGCGGCCGCCTTCCCTAGCGCCTGCGGCAAGACCAACCTGGCCATGCTGGTGCCGCCCAAGGCCCTGGCGGGCTGGAAGGCTACCACAGTGGGGGAGGACATCGCCTGGATCAAGCCCGGCGCCGACGGACGCTTCTACGCCATCAACCCGGAAGCGGGCTTCTTCGGCGTCGCCCCGGGCACTTCCACCGAGACCAACCCCAACGCCGTGGCCACCCTCCATGCCAATTGCATTTTCACCAACGTGGCCCTGACCCCCGAGGGGGACGTCTGGTGGGAGGGCATGACCCGCACGCCGCCCCCGGTGCTCACCGACTGGCAGGGTGAGCCCTGGACCCCGGACTGCGGGCGCAAGGCGGCCCATCCCAACGCCCGCTTCACCGTGCCCACTGCCCAGTGTCCATCCATGGACACGGAATGGGAGAACCCGGACGGGGTGCCGATCTCGGCCTTCATCTTCGGCGGGCGCCGCTCCGAGACGGTGCCCCTGGTGACCGAGGCCTTCAGTTGGAGCGACGGGGTCTACATGGCCGCCACCATGGGATCCGAGACCACCGCCGCCGCTACCGGCCAGGTAGGGGTCGTGCGCCGGGACCCCTTCGCCATGCTGCCGTTCTGCGGCTATCACATGGGGGACTATTTCCAGCACTGGCTGAGGATGCGCCGGGCGGTGGTGGAGCTGCCCCGGATCTTCCGCGTCAACTGGTTCCGGCTCGGGCGGGACGGCGGCTTCCTATGGCCCGGCTTCGGCGAGAACATGCGGGTCCTCCAATGGATTTTCGAGCGCTGCGCCGGCCGGGCGAATGCCCGGGAGACCGGGCTCGGCTGGATGCCCCGGTACGAGGACCTGGACTGGCGCGGGCTGGAGTCCTTCCCCCCGGCCCAGTTTGAGGAGCTCATGTCGATAGACCTGGAGGCGTGGCGCCAGGAACTTGCCGCCCACCGGGAATGGTTCGAGCGGCTGGGGGAGCGCCTGCCCCGGTCCCTGGCCCTGAGACAGGAGCTACTGGCCCTCGAGCTGGGCGCATGATTTATACAACAAATTGATTTTAATTAATTTTTAGCCGTTCCGTTTCACGTGAAACGCCCATGGGCAGGCCCAGTTTCACGTGAAACCCGAGCCGTCCTGATTGGGCGACCCCCGCGATTGCAGTATCATTGGCAGCCCAATGATTGCGGTTGCGCCATGGAGTATCCCACCCATTTCGACGTGATCGTCGTCGGCGGCGGGCACGCGGGCACCGAGGCGGCCCTGGCGGCGGCCCGGGCCGGAGTCCGCACCTTATTGCTCACCCATAACATCGAGACCCTGGGGCAGATGTCCTGCAACCCTTCCATCGGCGGCATCGGCAAGGGGCACCTAGTGAAAGAGATCGACGCCTTGGGGGGCGCCATGGCGGCGGCCACCGACGAGGCGGGGATCCAGTTCCGCATCCTGAACGCCAGCAAAGGGCCGGCGGTGCGGGCCACCCGGGCCCAGGCGGACCGGGTGCTCTACAAGCAGGCCATCCGCCGGCGGCTGGAAAACCAGCCCAATCTGTGGCTGTTCCAGCAGGCGGTGGACGACCTGCTCCTGGAAGGCGAGCGGGTGACGGGGGTGGTGACCCAGTTGGGGCTTCGTTTTGAGGCCCGGGCCGTGGTGCTCACCACCGGCACTTTCCTGTCCGGCCTGATCCACGTGGGCTTTACCAACTACCAGGCCGGCCGAGCAGGGGACCCGCCGGCCCTGACCCTGGCCGCCAGGCTGCGGGAGCTGAAGCTCCCCGTGGGACGCCTGAAGACCGGGACGCCGCCCCGCATCGACGGGCGCACGGTGGACTTTTCGGTGATGGAGGTGCAGCCCGGGGACGATCCACCCCCCGTCTTCTCCTTCCTGGGGGATCCGGCCCAGCACCCCCGGCAGCTTCCCTGCTGGATCGCCCATACCAACGAGCGTACCCACGAGATCATCCGGAGCGCCCTGGACCGCTCCCCTTTGTACTCGGGCAAGATCCAAGGGGTCGGTCCCCGGTACTGTCCCTCCATCGAGGACAAGGTGGTGCGGTTCGCGGCCAAGTCCTCCCATCAGGTTTTCCTGGAGCCCGAGGGACTGACCACCACCGAGCTCTATCCCAACGGGATCTCCACCTCGCTACCCTTCGACGTGCAGCTGGCGGTGGTGCGCTCCATCCGCGGCCTGGAGAACGCCCATATCACCCGGCCCGGCTATGCCATCGAATACGATTATTACGATCCCCGCTGGCTCAAGAGCTCCCTGGAGACGAAGCAGATCGAGGGGTTGTTCTTCGCCGGGCAGATCAACGGCACTACGGGCTACGAGGAGGCAGCGGCCCAGGGCCTCCTCGCCGGCATCAACGCGGCGCTCCAGGTCCAGGAGCGGGAGCCCTGGAGCCCACGCCGGGACGAGGCTTACCTGGGGGTCCTGGTGGACGACCTCATTACCCGGGGCGTGACCGAGCCCTACCGCATGTTCACCAGCCGGGCCGAGTACCGCTTGAGCCTGCGGGAGGACAACGCGGATCTGCGCCTCACCGAAACCGGGCGGCGGCTCGGCCTGGTGGACGACGGGCGCTGGGAGCGCTTCTGCCGCAAGCGCGACGCCATTGCCCGGGAGCAGGAGCGGCTCAAAAGCACCTGGGTCAACCCCCGCCTGCTGGACCCGGAGGTGCAGGCGCGTCTCTTCGGCAAGTCTCTGGAGCGGGAGGCCTCCGCCCTGGAGCTGTTGCGGCGCCCGGGGGTCACGTACCGGAGCCTGATGACTCTGCCCGGGGTGGGGCCCGGGCTGGAGGACGCCCAAGCCGCCGAGCAGGTGGAGATCCAGGCCAAGTACTACGGGTACATCGAGCGTCAGAAAGACGAAGTGGAGCGCCAGCGCAGCCTGGAATCGACCCGCCTGCCCGAGGACCTAGACTACACCACGGTGCGCGGGCTGTCGGTGGAGGTGCAGCAGAAGTTGAATCTCCACCGGCCCGAGACCCTGGGCCAAGCGGCCCGGATTTCGGGGGTCACCCCGGCCGCCATCTCCCTGCTGCTGGTACATCTCAAGCGGGGTTTCTCCTGCACGCCAGGGCGAGCACAGAAGAGGCGGGCCTGAGGGAAGCCCGGCTCCTGGAAGAGGGGCTTGCCCGGTTGAGCCTCGCGCTGGCCCCCGAACGGGTCCAGCGCCTTCTCGACTACATCGCCCTGCTGGCGAAGTGGAACCGGGTGTATAGCCTCACGGCGATCCGCACACCGGCCCGCATGGTCACGCACCATCTGTTGGATTCGCTTGCGATTTTGCCCTTGATCGAGGGGGCGCGGATCGCGGACGTGGGCAGCGGGGCGGGACTGCCGGGAATTCCCTTGGCCATCGCCCGGCCGGGGCTGGAAGTGACCTTGATCGAAAGCAGCCAGAAGAAGGCGGCGTTTCTCGTCCAGGCGAAGGCGGAACTGGGGCTCGCCAACGTGACCGTGGAGCGGCGCCGGGTGGAAGCTTGGGTGCCCCACATCCCCTTCGATGGGGTCGTGTCCCGGGCTTTCGCGGCGCTGCCGGAATTCCTGCGGCTGGCGGGCCACCTGGTCCGCAGCGGCGGACAAGTGCTGGCGATGAAAGGAGAATATCCGGTGGAGGAGCTGGGGGGAATCCCTCCCGGCTACCGGTTGGAGCGGGTGGCGGCCCTGGGGGTCCCGGGCCTGGAAGCGGCCCGGCACGTGGTGCTACTGCGCAAGGAAGCGGGGCCGGGGGCCTGACCCGGATGTGGCACGAAAGAGGATAGAGGGAGAATGGTACGGATCCTGGCGGTCGCGAACCAGAAAGGGGGGGTGGGGAAGACCACCACCAGCGTCAACCTGGCGGCCAGTCTGGCGGCGGCCTCCCGCCGGGTGTTGCTGGTGGACCTGGATCCCCAGGGCAACGCCACCATGGGCAGCGGCGTGGACAAGCGCAAGCTTTCCCGCACCGTCTATCACGTGCTGTTGGGTCAGGCGACGGTCAAGGAAGTCCTCGTCATCGGACAGTCCTGCGGCTATCACCTGCTCCCCGCCAACCGGGAGCTGGCGGGGGCGGAGGTGGAGCTGGTGGAATTGCCCGACCGGGAGTCGTGCCTGAAACGGGCGCTGGCGGAGGTGGAGGAGGACTATGACTTCATTTTTCTCGATTGCCCGCCGGCCCTGAACCTGCTCACGGTCAACGGGCTGACCGCTGCCCACTCGGTAATGATTCCGATGCAGTGCGAGTACTACGCCTTGGAGGGATTGTCCGACCTGGTGCAGACCATCCGCCGGGTGCGGGCCCATCTCAACCCGCGCCTGGAGATCGAGGGGCTGCTGCGCACCATGTTCGACCCGCGCAACACCCTTTCCCTGCAGGTATCGGCTCAATTGGTGCAGCATTTTGGCGACAAGGTTTACCGCACCGTGATCCCGCGCAATGTGCGGCTGGCGGAAGCCCCCAGCTTCGGGGTGCCCGTGCTGCAGCACGACCGGACCTCTAAAGGATGCCAGGCTTACCTGGCCCTGGCCGGGGAGCTGCTCAACCGGCACCCGGCGCCCCCGTCCGGCCAAACCTGAGAGAGCACCCATCATGGCAAAAGCGAAAGGATTGGGGAGGGGGCTGGACGCCCTCCTCGACGCCACTGGACAAGCCTCCCCCTCAGAGGACCTGCGGACCTTGGCGGTGACGACGCTGCGCCCCGGGCGCTACCAACCCCGGGTCCGGGTGGACGAAGAATCTCTCCGGGCCCTGGCGGACTCCATCAAGGCGCAAGGAGTCATGCAGCCCATCCTGGCTCGCCCCCAGGGGGACGGGCACTACGAGATCATCGCCGGCGAGCGCCGCTGGCGCGCCGCCCAGTTGGCGGGGCTCAGCGAGATCCCAGCCGTGGTGCGGGATGTCCCGGACGAGACGGCCCTCGCCATGGCGCTGATCGAGAACATCCAGCGGGAGGACCTGAATCCCCTGGAGCAGGCCCGGGGGATCCAGCGCCTGACCGACGAGTTCGGCATGACCCACCAACAGGCGGCCGAGGCCTTGGGGTACTCCCGTAGCGCGGTTACCAATCTGTTACGGCTGCTCAATCTGGCTCAGCCGGTGCAGGAGATGCTGCTGGAGGGCAAGCTGGACATGGGCCACGCCCGGGCGTTGCTTGCTCTTTCGGCGGCCCAGCAAGTTCAAACCGCCCGCCTCGTGGTGGCGAAGCAGCTCTCGGTGCGGGATACCGAGCGCCTGGTCCAGAAACGCGGCGCGGTCCCTGAAGCGCCCAGGGCCCGGCGGATCGACCGGGACGTGCGCCGGCTGGAGGAGGAGGTATCCGAGGCCCTCGGGGCCAGGGTGGAGATCAAGCCGGGCGCCCGGGGCCGCGGGCGAGTAATTTTCCACTATGCCACCCTGGAGCAGTTGGATCACCTGTTAGGGAGGCTAAGGGGCGGTCCCCGTCATTAGTGCGGCGCAACATGAAGGGTCCGGCAACAAGCTATTGATAATATAATGTTTTCCTTCGCGCCCCCGACTTATCAAGCGCTATTGCCGTTGACGGCTTTTAGAGCCGCCCAGTAGAATTTCAAGTCTTTTGCGTGGGCTTGCCGCCGAACGGACGCCCCTCGGGCCGTGAATCGTACGATCGCACGAGTCATCTACGCCCAGATCGCGGTCACCGTGCTCGGCGCGCTGCTCGCGGCCGTCTGGGGAGGGAAATGGGCGGCGGCATCGGCCAGCGCTGGCGGAGCCATCGGCTTCGTCCCGAGCCTCGTCTACGCGATGACGGTTCGGGCCGCCGCCGGGGGGACGCTGGAAAAGCAGTGGCGGGCCGGGTATGTGGCGGAGTTCCTGAAAATCGTCGTCACACTGGCGCTCTTCGCGGCGACCTTCATCGGTTTCGCGGAACTCAAGTTCTGGCCCCTGTTTCTGACCTACCTCGGGACCCAGGGAGCCTATTGGCTGATTTTATGGTTTGACGTTCCGGTCATCAAACAACAATGAGCACACAAGCGCCTCAGTCCGCCTCCGAATACATCATCGGCCACCTGACCAACGCCAAGATCGGCAGCGGCTTCTGGACCCTGCACGTCGACACCCTGTTCTTTTCCGCCCTTCTGGGCGCCATCGTTTTCGGCCTGTTCTACAAGGCGGCCAGGAACGCCACGGCCGGCGTTCCCGGCAAATGGCAGAACTTCGTCGAATGGCTGGTGGAGTTCGTCGACAGCCAGGTGAAAGTGATGTTCCACGGCAAGAGCGAGCTGATCGCACCCCTCGCCCTCACCATTTTCGTGTGGGTCTTCATCTGCAACGCCATGGACCTGCTGCCGATCGACATCCTGGCGGTCTTCGGCGTGCACATGAAGCTAGTGCCGACCACCGACCCCAACATGACCTTCGCCATGTCGATCTCGGTGTTCCTGCTCATGATCTACTACAACTTCAAGATCAAGGGGATCAAGGGCTTCCTGCACGAGGTTACCCACGCGCCGTTCGGCAAGTGGCTGGCGCCGGTGAACGTTCTGTTCCGCATTATCGAGGACCTGTCGAAACCCCTGTCCCTGGCGCTGCGGCTTTTCGGCAACATGTACGCGGGCGAAATGGTGTTCATCCTGATCGCCCTGCTGCCGTTCTACATCCAGCCGCTCTTGTCCTGGCCGTGGGCCGTGTTCCATATCCTGATCATCACGCTCCAGGCCTACATCTTCATGATGCTGACCATCGTCTATCTCAGCATGGCCCACGAGACCCACTGATTTCGCTTTCTTTGACCATCAACTTCGGGAGAAAAAATGGAAACAATCGCAATTCTTGGCAACGTTCACGGCCTTGCGATGATCGGTGTGGCCCTGATGCTGGGGCTGGGGGCGCTCGGCGCCGCCGTCGGCGTGGGCCTGCTGGGGGGGCGCTTCCTGGAGGGGCTCGCCCGCCAGCCGGAGCTGATGCCCATGCTCACCGGCCGCTTCTTCCTGGTGGCGGGCCTGGTGGACGCCGTGCCCATGATCAGCGCGGCGATGGGCCTGTACGTGCTGTTCGCCGATCCCTTCGGCTTCCTCGCGGTGGTGCAGAGGGCCGCCGGCGGCTGACCGGCCGGGCCCCGGGGAACTTGAAAGGAGCGCTCCAGTGAACATCAACGTAACGATCATCGGGCAGATGATCACCTTCATCCTGCTCGTCGTGTTCACGATGAAGCTGATCTGGCCCTACCTGATGCGGGCCATGGAAGAGCGCCAGAAGCGGATCGCCGATGGCCTCGCGGCGGCGGAGCGCGGCAAGCACGAGCTCGAGCTGGCGGGCAGGCGTTCGTCGGAGATCCTGCGGGAGGCCAAGCACCAGGCCGCCGAGATCCTGGCTAACGCCGAGCGCCAGTCCGCCCAGCTCATCGAGGAGGCCAAGGCCGCCGCCAAGCAGGAAGGCGAGCGGCTCATCGCCAGCGCCAAGGCGCAGATCGAGCAGGAAGTGTTCCGCGCTAAAGAGGCGTTGCGGCAGCAGGTGGCGGCGCTGGCGGTCGCGGGCGCCGAGAAGATCCTGCGCCGGGAGGTGGACCCCAAGGTCCACCGGGACATCCTGACCCAGATCGAGAAGGAGCTGTAGGCGCGCCATGGCCGAGCCTATCACCATCGCACGGCCCTACGCCGAGGCCGTATTCAAGCTGGCAGCCGAGCAGCAGGCCCTCGCCCGCTGGTCCGAGATGCTGGCGCTGGCGTGCGCCGTGGCCGAGGATCCGCGCGTGCGCACCCTGCTGGGCAATCCCCTGGTTACCCGCAAGCAGCTCGCCGACCTCTTCCTCGGCATCTGCGGCGAGGGGCTCACCGCCGACGCCCGCAACTTCATCCTGGTGCTGATCGAAAACGGCCGCTTGGCGCTGCTGCCCCAGATCCGGGAGCTCTACGAGGATCTGCGGCGGCAACGGGAGGGCGTGCTGGAGGTGGAAATCGAGTCGGCCTACCCGCTGGACGAAGCCCAGAAGGCCGAGCTGGTGCAATGGCTCAAGAAGAAGTACGGTCGCGAGGTGAGCGCCGGGGTGAAGGTCGAACCGGAGCTGATCGGCGGGGTGCGCATCCACGTGGGCGACGAGGTGCTGGACGCTTCGGTGCGCGGCAAACTGGAGGCCATGGCGGCGGCCCTGGCGGCCTGAGGCGGTGGAATTGACGCCGGCGCTGCTTGAGAGCGGCGGCGAAACTTTCGAGGAGTGACCATGCAGCTTAATCCTTCCGAGATCAGCGAGCTGATCAAGAGCAAGATCCAGAGCCTGGCGGTGACGGCCGAGACGCGCACCGAAGGCACGGTGGTGTCGGTGACCGATGGCATCGTGCGCATCCACGGGCTGGCCGACGTGATGCAGGGGGAGATGCTGGAGTTTCCCGGCAACACCTTCGGCCTGGCGCTCAACCTGGAGCGGGACTCGGTGGGAGGCGTGGTGCTGGGCGACTACGAGCACATCACCGAGGGCGACACGGTCAAGTGTACCGGCCGCATCCTCCAGGTGCCGGTGGGACCCGAGCTGATCGGGCGCGTGGTCAACGCCCTCGGACAGCCCATCGACGGCAAGGGACCGATCAACGCCAAGCTCACCGACCCCATCGAGAAGATCGCCCCGGGGGTGATCTGGCGCAAGTCGGTATCCCAGCCGGTGCAGACCGGCTTGAAGGCCATCGATTCCATGGTGCCCATCGGGCGCGGCCAGCGGGAGCTCATCATCGGCGACCGCCAGACCGGCAAGACCGCGGTGGCGGTGGACACCATCATAAATCAGAAGGGCAAGGACCTCTTCTGCATCTACGTGGGTATCGGCCAGAAGGCCTCCACCATCAAGAACGTGATCCGCAAGCTCGAGGAGCACGGGGCGATGGACTACACCATCGTGGTGGCGGCCTCCGCTTCCGAGTCGGCGGCCATGCAGTACATCGCCCCTTACGCCGGCTGCACCATGGGCGAGTACTTCCGCGACCGGGGCCAGGACGCTCTCATCATTTACGACGACCTGACCAAGCACGCCTGGGCCTATCGCCAGATCTCCCTGCTCCTGCGCCGCCCGCCGGGCCGGGAAGCGTACCCGGGCGACGTGTTCTACCTCCACTCCCGGCTGCTCGAGCGTGGCGCCCGGGTGAACGAGGCCTACGTGGAGCGGTTCACCAAGGGCGAGGTCAAAGGCAAGACCGGTTCCCTCACGGCGCTTCCCATCATCGAGACCCAGGCGGGCGACGTGACGGCGTTCATCCCGACCAACGTGATCTCCATCACCGACGGGCAGATCTTCCTCGAGACCGATCTCTTCAACGCCGGCATCCGGCCCGCCATCAACGCCGGCATCTCGGTGTCGCGGGTGGGGGGCGCGGCCCAGACCAAGGTGATCAAGAAGCTGGGCGGTGGCGTGCGCCTGGCGCTCGCCCAGTACCGGGAGCTGGCGGCCTTCGCCCAGTTCGCCTCCGACCTGGACGAGACTACCCGCCGTCAGCTCGAGCGCGGCCGACGGGTCACGGAGCTGATGAAGCAGCCCCAGTACTCGCCCCTGTCGGTGGCCGAGATGGCCCTCACCCTGTACGCGGTGAATAACGGCTATGTGGACGACATCGACGTCAAGCAGTGTCTCGCCTTCGAGGCGGGCCTGCGCGCCTACATGAAGAGCCAACATCCCCAGATCCTGGCGAAGATCGAGGAGACCAAGGACCTGGACGCGGACACGGAAAAGCAGCTCGCGGCGGCCATCGAGGCGTACAAGAAGACCGCCACGTTCTGAGGAGCCGTTCGAAGGAGGATCGCGCCATGGCCGGAGGCCGCGAGATACGCAACAAGATCAAAAGCATCAGGAACACGCAGAAGATCACCAAGGCGATGGAGATGGTGGCCGCCTCCAAGATGCGCAAGGCCCAGGAGCGCATGCGTGCCTCGCGCCCCTACGCCCTCAACATCGCCCGGGTGATGATGCATCTGGCCCGGGCCAACACCGAGTACAAGCATCCGTTCCTGATCAAGCGGGAGACGGTGCGGCGGGTGGGCATCATCGTGGTCACCTCGGACAAGGGGCTGTGCGGGGGCCTGAACACCAACGTGTTGCGCCTGGCGGTGAACCAGATGAAGGAGTGGCAGGCGCAAGGGATCGAGATCGACGTGTGCGCCATCGGCAACAAGGGCTTCGGCTTCATGCAGCGCATGGGCGCCAACATCGTCTCCCACGTCGTCAACCTGGGCGACACGCCCCACCTGGAGAAGCTGATCGGGCCGGTCAAGGTGTTGCTGGATAGTTACAGCGAGGGCCGCATCGACGAGCTGTACGCCTTCTACAACCGCTTCGTCAACACCATGCGCCAGGAGCCGGTGCAGGCCCAGATGCTGCCCATTCCCCAGCAGATCACCGACTACGAGGGCAAGCCGATCGCCGGCTTGGCCGGCACGGGGCTGTGGGATTACCTCTACGAGCCGGAGGCTAGGCCGCTGCTCGATGCGGTGTTCACCCGCGCCACCGAGGCCGAGCTGTACCAATACGTGGTGGAGAACATGGCCTCGGAGCAGAGCGCTCGCATGGTGGCCATGAAGGCGGCCTCCGACAACGCGGGGAACCTGATCGACGAGCTGACCCTGATCTACAACAAGACCCGGCAAGCGGCCATCACCAAGGAGATTTCGGAGATCGTCAGCGGCGCGGCGGCGATCTCGTGAGGAGGCGCCGCTGACGATCGGGCGAGGCTAACGTGAGCGGCAGCGAGCGTTACGACGAGACCAGATCGCCGAAAGCGCGGCGGCGATCTCGTGAACGAGGTGCCGGCGGCGCCCGCCCCGGTGAGCAGGGTTTCATCGCTTTGAGGAAAGGACCATGACCGAAGGAACGATTGTCCAGTGCATCGGCGCGGTGGTGGACGTCCAGTTCGACCGCGAGCACATGCCCCGCGTCTATGACGCCCTCACCATGGACGAGATCGGGCTGACCCTGGAGGTGCAGCAGCAGTTGGGCGACGGGGTGGTGCGCACCATCGCCCTCGGTTCCTCCGACGGCCTGCGCCGCGGCATGAAGGTGAAGAACACCGGCGCCCCCATCTCGGTACCGGTCGGGCCCAAGACCTTGGGGCGCATCATGGACGTGCTGGGCCGCCCGATCGACGAGGCCGGCCCCATCGGCGCCGACAAGACCATGCCCATCCATCGCAAGGCGCCCAGCTTCGAGGAGCTCTCCCCTTCCCAGGAGTTGCTGGAGACCGGCATCAAGGTGATCGACCTGATCTGCCCCTTCGCCAAGGGGGGCAAGATCGGACTCTTCGGCGGGGCCGGCGTGGGCAAGACCGTCAATATGATGGAGCTGATCCGCAACATCGCCATCGAGCATTCCGGCTACTCGGTGTTCGCCGGCGTCGGCGAGCGTACCCGGGAGGGCAACGACTTCTACCACGAGATGAAGGAATCCCAGGTGCTGGACAAGGTGGCCCTGGTCTACGGCCAGATGAACGAGCCCCCCGGCAACCGGCTGCGGGTCGGGCTGACCGGCCTCACCATCGCCGAATACTTCCGCGACGAGGGCCGGGACGTGCTGCTGTTCATCGACAACATCTACCGCTACACGCTCGCTGGAACGGAGGTGTCGGCGTTGCTCGGCCGCATGCCCTCCGCCGTGGGCTACCAGCCCACCCTCGCCGAGGAGATGGGCAGGCTCCAGGAGCGCATCACCTCCACCAAGACAGGCTCCATCACCTCGATCCAGGCGGTGTACGTGCCGGCGGACGACCTGACGGATCCCTCGCCCGCCACCACCTTCGGCCACCTGGACGCCACCGTGGTGCTCTCCCGGGACATCGCCGCCCTGGGGATTTACCCCGCCGTGGACCCCCTGGACTCCACCTCGCGCCAGGTGGACCCCAACGTGATCGGGGAGGAGCACTACAACACTACCCGCGCCGTGCAGGCGACCCTGCAGCGCTACAAGGAGCTGCGCGACATCATCGCCATCCTGGGCATGGACGAACTCTCCCCCGAGGACAAGCTGGTGGTGGCCCGGGCCCGCAAGATCCAGCGCTTCCTGTCCCAGCCCTTCTTCGTCGCCGAAGTGTTCACCGGCAGCCCCGGCAAGTACGTGCCCCTCAAGGAGACCATCCGCGGCTTCAAGATGATCGTCAACGGCGAGTGCGATCATCTGCCGGAGCAGGCGTTCTACATGGTGGGCACCATCGACGAAGCGTTCGAGAAGGCGAAGACGCTCCAGTAAGGAGGCTCCATGGGAACCACTATGCACGTGGAAGTGGTAAGCGCGGAGGAGTCCATCTATTCCGGCCCCGCCGAGTTCCTGGTGGCGCCGGGCGAGATGGGGGAGCTTGGCATCTACCCGCGCCACACGCCGCTCCTCACCCGGATCAAGCCGGGGGCACTGCGCATCAAGGTGCCGCTCAAGGACGAGGAGGAGATGGTGGTGGTCTCGGGCGGCATTCTGGAGGTCCAGCCGAGCGGTGTGACCGTGCTGGCGGACACCGCGGTGCGCGCCGCCGACCTGGACGAGGCCAAGGCGCTGGAGGCGAAGCGAGCGGCGGAGGAGGCGCTGCAGAACAAGACCTCCAAGCTGGAGATCGCCAAGGCCCAGGCGGAGCTGGCCGAAGCCGCCGCCCAGCTCGCCGCGATCCAGAGGCTGCGCAAGGCGCGCAAAGGGTAATTTTTTTGCCCCCTCCCGAGTCTACGGAAGGCAGCCTGCAGGCTGCCTTCGTCACTTATACTGCCTAGGGTGCTTCGAGCTCGCGGCAAGCCGGGACCGAGCCTCGAAGATTGACAGGCATCGTTCTTGCTCTTGCTTTCGCCATGACCGCCCTCGACATCGCCATCCTCGCCGCCGGCAAAGGGACCCGCATGCATTCCCGGCTGCCCAAGGTGCTCCATCCCCTGGCGGGACGGCCGCTGCTCGCCCACGTGATGGAGACCGCCCGGCGGCTCGAGCCCCGGACCCTCTGCGTGGTCTATGGCCACGGAGGGGAGCAGGTGCCCGAGGCCCTCGCCGGCTGCGACGCGGTTTTCGTGCGCCAGGAGCCCCAGCTCGGCACCGGCCACGCCCTGGCGACCGCGCTGCCCCACTTGCATCGCACCGGCGTGGTCCTGGTGCTCTACGGCGACGTGCCCCTCATCGGGGAGGCGACCCTACGGCGCATGCTGGAAGGGCGAGCCGACGAGCGGCTCACCCTGCTCACGGCCGAAGTGGACGACCCGGCGGGGTATGGGCGCATCGTGCGCGACAGCGCCGGGCAGGTGGTGCGCATCGTGGAGCACAAGGACGCCTCGGCCCGGGAGCGCTCGATCCGGGAGATCAACACCGGCATCCTGGCGGCGCCCGCCCGCAGGCTCGCCCAGTGGCTGGCGCGGCTCGGTACCGACAACGCCCAAGGCGAGTACTATCTCACCGACGTGGTGAAAATGGCGGTGGAGGAAGGCTTCCCGGTCGCCACCGTGCAGCCGGAGACGGTGGAAGAAGTCCTCGGAGTCAACAGCAAGCGCGAGCTCGCGACCCTCGAGCGCCGCTACCAGCGGCGGCAGGCGGAGCGCCTGATGGCGCAAGGGGTGACCCTGCTGGACCCCGAGCGCATCGATGTCCGCGGCGAGCTCACCTGCGGGCGCGAGGTGGTGATCGATGTGGGCTGCGTGTTCGAGGGGAACGTCCTGCTGGGGGACCACACCCGGGTGGGGCCCTACGCCGTCCTGCGAGACACCCGCATCGGCGCCCGGGTGGAAGTGCTGCCTTACACCCTGATCGAAGGGGCCGAGGTGGGCGACGACTGCCGCATCGGTCCTTACGCCCGGCTGCGTCCGGGGGCGCGCCTGGCCGAGGAGGTGCACATCGGCAATTTCGTCGAAGTCAAGAACAGCGAAATCGGCCGGGGGAGCAAGGCCAATCATCTAGCTTACGTGGGAGATGCCGCCGTGGGTCGTGACGTGAACATCGGCGCCGGCACCATCACCTGCAACTACGATGGGGCCCAGAAGCACCGCACGGTAATCGAGGACGAAGCCTTCATCGGCTCCGACACCCAGCTCGTGGCCCCGGTCAGGGTGGGCAAGGGGGCGACCCTGGGGGCCGGCACCACCCTCACCCGGGACGCCCCGCCCGGCAAGCTCACCCTCTCCCGCGCGCCCCAGGTGACGGTGGAGAACTGGAAACGGCCGGTGAAAAAAGGCGAAAAGTGAGGCTGGAAAGAGTGGGTCCGGGGTTTTTGACTTCCTTGATCTTTTCCTGACATGTGCGGAATCGTAGGCGCCGTAGCGCGGCGAAACGTGGTGCCCATCCTGCTGGAGGGCTTGCGCCGCCTGGAGTACCGCGGCTATGACTCGGCGGGGCTTGCCGTCATCGACGGCGGGCTTAAGCGGCTGAGGAGCGTGGGCCGGGTGGCGGAGCTCGCCCGGCGGGCGACGGCAGAGGGCCTGAACGGCCGCCTGGGCATCGCCCATACCCGCTGGGCGACCCACGGCGCCCCCACCGAGCGAAACGCCCACCCCCACGTGAGCGGCAACGGCCTGGCGGTGGTGCACAACGGCATCATCGAGAACCACGAGGCCATCCGCCGGCGGCTGACGGAGGCCGGCTACGCGTTCGTATCCGACACCGACACCGAGGTCATCGCTCACTTGATCGAGCATTACTTGCGCAAGGGCGAGAGCCTGTTCGACGCCACCCGCCGGGCGGTGGCCGAGCTCCACGGCGCCTATGCCATCGCCGTCGTCTCGGCGGACGAGCCCGAGGGGCTGGTAGTGGCGCGCCAGGGGGCGCCCCTGCTGCTGGGGCTGGGCGAGGGGGAAAACTTCGCTGCCTCCGACGCCTCCGCCCTGCTCCAGGTAACCCAGCGCATGATTTACCTGGAGGAAGGGGACGTGGCCGAGCTGGGACTCGACCGCTACCGGATCGTGGACGCGGCGGGCCACGCGGTGGAGCGACCGGTGCACCTGTCCCAGTTGACCGCCGACGCGGTGGAGCTGGGGCATTACCGCCACTTCATGCAGAAAGAGATCTTCGAACAGCCGGGGGCGGTGGCGGCGACCCTGGAGATGGTGACCGGCGCCTCCTCCCTCTCGCCCCAGCTCTTCGGCGTGGATGCCCAGGAGGTGCTGGCGCGGGTGAACGCCGTCACCATCGTCGCCTGCGGCACCAGCTTCCACGCCGGCCTGGTGGCCCGCTACTGGATCGAGCGGGTCGCCCGCATCCCCTGCAATCCGGAGATCGCCAGCGAATACCGCTACCGGGACAGCGTCCCCGACCCTGACGCCCTGGTGGTGGCCATCTCCCAGTCGGGGGAGACCGCCGACACCCTGGCGGCCCTCGGCCACGCCAAGGCCCTGGGACACCGGCACACCCTGGCCATCTGCAACGTGCCGGAAAGCGCCCTCATCCGCCAGGCGGACCTGCGCTTCCTCACCCGGGCGGGCCCGGAGATCGGGGTCGCCTCCACCAAGGCCTTCACCACCCAGTTGGCCGCTCTGTTCTTGCTCACCCTGGTGCTGGCCAAGCTGCGCGGTCGGCTCACCCCCGAGGAGGAAAGGCGGCACATCGCGGCGCTCCGGCACTTGCCTTCGGCGCTCTCCCGGATCCTGGAGCTGGAGCCCAGGATCGTGGAGTGGTCCCAGCGATTCGCCGAAAAGGAGCATGCCCTGTTCCTCGGCCGCGGCATCCACTATCCCATCGCCATGGAGGGGGCGCTCAAGCTCAAGGAAATCTCCTACATCCACGCCGAGGCCTATCCCGCCGGGGAGCTCAAGCACGGGCCGCTGGCCCTGGTGGACCGGAACATGCCGGTGGTGGCGGTGGCGCCCAACGACCTCCTGCTGGAGAAGCTCAAATCCAACCTCCAGGAGGTGCGGGCCCGTGGCGGGGAACTCTACGTCTTCGCCGACGCCGACAGCCAGATCCAGGAGAGCGAGGGCGTGCACATCATCCAGATGACCGACCATGCGGGGCTGCTCAGCCCCATCCTGCACGTGCTCCCGCTCCAGCTCCTGGCCTACCACGTGGCATTGCAGAAAGGCACCGACGTGGACAAGCCGCGCAATCTGGCCAAGTCTGTGACCGTCGAGTAGCCCGGCTCGGAGCCCGCCCGCCGGTGCCATCTCCACAAAAATTAACTTAATTTTCAGAGCTTATGCTTGATGGGAGGACCCCTTTGGGCCAAGCTTGGGGCTAGGCCACCGGTTTTCTTGCCTCGCGAAGCCGGCCCACGGGGCGGGTTCCATTTGAGCCCGCGGTGAATGGAATGGCTAACCGGCCATTCACCGCCATCCCGTTCCCCTCTTCTGCTGGGAGAGAGGGAGAGAGGGCGGGGAGAGGGTCGAGCGTCTTCGGTTCATGACGCTTGGCGAGCCATAAGAGGAAGCGTCTTCGCGGCGCTTCGTTAAAAACTTATAAACGCTACAAGTGGGGGTTCGTCATGATTTCGGGACCGGGCGCTGCCCGGGCGCTCACCGCAGTCAGGGCGGCGCCGGGCCGGGGCATGGGCGCCGGCCTCGCTGAACCCTTTACCACCGTCATGGCCGGATTTGCCTCCGGGACCCGCCGCCGGGGCTTCGGTCTTCCTGGAATCCCCTGGGGGCGAGGATCGAGTGGGTAGCACGCGCCCTTCCCCGCCGAAGCAGAATCCAGAGCCGCCCGAGGAATCCACGGGCGGGTCCAGTCACGTCTCCGAGCTGGAGGCCCGGCTCGTCGATTCGGTGGTCCGGCGGACCCGGATCATCCGCCTGCCGGCCCTACCCCAGGTGATCGACCGGGCGCTCAAGGCCCACCGGGAAGGGACGGAGACGAACAAAACGGCCGAGTGGCTCCTGCTGGAGCCGGTCCTGGCCCTGCGGGTGCTAGAGGCCGGTGCTAGCATGGCGTTCTCTGCCGGGGCCGGGGGCGCCCCGTCCATGGAGCGGCGCATTGCCGCCCTGGGACACGAGGCCGTCCGGGCCCTCTTGTTGAGCGCGGCCCGGGCGTCCCTGACCCCCCGCCGGGCCCCTCTCTCCCCCGAGGCGCTGGGCGGCTACTGGAGCCATTGCGTGCGAGTTGCCCTCATCGCCCGGGCCTTGGCGGAGGCGGCGGGCTACGAAAGCCAGGAGGAGGCTCACCTGGCCGGACTCCTACACGATTCGGGCGCGCTGCTGCTGGCGACCGCCGTGCCCGATACCTTCCGCTCCCTGGTGGACCAGAAGGCGTGGGCCGAAACGGAAGGCATCCCCGAACAGGCGGGGCGGCTCGGCACGATTCACGCCGATATCGGCGCCCGATTCTTGGATGGGCTCGACCTTCCCTTCCCCTTGCGCGACGCGGTCCTGCTCCATCACGCCCCGGGCGTGGAGCTGGAGGGGACCCACCTGCTGGTGCGCATCGTCCGCTCGGCCGAGTCCCTGGTGCGGCAGCCCGCCTCCGAAAGCCGGCGGGGGCTCGCGGCGGATTTGCTGGGAATTCCCGCAGCGTCGGTGCAGACCGCCCTGGAGCGCGCCGCGCGGGCATTCGAAGCGGTGTTGCGAGGCCTGAACCTGGCGACGCTGCCGCCGCCCCGCTACGAGGAAGAGGCCATTTCCCGCTCTTTCGTCGACACCCGGGCGCTCACCGAGACCCTGGTGGGGCGGGTGGTGGAGGAGGCGAGGCGGCCGGAAGCGCGGGACAGGATCCCGCCGCAAAGAGAAGAACCCGTCCGGGCTGCGGGCGAACCCCAGGGCGGATCCCAGGGGCCGCCCCCCATGGCCTCGGCGGCCGCCTCCCTGCTGGAGCAGGTGCTGGAGGACGCCCTCCAACTCGAGCTGACGGTTCCCTTGCAGGCCCTGGACCGGGTTCCCCTGGGATTGGGAACGCTCATGCCCCTGCTGGCCGCCGTGGCGGGGATCAAGCGTTTCCTCCTTTTCCTACCCGCCGAAGGCGAGGCCGTCTGGCCCGGATGGAAGGTGGAAAGCGGGGAGGTGGCCCGTTTCCAGCTCGATCTCTCCCCTGCCGTGGCCCATAGCCTGGTGGCCCGGGCGGCCCGGGAGGGCACCACCGTCGTCTCCTACGAGGCGGGAGGCCTTAAGCGGCTCATGGGCCTGGATGTGCAGATCGCCCGGGCCCTAGGGGCGGAAGCCCTCGCCGCCCTGCCGTTGAAGGAGGCGGGTGCCCCTGCCCGGGGGGTGTTGGTGCTTCCCGTCCCGGCGTTGCAGGCGGCGGAGTTCGAGGAGATCCTGCCCTTGCTGGAAGAAGTGGCCCGCAAGCTGGCCGCCGCGGCTCGCCGCGGGAGGAAGGAAGCCGGTCCGGCCGAAGCCCTTCCCCTGGAGGCCTTGCAGGCTTCCATCCGGCGCCTGGTCCACGAAGCGCGCAATCCCCTTTCCGCCCTCAAGACCTATCTGGAGATCGCCCGCGGCCGTACGAGGGCCGGGGAGAACGTGGAAAAAGATCTGGAAATGGTCGGTCACGAGATCGACCGGGTCGCCCGGCTGCTGGAGCGCATGGGCCAGCCCGAGGAAGAGGCCGCCCCGGAAGGAGGGCTCATCGACATCAACCGCATGGTGGAGGAGTTCCTTCTGGTTTACCGGGAACCCCTGTTCGCCCAGCGGGGCATTCGGGTCGACCTGGAGCTGGACCGGGGACTGCCGCCCGTGCGCACCGACGCCCGCATGCTTAAGCAGGTGTTGCTCAACCTGCTGAAGAACGCCTCCGAAGCCGTGCCGGAGGGCGGCCGGCTGCGGATCACCACCTCGGACCTGGTCAACTACGAGGGCCAGATGATGGTGGAGATCGCGCTCGCCGACACCGGGCCGGGCATCGCTCCGGAGAAGCTCGCCACCCTTTTCACCCCGCCCGCCGAAGCCGCCCTGGCGGGCCGGGGGGTGGGGCTGGCCAACTCGCTGGCATTGGTCAAGACTATGGGGGGTCACCTGGCCTGCCACAGCCGGGTGGGCGCGGGCACCACCGTGCGCATCCTCCTTCCCCGGATCACCCAGGGGTAAAAGTAGAAACGGTTCTTTCGATGACCGGATGAAAGCGATTCCATGACCCAGGACCCCCCGTCGGCCCAGACCTTCGCCCGCTCGAGCTGGTTCGCTCATGCCGATCATTGATGGCCTGCCCCAGTGGCCCTCCCTGCCGGAGGCGGCGCCGGAGCCCTTGCGGCTCCTGGTGGTGGAGGACGACGCCTCCGTGCGCAATGCCATCCTGGCCCTGATCGCCGGCGAGGCGCGGGAGGTGCGGGCCGTGGACACGGGCGCTGCCGCCGTGGAGCTGCTCGCCCGGGAGCCCGTGGACGTCGTGCTCCTCGACATCAACCTGCCCGACATGACCGGGCTGGAGGTCCTGCGCCGAGCCCGGGAGGCAGGGCTCAAGGTCATGGTCATCGTGGTGAGCGGCGACGACAGCATCGACTCCGCCATCGCCGCCCTGCGGCTCGGGGCCCACGAGTACATCCGCAAACCCTTCGAGCCCGCGGCGCTCCAGCGCAGCGTGGACAACGCCCTGACGGCGCGCCGACTCGCCCTGGAGAACAGCCTCATGCGGGCGCGGCTGGAGCACTCCGAGCGCCTCTATCGCTCCCTGGTGGACCACTCGCCGGACCTGATCTTCGCCGTGGACCCCGAGGGCCGTTTCTGGTACGTGAACGAGCGCTTCGGCACCCTGCTCGGCTACTCCAGGGAAGAGCTCACGGGTGCCCACTACTCGACCATCGTCCACGAGGACGACCTGGCCCGCGCGGCCCGGGTGTTCCACGAACGCCGCATGGGGGAGCGGGCCACCCGCAACGTGGAGCTGAGGTTCAAGGGAAAACCCGTCCAGGACAGCGGCCCGGCGGAACCTGCCTCAGTGATCGTGTCGGTGAGCGCGGTGGGCCTCTACGGCCCGGGCGCCGAAGGCGCGCCCCTGGCGCGGCGCTTCGTCGGTACCTACGGGGTGGCGCGGGACATCACGGCGCGAAAGCGCGCCGAGCAGATCATCGCTTTCCACGCCTACCACGACGCCCTGACGGGGCTGCCCAACCGGGCCCTGTTCCTGGACCGCCTGAAGCAGGCCATCGCCCACGCCCGGCGCCACCAGCGCCGGCTCGGGGTGCTCTTCGTGGACCTGGACCGCTTCAAGCTGGTGAACGACACCTACGGCCACCTGAAAGGCGACCTGCTGCTGCAGCACACCGCGGCGCGCCTGCGCAAATGCCTGCGCAGCACTGACACCCTCTCCCGCATCGGCGGCGACGAGTTCCTGGCCCTGGTCCCCGACCTGGAAGCCCGGGAAGACGCCCTGGCCGTGGCGAAGAAAATCCTTCACGAGCTGAACCAGCCCTTCTTCCTGGGCGACGGGGAATTCACCATCGGCGTGAGCATCGGTATCGCCGTGCACCCCGAGGACGGGACGAGCGAGGAAGACCTGATCCGCAACGCCGACATCGCCATGTACCACGTGAAGCGCCGGGGCAAGAACGCCGCCGCTTTCTTCTCCCCGGACATGAGCGCTTCCTTCAGCGAGCGCATCCAGCTCGAGAACGACCTGCGCGGCGCCCTGCAACGGGCCGAGCTGGAGCTCCACTTCCAGCCGATCCACAACGTGCGCACCGGCGGCATCGAGCGGGTCGAGGCCCTGCTGCGCTGGCGCCACCCGGTCCACGGCCTGCTGGCGCCGGGCCGCTTCATCTCCATCGCCGAGGAGACGGGGCTGGTCCACGCCATCGGCGACTTCGTACTCCAGTCAGCCTGCGCCCAGCTTGAGCGCTGGCGCGCGGGAGGCTTCGCCGACCTGGGGGTGGCGGTCAACCTCTCGCCCCGGGAGTTCGACCGCATCGACCTGGTGGAGCGGGTGATCGGCGCGGTGGAGCGGCATCGCCTGCCGCCCCACGCCCTGGAGGTGGAGATCACGGAGAACGTGCTCATCGAGGACGTGGACGCGGTGGCGCGCAAGGCGGCGCTCTTGAGGGAGCACGGGGTGGGCATCGCCATCGACGACTTCGGCACCCGCTACTCGTCCCTGGCCTACCTGCAGTCGCTGCCCATCAGCGCCATCAAGATCGATCAGGCCTTCGTGCGCGATCTCGGGCAAAAGCGGGAAAGCCATGCCATCGTGGCGGCGATGATCGGCATCGCCCGGGGGTTCGGCCTTGGCTTCGTGGCCGAGGGCGTGGAACGGGCCGAGCACCTGGAGTCCCTCGCGGGGCTGGGATGCGACGTAATGCAGGGGTTTTTCTTCAGCCGCCCCATGCCGGCGGCGCAGATGGACGCTTACCTTGCCCGCCATCGGATGGGTTAAGCCACCTCGGCCGAAACTCCAAGCGCTTCTTTCGGCGACTGCTTTGCCTACGCGCTTGCCGAGGTAGCGGGCGAGCCGCTGCTGTTCGAGGGAGAGGACTTTCTGCACACGGACGTCACGCCGGCCACGCTCGACCTTTAGCCTGTGGCTGCGCGGTCAGACGCCAACGGCGGAGGCGATGGATAAGGTGAGCGTTTCACAGGCGCCGATGAAACTGTAAAGCCTTCGGTGACGCGAAAACCTCCTCGCCTTCAAAAGGGAAGCCGAGAAGGGGAGATAGGTGCATCGGGCACAAGAGCCGTAAAGCGGCAAACCTCGAAACCCATCCCCACCCTGACCCTCCCCTTGAAGGGGAGGGGACCCCATCCCCACCCCAGCCCGTCCACGGCCCGGCAGGCTCGTGTCCTCCTCCCCCTTCAAGGGGGAGGCCGGGAGGGGGATGGGTGCCTGTGGGCGCAGAGCAGTGCTCTGCGAAACCCCCGCTCCGCCCCCTTGAAGGGGAGGAAACGCGCTCCATGCGCCGCGGCGCCCGCCACTGGCGGCGCAGGAAGAAGTTAGAAAGTTCCTTCCCCTTCAAGGGGAAGGACAGGAAGGGGATGGGTGCAACGCCTGCAAGATGCGCTCGAGCACGGCCTCCGTCTCCTGCAGCACTTCGTTGTTCCAGAAGCGAAGCACTCGAAACCCTGCCGCTTCGAGCGCCGCGGTGCGTGCCGCATCCTGGGCGAGGGCCTGGGCGTGTTGCGATCCGTCCACTTCGACAATCAGTTTTTGCTCCAGGCACACGAAATCGAGGATGTAATTTTCGAATGGGTGCTGACGGCGGAACTTCACCCCCAGTTGTTCGCGCCGTATGCGATGCCAAAGCTTTCTTTCTGCGTCGGTCATGCTTCGGCGCAGCCGGACGGCGCTTTTGCGAGCAAGTGGACGTGTTTGGCCGTGCATAGGATTTCTCGTTACCCCATGAAACCCATCCCCACCCCAGCCCGTCCGCGGCCCGGCATGCCCCCGTCATCCTCTCCCCTCAAGGGGGAGTCCGGGAGGGGGATGGGTAGGAGAAACCGTCTCGGCTGGGACTTCTAAAGCGGGGTTAAGGTGCTCTTGAGCGCACCGTTCGTGGGATTTCGACCCTTCGGTGGATGGTGCGTTTCGCCTGCCTGCCGCGGCCCGTGGGGCGCAGGCAGGCTCCACTTAACGCACCCGACGGATTGCCCGAACCCATTCCAGTGTCCACGCGGCCACCTGATCCCGGTGGGCGGCGCTGGAGAAGGTATGGTCCGCCTCCGGCAGCTGCTTCCAGGCGACTCGACACGCGGCGAGCGCCGTGGTCCAACGCTTCGACACCCGCGCCACGTCCATGAATTCCTTGGCGGTGTAGTCGTTCCCGCTTAGCATGAAAAGCACCGGTCCCCGGAATCGAGCGAGACTGGCGGCCATACGGTCGGGAAGGCTCCCTGGGCCCGGAGCGGTAGCCAGGGATGATGCGCCATCTTCCCCGTCCTGCTCTTTGGGTCGCAGCGCTTTGCCCACGAGCCGGGCGAAGGCGCCGAGCGACTCCGTCGGGCGCCACTCTCCCCGGGCGAGCTTCATCCAGAAATCCCGATCCCAAAGCCGCCGGGCGTAGTAGTGCTTCAAGTAGGTGGCCGCAGCGGTCGCCTCGGTGCGCACCCAGGGATTCAACAGGACGAGCCCCGCCACCCGGGCGTCGCTGGGCGCGTACAGGCAGGCGACGGAGGCGGCGTCGCACAGTCCCCACAGCACCACTTGCTCCAGCCCGGGCAGCCGGTCCATGAAGGCGTCGATGGCGACGCCCACGTCGGGCAGCGCTTGCTCGAAGCCTTGCGCAGGCCCAGTGCTGTCTCCCATGCCCCGGTAGTCGAAGCGCATACAGGGCACACCGTGGGCGGCGAGCATGCGACTCAAAAGCAGGAACTGACGGTGGCTGCCTACCCGGTACTGGGGGCCACCCACGATCACGAGCACCCCGACCGGCGCCGGACGGGATGGCCGGGCGATGATTCCGAGCAGGGACTCGCCGCCGCAGGAGAAAAAAAAGGGCAGCTCTTCGACGGTCATGCCCCGCTTGCCCGCAATGCGCTGATCGTCGCCTCCACCAGGGCCGGGCACTCGCTCACCTCCACGGTTTGCCAGAAGGGCGGCCCCGCCACGGCGTGAGCCGCGACCCGCAGCCCCTCCTCTTGCCACCGGGCGATGCGCTGCCCCGCGGCGGGACTCAGGACTGGCGGAGTTGTTGCGGAAACCTCGAGCCAAACGATGCGCTTCACCTGCGCCCCGATCTCCAGGGTGGCGTGCTCAAGCCCCCGGGCAAGGGCAGGGGTAAGGGTGTAACCCGCCACTTCGACGGGCTGGTCTTCTTCAACAAGCTTGCGCCTCAAGTCGTCACGGCGGGAGGCCGACCCCGAGGCCAGCAGCGCGTTCGCGCTCTTGAGCCTCAAAAACTGGGCTAGGTGTTGGGCACCGCTCGCCACCGGCTGCCACAACAGCAAGCCGTTCACGCTTTCGATGCGGCGCGAGGCTTCCGCGGCCAAGAGGCATCCGGCCCGCAATCCCCACAGCCAGCCCACGGGCGATCCCTGCTCCCGCGCCAGCCAGTCTGCTGCCGCCCGGGCGTCTTCCAGCCAGCCGTCCCAGGTGGCCTCGCCGAAATCCCCCGGGCTGTCACCGCATCCCAGGAGATCCACCTGGAGCACCGCGAACCCCGCCGCCGCCAGGGCCTGGGCGCCGAGGGCCGCCATGCGGCGGCACTTGTTCATCTCCTCGGCGAAGGGATGCAGGTAGAGGACGACCCCCCGGGGGTTGCCAGCCGCGGGACGGTGCAGGAGGCAAAAGCGGGGCCCGGTGGCGAGGGGGGCGAACAGGCACCGGGAATCGATGGGGGACAAGCCTCAACCTTGGGCGAGCTTGCCTTCCACAAAGGCGGTGAGGCTCCCCACGGTGGCGAAGGTAGATCCGTCGATCTCGTCGTCGGCCACGACGAAGCCGAAGTGCTCCTCCAAGCTCGTGATCACCGCCACCACCGCCATGGAATCGAGTTCGGGGATGTTGCCCAAAAGCCGCGTGGACGCCGTGAAGCCCGCCGCGCGCCCCCGCAGGCTCAGCACCTGGTCGAGGATGTGGAGCACCTGGTGTTGAACGTCCGAGGTTGCGATGTCGGAAGGAGGCACGCTCATGAGCTTAAGCCCCGTGGCTGATTCGAGGAAATAGGAGGCGAAGGCACCCTTCGGAAGGCGTATTATAGGCGAGCTGGCGGGCTGTAAGCCTTATCCGGCAGGCCATGCGCCCAGGATTAATAAAATTTAAACTCGCCCTGGCAGGAAGCCTTCTATCATGGCGTCTGAACCCGTTGGAGCCCCTCGAGCCCTGTGACTGCGAGGCCGCATCCCTTGCCTTCCGCTTCCAAGGCCTTTCCCATTCCCAAACTGCCGGTGTTCGGCTGGCAGACCTTTGCCGGGGACAGCAGGGCCCCGCTGCCTACCCTGCTGGACCTGCCGGGCCTGGTCTTTACCACCAGCGGCCGGGCGGCCATCGGCCTCGCCCTCAAAGCCCTGGGCGTGGGCCCCGGCGACCGGGTCCTGCTGCCCACCTACCACTGCACCACCATGGTGGCGCCGGCGGTCGCCGCAGGGGCGCGGCCCGTGTACTACCCTATCACCAGCTCGGGAAGCGCGGACCTGGCGGCCCTCGAGGGCCTCGATACGGCCGGCGTGCGAGCCATGCTGGCGGTGCACTACTTCGGCTTTCCCCAGCCCCTCGGGGAAGTGCGGGCCTTCTGCGATCGCCGGGGCATCACCCTCATCGAAGATTGCGCCCACGCCCTTTTCGGTGAAACCGACGGGCGCACGGTGGGAAGTTGGGGGGATCTCGCCATCGCGAGCCTCACGAAGTTTTTTCCCGTGCCCGAAGGCGGCTGCCTCGTCTCCACCCGGCGCCCGCTGAACGGGGTGGGATTGAAGCGCCGCGAAGCGCTGGCCGAGGTGCGGAGTCTCGCCAACATGGTGGAGACGGGGGTGGATCATGACCGGCTGTGGGGACTCAACACGGTGCTCTCGATGGCCTTCGGGGTGAGAAACAGCTTCCTCCATCGCAGGCGGGCGGAGTCTTCCAACGGAGTCGATGCACCGCGTACCACCGAAAGCGAACTCTTGGCCCAATTCGACCAGCGGCTCGCCGACCACCGTCCCACCCGGGTCTGCCGTTGGCTCGCGCGCCGGGCGAGCCGCGAGCGCATCGTGACCAGGCGGCGGGAAAATTACGCCTATCTCGCCAGACGTTTCGAGCATTTTCCCGGCGCGCGGCCCTTGCTGCCCGAACTGCCGCCCACCGCCGTGCCCTACGTGTTCCCCCTGTGGGTGGAAAACCCCGACGGCCGTTACGCGCTCCTCAAGGCCGAGCGCTTCCCCGTGTTCCGTTGGGACTGGCTGTGGCCGGGCACGCCGGCCCTCCCCGGCGATCACGGGCTGCCGTGGTCGAGGCACGTGTTTCAGTTGCCGTGCCACCAGGATTTGTCCCGGGAGCATCTCGATGCGCTGGTCGATCGCCTGGGGCGGACCTTCGAGCGCGTGAAGCCTTGAAAAAAGTCTTGATGATCGCCTTCCACTTCCCGCCCTTGATGGGCTCGAGCGGGATCCATCGCACGTTGAATTTCGTGCGCTACCTGCCCAAGTTCGGCTGGTCCTCCCTGGTGTTGACGGCCCACCCCCGGGCCTACGAGACGGTGAGCGACGATCAGCTCGCGGCGGTTCCCCCGGACACCGTCGTCGAGCGGGCCTTCGCCCTCAACACCGCGCGGCACCTCTCCCTCCTGCGCCGCTATCCGGCGTTCCTCGCGCGGCCCGACCGGTGGGTGAGTTGGTGGCTGGGGGCGGTGCCGGCGGGACTGCGCCTCATCCGGCGCCACCGGCCGGACGTCATCTGGTCCACCTATCCCATCGCCACCGCCCACCTGATCGGCGCCACCCTGGCGAAGCTGACCGGCCTGCCCTGGGTGGCGGACTTCCGCGACCCGATGGCGCAGGACGGCTACCCCAGCGACCCGAAAACCTGGCAGAGCTTCAAGCGGGTAGAAGAACGCGTCTTCGACCGGGGGTCGGCCTTCGTCTTCGTCACCCCCGGCGCCGCCCGCATGTACCAGCAACGCTACCCGAGCATCGAGAGAAGCCGCGTGTTCGTGATCGAGAACGGCTACGACGAGGCCATCTTCGCGGCGGTGGAAGCGGAAACGGACCGGACGCAACCGCTCAATCCCGGCCGGGTCACTTTGCTGCACAGCGGGGTCATTTATCCTTCCGAGCGCAACCCCGATCCCCTGCTAGCCGCCCTCGGCGAACTCGTGGCCAGCGGCAAGATCGACGCGAACCGTTTCCGCCTGCGCTTCCGGGCGGCGGTGCACGAAGCGCTGCTGCGCCGGCTTGCGGCGAAATACTCCATCGAGCCCTGCGTCGAGCTTTTGCCTCCCGTGCCTTACCGGGAGGCCCTCGCCGAGATGCTGCGGGCGGACGCGCTCCTCATCCTGCAATCCCGGGGCTGCAACGACCAGATCCCGGCCAAGCTCTACGAATATCTCCGGTGCGCAAAGCCGGTGCTGGCCTTGACCGACCCCCAAGGAGACACGGCGAGCCTGATCCACCGCCACCGGGCTGGCCTGGTGGTCCCCATGGAGTCGAAGGAGGAAATTGCCCGGGCGCTGCCGGAGTTCCTCGCTCGGCTCGCCCGGGGAAGCCTCCCCGTGGCGGATCCCGGCAAGGTGAAAAACGCATCCCGCTTGGAGCGGACACGGGAGCTTGCCCAGGTGCTGGACGAAGTGGCGTCCGCGGCGGGTGCTCGCGCCCCGGCGGCCCAGGAAGCCCCGCCTCCGCGCCGGCCATGAACGAGACGTGTCTGCTGATGGAACGGGCTTTTCTTGCCCTGAGTTCTGGTAGGGCGCGCTTCAGCGCACCGTCGCAAAAGATCGGAAGGCATGGCGCGTTTCGTTGACTCAACGCCCTTGAGGGGCTTCGAGGTAGCTCTCATGGAGAGATGCATAATCGGCCTTACGCGCGATAGCGCAGTTGAGCTTGCCCTCTCCCCCAGCCCCTCTTCCCTGGGGAGAGGGGTGCGCGGCAGCGCAGAAGAGGGCTGCTTGGCATATCTCAAGGGATTGCGTAAGACTCTACAGGCAAGTCGAAAGACCGCCACGTGATGGAATGGAGTCTGTTGCCGGCGGACGGCTTTCCCAGCATCGCGAACGCCTGGGATCGTCTGAACGCGTTGAACCGTGCGGTGCCGTTCCTGGGCTCGGAATTCATCGCCCAGGCCCTCGCCCATTTCGGAACCGGCCGGGAGAGGATTGCCGTCTGCACGGCGCAAGGCGAGCCCGTCGCGATGGGGGTGCTAACCCGCCTGTCTGCGGGCATGTGGCGGACTTTCCAGCCCTCCCAGCTTCCCCTAGGCGCCTGGGTGGTGCACCCGAATGGGCGACTGGAGGCGTTGGCTGCGGAGCTGATCCGGTATCTCCCGGGTTCACCCCTGCTGCTCGGGATCACCCAGCAGGACCCTGACCTCGTCCCTCGACCGGAGGACTCGGAGCGCATGAGGACTCTGGACTACATCCAGACCGCCTGGGTGGACATCTCCGGCACCTTCGACGAGTACTGGGCGGCCCGGGGGAAAAACCTGCGTCACAACATGAGACGGCAGCGGGCAAAACTGGAGGCGGACGGAATCCAGGCCGTCCTCGAGGAGCTGACCCGAGCGGAAGAAGTGGCCGACGCGATCCGGGACTATGGACGGCTGGAAAGCGCCGGGTGGAAGGCGGCGAGCGGCACCGCCATTCACCCTGATAACGTGCAGGGGCGCTTCTACCGCGACATGCTGGAAGCCTATTGCCGGAACGGCGCCGGACGCATCTACCGCTACCGCTTCGACGACAAGGTGGTGGCGGTTGACCTGTGCATCGAAGGCGGCGCTACTCAGGTGGTGCTGAAGACGACCTACGATGAATCCTACAAGAATCTCTCCCCAGCGTTTCTGATGCGCCAAGAAGCCCTGCGTCGCCTGTTCGAATCAAAACGATTCAGGCGGGTAGAGTTCTATGGAAAATGCATGGAATGGCACACCCGTTGGACCGATCGGGTGCGCACTCTGTACCATATCAACGTCTACCGCTGGCCCCTGTTAAACCGGCTGCACGCCTGGTGGAGCGGCCGGCGGGACGCGCGGGAAGCCCAGGCGCCCGGCGCGGCGTGAGCGGGCTTTCCGCTGTCATGAGGGGGACAATTGGGAGACGGAACGTAGGAGGCATGGAAGCGAAGGGCAATGCACCACGCGGATTGCCGCGCGCCAAGGCGCACCCTACGACTCTGTGCCGGGATACATTAGGAATGCGACGTTGCCAGGCGGCTCAGCATAGCGCTGCGGATGCACCCCTCTCCTTCAAGGGGAGGGTCGGGGTGGGGATGGGTCTTAACGGTCACCGCCGAAATTCAACTCCGCGCCGTTCCTTAAACTTCGAAAAGCTCTCGGCATGAACCCCAACGCGCACACACCCGCGCTGAACGACGAAGAACTGCTGGCGGTCGCCCAGGAGGTGCTGCGCACGGAAGCCGAGGCCATCACCGCCCTGATCGGGCGCCTGGATGGGGGTTTCGTCGAGGCCGTGCGCATCATCCTGGTATCCAAGGGCCGAGTGGTGGTCACGGGCATGGGCAAATCCGGTCACATCGCCCGCAAGATCGCCGCCACAATGGCGAGCACTGGCACCCCGGCCTTTTTCGTCCATCCGGCGGAGGCGGGCCACGGGGACCTGGGCATGATCACCCCCGATGACGTGGTCATCGCCATCTCTAACTCGGGCGAAAGCAACGAGATCTTGCTCATCTTGCCCATGCTCAAGCGCCAGGGCGCCAAGCTCATCGCCATGACCGGCAATCCCCGCTCCAGCCTCGCCCGCCAGGCGGACGTGCACCTGGACGCGGCGGTCGATCGGGAGGCGGGCCCCCTGGGGCTTGCGCCCACCTCTAGCACCACGGCGGCCCTCGCCTTGGGCGACGCCCTGGCGCTTGCGCTGCTCAAGGCCCGGGGCTTCAGCGCCGAGGACTTCGCCCGCTCTCATCCCAGCGGCAGCCTCGGGCGGCGGTTGCTGGTGCGCGTCGCGGACGTGATGCATCAAGGCGAGCGGCTGCCCAAGGTGCCGCGGGACGCTCTGATCGTGCAGGCTTTGCTGGAGATGAGCGGCAAGGGCCTGGGTATGACAGCAGTGGTGGACGCGGACGACCGTCTGCTCGGGGTCTACACCGACGGCGACCTCCGCCGCACGTTGGAAAAACGCATCGACGTCCACACGACGAGGATCGACCAGGTCATGCATCCCCATCCCCACACCATCGGGCCCGAGCAGTTGGCCGCCGAAGCGGTCAAGTATATGGAGAAGTTCCGCATCAACGGCCTACTGGTGGTCGACGAAGACGGACGGCTCGTCGGCGCGTTCAACATGCATGACCTGTTCAAGGCGGGCGTGGTTTGATGCCAACGCGGGTTATAGGATCAACAGAGCGAGCCGAGCTCGCTTGTGTTACTGAAGGCCCTCTTTTTCTCGGCCGATAAAGTTTGGCACGGGCCGACAGGCCTGTATGGCGCAATCTCCGGGTGCACAATTCAACGTGATTACCACCATCATCCCATACTATCAGCGGAAGCCGGGCATACTGGGTCGAGCAGTTCGCTCAGTTATCAAGCAATCTCTACCTGAGCGGATCGACTTGATCATCGTGGACGATGAATCCCCTGTTCCTGCTGGAAACGAGCTCCAGGAGATCGACGTGCCAGACCGAATTTCTGTTCGCGTGATTCGCCAGCTCTGCGGTGGCCCAGGCGCAGCTAGGAATGCGGGCCTCGACAACACCTCTGAAGAAACCAGATATGTGGCATTCCTCGATTCCGACGACGAATGGACGGAGGATCATCTTGAGAATGCGGTGATCGCGTTAGACCACGGTTACGATTTCTATTTTGCGGATTTCTATCAGCTCCATCAGACAGTCAGCGCGTTTGCAAGAGCGGGCAGGATTGATGTGGCAAAACACGAGCGGGTGCGTGGGGCACAACATCTATTCGCCTACGCAGGAGACATGGTAAACCAGATCATTACTGGGAATATCATCGGCACCTCCACAGTGGTATTCAATTTCAGAAAGTTTCCAGAGATCCGGTTTCGTGAGCACCTTAGATTTGCCGGCGAGGACTACCTTTTCTGGATGGAGTTTGCGAGACGAGGTGCTAGATTCGTTTTTTCCTCGCGTCCGGAAGCCATTTACGGGGCCGGGGTAAACGTTTACTCAGGAGCGAGATTTGGCTCACTAGAGTTGCTTCGCCGAATCCAAAACGAGCTCGAATATCGCAAAGCTACCGATGAAGTTGTGGCTCTGACAGAGGCTCAAAAAAAATTCCTGAAAACAAAGATAGCCGAACTCCGGGAAAACTTTCTGAGAGCATTGTTCCAGTATGTAGTTGGTGCGAAAAAAGTACCTGCTTCATTGATCTTGCTGCAACTCAGGCAAGACCCGGCAACGATGTTTGCTCTGCCAAAGTTGATCGGGCGAGTTGCTACAAGGCTTTGGCGGCAAAAAGGATGAAACCCGCACCGCGCTCCTGGGTCCAGTCTGTGGGCAGGGAAATCATGGTCGAATCGAGCGGATTGCCGCCCTGGGTGCCACCGGAAGGCACGTTCGCTGATTTGCCTGCGACCAATACACCGGAGGAGGCCGCTCCGAAGTTTTATGCCAAGCGCAGGGTGCTAGACCCATTCATCCAATGGGGCGGCGGCGCCTACGCCCCGGAATGGGGACAGCTCGGAGCCATGCTTTACCACTCGAGCGGGCACTTGCCGAAAGGAACACCGGTTTTTCAGCCAGTGCTGTGTTTCGATTTCGATCGGTTAACTTGGTATTCGACCAACGAGCCTATTCGGCAAAACGTGGAAGGACAGCCGCTCGACCAAGATGGTAGGTTCGAAGATGGAACCTATTACACTCCGCATACGTATCTCGGCCTCCAGTATTTCCCCGTATCATGGGGTGCTACCGCGCCAAGAGGCGAACTACTGCAATTTTTCCATGCGGGCGGGCGGATTAGGAACAGGGTCTTGCGGTTCGATTTGAACCAGAAGAAATTGGGAGTCACGAAGTGGTTGACCATCGATTTCGACGGCCTCATGGGAACTTATCCTTCCACCGTGATGGATCGCAAACGCAAAGGTTGGTGGGTAGGCGCATGCTATGGCACCTTATGGCGGATGGCTTTCCTGAGCGCCGACGGTGAAATTACCTATCACGATATACCGAACAATCGCTCCACGAGCTGGTTAATCAATCCATTAGCGGATGTGATGATTGGCCTGAGCGACTGGGATGACGAAAACCCACGTACCCAGCAAGTCTACGTCGTCGATCTGGGCGCACCCAGCAGACGACGCAATAGAGTCTCCTTGAAGATTTCAGCAAGCACCCAGAAACCTTTTCCGATCAAAGGAACAAATCGGGCGGAATTGTTCAAGCTCGGAATGGTTTGGTCTGATCTGCTCAACTGTGGAGTGGGGTACGAGGGGGGCGGCAGCCTGATAGTTCACAAGCTGCTCATGCCAGACGATCCTTTTCACGGGCCATACGTATTGACCCATGAACAACTCGCACCGCACAGAAGTGCAGTCCCCGCCTTCAATGGGGTAAGGAACGGAACCTGGGGTCGCTTTCGCGAGGTGCCGGCATTGCGATCGTTTTTTTGGGCGGATTTACCCGGCGGTAACCCGCAACTCTTTCGGTTGAAAGGAATGGCTTAAAGCGCATGAGCCAAGACTTAATCTGACAAGGCGTGTCGGTTTTGATATGTTTGCAGCACCCTCAGTCGAAGGGCCGAAGGGCGCTGTGGAGAGGACCGACACGATGAACAAGCAACAGAAAGTGATTCGCTGCGAGGTGGGGCTGCTGGAGCAGGCGCAGCAGCTGGACAACGTCAGCCAGGCATGCCGCATGATGGGGTGCTTGCGAGACAGCATTTGCCGTTTCAAGGAGCTCTATGAGAGGGGGCCAAGCTAGCGCTGCAGGATATCAGCCGGCGAAAGCCCGTGATCAAGAGCCGGGTCGTCCCCGAGATCGCACAGGCGATTGTGGCGCTTGGCGCGCAAGCAGCCTGGCTGGGACAGGCGCGGGTATCGATGTACTGGCCAGGCGGGTGTGCGCTGTGTTTGGCTGCGTCATGATTTAGAGAAGGCCCGAAAGCGGCTGAAGGCGCTGGAAGCGAAGGTGGCGCAGGGGGGCTGGTGCTGACCGAAGCGCAGTTGCCTGCCATGGAGAAGGCAAAGGCCGAGAAGGAGGTGTACGCAGAGTTCGAGTCCGAGCGCCCGGGCTACTGCGGCGCTCAAGACACCTTCTACGTCGGAACGCTCAAGGGCGTAGGGCGGATCGACCAGCAGAACTTCGTGGACACCTGCGCAAAAGTGGCCTTCGCGAAGCTCTATGACCGGAAGACCCCGATCAGCGCGGCGGACTTGCTCAACGATCGGGTGCTGCCCTTCTACGAGGCGCAGGAGGTGCCGCTGCTGCGCGTTCTCACCGACCGGGGGACCGAGTACTGCGGCAACCCCGAGCGGCACGAGTACGAGCTCTACCTCGCGATCGAGGACATCGACCACAGTCGCACCAAGACCAAGAGCCCCGAGATCCGCGGCATCGTCGAGCGGCTGCATCGCACGATGCTCGATGAGTTCTACCGCGTGGCGTTCAGAAAGAAGATCTACCGCTCGATCGAAGAGCTGTAGCAGGACCTCGATGCGTGGCTAGAGAACTACAATTGGCGGCGCCCGCACCAGGGACGCTGGTGCTTCGGCAAGACGCCGATGCAGACATTCCTGGACGCACGCCCGATCGCACAGGAGAAACGCATGGCATCCTAACAAAGACCACCTCACACAACACCGGGACACCGACTATCAAACGAAATCCTAGCTAATACGGATCAAAAGTGAGGGCTTTGTTTGTATCACGCCATTTTCCGAATCCGCCAGAACAGGCAACTTATGGCGTCTTTCAGCGATTGCGGATGTTTCTTGAGGCGGCAGCCGGTCTATGTGAGCGTCTCGACGTCCTTTTTTTTGCGCCACCAAGCTTCGAAATCAACAGAAGGAGCATTGCAGCCTGGCAAGATCTTCTACGGGTCGACTGGGCACTAGACATCAATCTTTTTCTCTCGCACCTTGATTATCTTGAACAGCCTACCACAGGCGCGCTCAGGTATTACTTGACTGGAACGCTGGATTACTGCAATCAACACCCATATCGACAAGCTGCAGGGACCAAACAAGCTCATGCTCTTCTTGAGAGACTTCAGGATCAGCCTGATTTTATTTTTTTACACAAGCTCTCTGTGACCTGCGCTTGCCGGCATCTGAGAAAGAGATTGCCGCCGCTCTTTATTGATCTTGATGACCTGGATTACCTTGCGCTTTTGCGACGGCTTAGGCAAATGGCGGCCTGGCCCGGAGAGAGACTCAAGCTCGCTCAGGTGCCTGCCTTGGCCTTCGGAACAAGGAAGGCTATAGCTGCTGCTCGAAAGGCTTTCGTCTGCTCGCAACTAGACAAAAAGCGATTGTCCAGATTCTGTCGTCCTGAGAGTATTTCTGTCATACCCAATGCCGTGCCATTGCACGAAGCAGTGGCTACACTCCAAGGCACCAAGACCATCTTGTTCATTGGATCATACGGATACCCACCCAACGCCGATGCCGCTGAGTTTCTCATAAAGCAGATATGGCCAAGAATTCAGCGCCACTGCCCAGAAGCCAAACTCATCATTGCCGGACCAGAACCGGAAAAAATCCCTAGCTTTCAAGAATCGCCGCAGAGCGTGGAATTCACCGGCTTTGTGCGCCGACTAGACGAGCTTTATAAAACCGTTAGCGTATTATGCTGTCCGATCAGGGCTGGAAGCGGAACGCGGCTCAAAATAATTGAGGCCGCCTCCTACGGGGTCCCGGTGGTCTCAACGACGCTCGGAGCCGAAGGGTTGGAATTCCGGAATCGTGAGGAGATCTATTTATCCGATGACCCAGAAGAAATGGCGGGCCTGTGTGCTTTTCTGTTGAACAATGTCGCTGCAAGACAGGCGGTGGGTAGTGCAGCAAGAACCGCCTTCGTTAGGCACTACGAAAGGAAGGCGGTTATACGACGCATTCAGGACGAGCTAACGGCAGCTCTTAGCCGCCGTGGTTAGACTTTCCTAACGGCAATGAGTGGATTGCCTTGAGCGGCACCCGCAGAGCCCTTTTTCTCTCCTTCGCCCAGCGCTACGTGGGGCTGATGATCTACCTCGTCAGCACCATGATCCTGGCGCGGCTGCTCACACCCGAAGAGATCGGGATTTTCTCCCTCTGCGCCGCCTTCACAGCGATTGCCGGGACTCTGCGCGACTTCGGCGTGAGCGAATACATCATCCAGGAGCGGGAACTGACCCGAGATCGGCTCAAGGCAGCCTACGGGCTCGCGATCGTAACATCGTGGTCAATCGCGGCGGTTGTCTTTCTATCACGCTGGCCCTTGGCCGAATACTACGACGAGCCTGGATTGCGAGCGGTGCTAGCGATATTGACCTTGAATTTCTTGCTTCTGCCTCTGGCGTTTCCCGCTTACGCCGTTCTTACTCGGGAAATGAAATTTGCCGCTATATTTGTCATTCAGACCGCTGCAGCGCTCACGCAAGCGGCGACGGCGATTGCGCTCGCATGGCAGGGCTTCAGCTACCTGAGCCTCGCCTGGGCTGGAGTTGCGGCCAATGTCGTGCAGATCCTCGGCACAGGTTATTTTCGTCCGCGAGAAGCCTGGCTGCTGCCCGGATTCAGAGAGTGGAGGCGTGTCTGGGACTACGGCTCCCGCGTGAGTGGCGCGACCCTGCTGCAAGAGGTGTCTAGAAACGCCTACGAATTCATCATCGCCAAGCAGCTCGGCTTCGCTTCGTTGGGTCTTTACAACCGCGCCGTCGGCCTGATGAGCCAGTTCCACCAGAACATCACTTCGGCCATCATCCGGGTCGCCCATCCCAGCTTCGCGGCAGCAAATCGGGCCGGCCGGGACATTGTTCCAGAATATACCCGGGCGCTTGCCTATTTCACGGGGGTTGCCTGGCCGTTTTTTGCTTTCGCTGCGGTGATGTCGCGCGAGATCATCGAAGTCTTGTTCGGCCATCAGTGGCTGGAGGCGGCTCCTCTAGCGAGGATTCTCGCGGTCAGCTCGATGATTTATTGCACCTGGGCCTTTGCGCCCACGTTGCTTGGGGCTCTTGGGCAAGCGCGGCGCAAGTTGCGTGTTCAGCTCTTTTTGACGCCTTTGACCATAGGCATTGCGCTGCTTGCCTCGTTACATTCTTTAACGGCGGTTGCCTACGGCGCTGCGCTCGGTTCCGCGATGGCGTTCGTGCTGTACGGTGAGCAGTTAAAGCAGGTCATCGGCTTAAAAGCGATGCGCGCCCTTCGCGCCTGTGGCGTAAGCGCTAAAGTTGCGCTCCTTTGCTTGGGAATTTCGGTGGCGGCGCACGCACTGATAGCGGCTGAGGCCACCAACCCCTTGCTGCAATTATTTTGGGTTGGAACTTGGGCAGCGATTGCCTGGATTGTAGGAATTCTGATATTTGGCCACCCGCTGCAGGCCGAATTGTCGAACGCATGGTCAAACATCAAACGCCATCGTTCGTTGGGCATCGGCAGGGATCCGCTAGACAGGTAATGCGCGTAATTACAACGCTTAGAAATGCGTGGCCGGAACACGTCTCAATCACAGGTTCGGTCAAGCATGCCTTACTGGGCTTGCTCGTGTTTATATCGGCGTCGGTCAGGCAGTTGTACCGCCTCGTTGACAAGCATCCTGGCATCATTATTCTCTCTCCCGCCGATCCCGGAAGCCTAGGGGATGAGGCGATGATGATCGTGGCTGCGGAGCGCCTTCGCTCGATCGGTTATGCCAAAATAGCCGTCATCTATCACACGCGCCGGAATCAGCGATATCCGGTAGGCGAGCACAAGAGCATCGTCCTGAGCAGGTTTTTCTCCTGGGGATCATGGAGCGACAAGTGTCGCTTCCTATGGATGAGCACGAGTTTCGAATCGTTCGTTTGCCTTGGCGCGGATGTGTTGGATGGAGGATACAGCGTTGAGGGTTCCGTAAGAAGGCTAGAGCTTGTTCGCTTGGTAGCGAGGGCTGGAATGAGTACACGGGTGGTGGGGTTCAGCTTAAACGTAGCTTTAGACATCGCCGTTATCCAAGCCATACGTGCCTTGCCGCCATCCGTTCTTTTCTTTCCGCGTGATCCCTTGTCGTTGCAAAGACTTCGCTCGTTCGCTGGCGTTCCTGGTGAATTATCCGCCGATCTGGCATTCTTGCTCCAGCCAAGGAGCACGCCGGCTTCCAGAGCCGTTACCGCTTGGATCGAAGAACGGAGGGCAGTTGGGCAAATTCCCATCGGGATCAACGCGAACTATCTGTTGGTCAAAGATCATCACGATGACCCTTATAGCGCGTTTTTGGAATTGATAGGTTTTAATGTAGCGTTGATTGAATCTCTACGCGCCGCAAATCCTCGATATTGTTTCATCCTTATTCCCCATGACTATCGGGGTCCTTGGAGCGACGATCGTCTTGCACAGCTCATCCATGAGAAGCTTGCCAATGTGACACGAGATTACGTCTTGACGGTCGCGAATAAGCTGTCAGCCGCGGAAGTCAAGGCCATCTGCGCACGCCTAGAGTTCCTCGTCACCGGGAGGATGCACCTCGCGATTGCCGCCCTAGGTATGGGAATTCCTGCCGCATGCTTTTCTTACCAAGGGAAAGTACAGGGCCTATTCGAGCATTTTGGAATAGGCGAGCTTGCACTTGAGTTACCAGCCACCCTGACTGCCGAACGGAGTACCGAGCAAGTATGGACTCATATAGAAAACAGGGTTGCGATCAAGCGATGTATTCAGGATCGTTTAAACACGGTGTTATTCTTGGCGTCAAAGAACTTGGCAGGCCTACCATCGCATCCTAGGCGGGGAAAACGACAGACGACGACTTTTTAATGCCGCACTTTTTCCGCTTTGTTGGAATTTCGGACCACTTCGTGAGATGTCGAAAATCGTGAGAGGAGGAGCGACTGTACGCACGGCTTCGAGGGCAGAAGGCATTTGGGCATGCCAGCGAGCATGCTGAAAGTTTGCGAGCGAACAGCGCATGCTTGGTGGGGTCTCATCCTCGCAGCGTATGCCCAGAAAGGGAGAGGGCGCTAAAAGACGTCACTTTGGCAAGACCTTTTGGAGCAGCGCCCAACGCGTTCGCGCGCTCGTCGGACCGATCGGCAACAGCGCTTTATAAAAGTCTTTAACAATCCCAGCGGATCAAGGAACAAGACCGCAACGCGCTTCTTTCACTATCATCATGCTGGCGGTCGAGTAAAATTCCTGAGAAGCGCTGTCAAAATAACCCATGAAATCAACGACTCTCCTGCATGATCTTCCGACAGCGTCGGCCGAAGGCATCCCTTCGAGCCGGGCCTTGACCTACGCCGAGGCGTCGCTTTCCTATAGCGAGCTTGCCGCACAGATCGACGCTTTTTGCAGCGGCCTTTTGGCGCTTTCGTTGGCCCGCGCCGAACGGGTGGCCGTCTACCTGGAAAAGCGCTTTGAGACCGTCATCGCCATCTTCGGCACCTCCGCGGCCGGCGGGGTTTTCGTGCCGATCAACCCGCTGCTCAAGGCGGAGCAGGTCGCCTATATCCTGAAGGATTGCAACGTCCGCGTGCTGGTCACGTCAGGTGAGCGCCTGGAGACCCTCACCGGCGTGCTAGTCGAGTGCCCCGACCTGCGGCACGTGGTCGTCGTAGGGGCAGATGGTCGTCAATCGATTGCCCGCGGCGCGTTGAAAGGCCTGTCGGTCCACGCCTGGAACGAGCTGCTCGCGTCGCCGCCCCGGCCCGGCCACCGGGTGATCGACACCGACATGGCGGCGATCCTTTACACCTCCGGCAGCACCGGCCGCCCGAAAGGCGTGGTGCTGTCCCACCGCAACCTGGTGGCGGGGGCGAAGAGCGTCGCCCAGTATCTGGAAAACGGCCCGGAGGACGCGATCCTGGCCGCGCTCCCCCTCTCCTTCGACGCGGGCTTCAGCCAGCTTACCACCGCGTTTCACGTGGGCGCCCGGGTCGTGCTGCTCAATTACCTTTTGCCCCAGGACGTGGTCAAGGCCCTTGCCAGGGAGAGGGTCACGGGCCTGACCGCCGTGCCGCCCCTGTGGATCCAGTTGACCCAGGTGGCCTGGCCCCAGCCCATCGCCGGACACTTGCGCTACATCGCCAATACCGGCGGCCGGATGCCTTTGGAGACGTTGAAGGCGCTCCGGGCGCGGCTGCCCGGGACCAAGGTTTACCTGATGTACGGGCTGACCGAAGCCTTCCGCTCCACCTATCTGCCCCCGGAGGAAGTGGACCGCCGGCCGGACTCCATCGGCAAAGCGATCCCCAACGCCGAGATCCTGGTGTTGCGGGAGGACGGGACCCCCTGCGGCCCCAACGAACCCGGGGAGTTGGTGCACCGGGGGGCGCTGGTGGCCATGGGCTACTGGAACGACCCCGAGAAAACCGCCGAGCGGTTCAAGCCGTTGCCCGGGCGGGAGGCGGGCCTCGTGCTGCCCGAGATCGCCGTCTTTTCCGGGGATACCGTGCGCATGGACGAGGAAGGCTTTCTCTACTTCATCGGTCGCCGGGACGAGATGATCAAGACCTCCGGCTACCGGGTGAGTCCCACGGAGATCGAAGAGGTGCTCTACAGCACCCAGCTCGTGGCGGAGGCGGCGGCGTTCGGAGTGGAGCACCCAACGCTGGGGCAGGCCATCGTGGCGGTGGTCGTGCCCAAGGATGGGCACGATCCCACGGCGGAGGCGATCATCGCCGAATGCCGGGAACGGCTTCCCGCCTACATGGTGCCCGCCCACGTGGAGCTTCGGCGGAGGGCGCTGCCGCGCAATCCCAACGGCAAGATCGACCGCAAGGGCCTGGCTCAGGAATTCGCGGGGATGTTTCGAGCTTCTTTTACATAGACCTATCTCAAAATCGGCTAGGCGGCGTTGTGCGCAGCCGAAACGCACTGCGCATCCAGAGGCGCCGCGACGGTGCGCTGAAGCGCCCTTCCGCGCCGGCGATTTTGAGACAGGTTCTAAGGGGCTTCTTCAAGTCACCACCGCCACGCCGGCGGAGCGGCAGGCCGCGGCCAGCTTCCGATCGAGGGTGGCGAGCGGAAGCTGCATGCGCAGCGCAAGCTCCAGGTAAGCGGCGTCATAGGCCGAAATCCCGTGGCGGTGGGCCAAATCCAATATCTGGAGCGCTTGATTGGAAGTATTAGGATCGACCTCGATGGGAAGCGCCCCAAGATCGGCGAAAATGCGCCGCCAGTCATCTTCCGCGAGTCGTCCCCGGCGCGTTGCCACGAGCAGAACGTTGGCCACCTCGATGGGCCACAGCTCGGGCACGACCGCCAGCTCGGTCACGAGAGCATCGCGCAGGGCCTCAGTCCTGTCGGTGGCCTCGTCCCGGAACACCCAGGCCATGGTCACCGAACAGTCCAGCACGAAGGGCACTATTTACGACCTTCCTCGATCATGTCGCGCACGGAAAGGCCGCCCAGGTCATGGGCCGCCTGGAATGCCTTAAGATCCTCGATAGCCTTGCGGATGCGCTGGGGATCGCGTTTGCTCACGGGGGCCAGCTCCGCCACCGGACGACCGTGCTTGGTGATCAGGAAACGCTCCCCCTTTTCCACCCGCTCCAGCAATTTGGGAAGATGGGTCTTCGCCTCGTAAGCGCCGATTTCACGCATGTTGATGTGCCCATATCAGACTAGTGTTAGACTAGTCTATTTATGTTAATAAGTGCCTGTCAATAAGAGCATAAAGGCAACCAATGAGCGCCCTTGAGCACGCTTTCGTCTGCCCCTTCCCCGTCATCGACGATTGCCTCCAGGTGGGCGGCATGCCCCTTACCCGGCTTGCCGAGCGGGTGGGCCGCACCCCTTTCTACGCCTACGACCGCGGCCTCATCGGCGAGCGGGTGGCGCTCCTCAAGCGCCACTTGCCGGAAGCGGTGAGACTTCACTACGCCGTCAAAGCGAATCCCATGCCGGCGCTGGTGGCCCATATGGCCGGGCGGGTGGACGGGCTCGATGTGGCTTCCGCGGGGGAGCTTCGCGTGGCGCTGGATAGCGGCATGGCGCCCGCCGAGATCAGCTTCGCCGGCCCAGGAAAACGGGACGAGGAGCTGCGCCAGGCGGTCGCGGCCGGCATCTTGGTGAACGTGGAGTCCTTCCGGGAGGCCCGGGCGCTTGCCCGGATTTCGGCGGAACTGGGACTCCCTGCCCGGGTGGCGGTGCGGGTGAATCCGGATTTCGAGCTCAAGTCGTCCGGAGCCAAAATGGGGGGTGGCCCCAAGCCCTTCGGCGTCGACGCGGAGAAGGTGCCGGAGTTGCTCCACGAGATGGGCGCGCTGGGCCTCGCTTTCGAAGGATTCCACATCTTCGCCGGCTCCCAGAACTTAAAGGCCGAGGCCATCGTCGAGACCCAGGTGAAATCCTACGAGCTGGCCGTCAGCCTCTCCCGGGAAGCGCCTGCGCCGGTCAAAGTGGTCAACATCGGCGGCGGGTTCGGGATTCCCTACTTCCCGGGGGAGCAGCCCTTGGATCTCGCCCCCATCGGGCGAAACCTCGCCGGGCTGACCGAGCGCGTGCGGCGCGATTTGCCGGGCGCCCACCTGGTGCTGGAGCTGGGGCGCTACCTGGTAGGCGAGGCGGGGATCTACGTGTGCCGGGTGATCGACCGGAAAGAGTCCCGGGGGCACGTGTTCCTGGTGACCGACGGTGGACTGCATCACCATCTTTCCGCCTCCGGCAACTTCGGGCAGGTGATCCGCAAGAACTACCCGGTGGTGGTGGGGAACCGGGTCCGGGGAGAACGGCGAGAGGTGGTCTCCGTGGTGGGACCGCTGTGCACGCCGCTGGACCTGCTGGCGGACCGCATGGAGCTGGCCGAAGCTCACCTCGGGGATTTGATCGTCATTTTCCAGTCGGGCGCCTACGGGCTCACGGCAAGCCCGACGGCTTTCCTGAGCCATCCGGCGCCTTTGGAAGTTCTAATCTGAAAGGAAAGTCGCTGTGCCGGAAGTCAGCGTTATTGTCCCCACGTTCAATAGTGAGCGCTTCATTGCTCAGACCATTGGCAGCGTCTTTGCCCAGACCTTCAGGGGCTTCGAGATATTGGTGGTCGATGACGGGTCGATCGATGGGACGATAGCGGCGATACCCAAAAATGATCCGCGCGTTCGCATTTTTCGGCAAGAGAACGCCGGCGTGGCGGCAGCCCGTAATACGGGGATCAAGAACGCAAAGGGCCGCTACATCGCTTTTCTGGATCACGATGACTTCTGGCATCCCCAAAAGCTGGCAGCGCAGCTTGAGTCCTTTCGAAGGCGTCCAGAAATTGGCGTCGTGTACGGCTAATTCAAAAATTGGGTTGATGGCACCGAAGCGTGCTTCCCCGAGCGCACGCTTGATCCAGACGATGTCGTGGAGACGCTTTCGGGCTGGATCTACCATCAACTCCTGCTGACTAACTGGGTGCTTCTGACCACAGCAATGTTCCGTGCTGAGGTCATACACAAGACTGGCTTTTTCGATGAGTCTCTCCCGCCGGCAGATGACTGGGATTATGTGATTCGCGCTTCAAGACGCTACAAGTTTTGCAAACTCAGGCAGGTGATAGCGCTTTATAGAGTGCATCACGGGCAAGCTTCACGAAGAGTATCTAGCAAGGATCACGCATCTGCGCTGCGGAAATCCGCCATTCGCAGATTTGGTTATGAGGGACGCGATGGGGCGAAACCAAACCCGATAGAATTCAGGCGTCGGTGTTTTCAGAGTCATTTTAGCTTCGGTCTTGCTCAGTACCGAGAGGGAAATAGGGCATTGGCGGCTGCCGCTTTTGCCGAGGCTCTCAAAGAGCGTCCATTTTCGGTCAAAGCTATCGCTTATCTTGCGGCCAGCGCGGGCTCGATCGCCCTAGGGCGTCTAGGTAGAAAATAGGCGGTGAGCTAGAGTCAGGGCTGCGTTGGAAAGCTTCGCCTGTTATCGTCCTGCATCAGGTTTATCGCGTCCTCATGACATAGAGGGGCGACTCACCCGAATCCATCCAGACAAGTAAATGTAAGCGGGGAAAATAGACCATATTACGTTCGACCACGTGGAACGTATTCGCGGGCAGCGCACCAGGCTTGATCCCAAGTTTTTCGTCTGCAAAGGTGATTTCGTAGGTTTTTGGATCGATTAGAAGCAGAACGACGCTGCGCTCGGCTCCGTCGCGGTTTTTCATCAATGGCACTGCGTAGATAAAGGCGTCCCAGTCATCGACATAAGTCAAAGCCGCTCCATCGGGTCCCTTGGTGGAGAATGAGTCTATGGTGATTCGCGGGTCGAGCCTTGCTTCCACCACCCGCCGCTGTCGCGTGTCGAGGTCATGGATGCGGAGCTTTAGCGGCCACCAGTCTCGCACGTGCATGTTTTTGCGGCTGACGAGCGTGATGAGCCACCACTCCCGCCCACGACGTTCCAGGGTGCCGCCACGCGCTTCATATCCGCCCTGGATATCTTTTCGATCTTGCCACTCGTTCGTGGCTGGGTTCCAGGCCATGAACCGCCCATAGTCGCCATTATCGGTGGGCCCGGCGATGACGAAGCCGCTTCGCTCGTCAAAGGTCGAATCAATGTTTTCGCCCATATACCCTTCCGCGCCCCGATAATCTTCCCCGGACCGAAACGATCTGTCGAAAGGAAAGCGCACGGACCATTTGCGCGTCTTGAGATCGAAATCCCACCAGCGACGGCACACCATGACGACCTTTTGATCAATCGGGTCGTAGGTTAGGGAGCGGTAAGTATGGCGGGCCGTTGGATTCCCTTGATTGTCGATGTCATAGTATTCGCTGCGATCTCTCTCCCATTGGGCCTTCGTTTCCGTGTAGACCGTGTAACTTCCTGTCGCTGGAGGCCGCTTTGCGTAACTGGGATCCCACTTGGCCGGATCGCTCGGCAGCGCTTCGATGTCCCACTGGAGCTTGGCCGCGTCGAGTCGATACAAGCCGTTGTTGCTTCCGTCCGCGTGGCCGCCGCCGAAGAACCAGGCTCGGTTACCTTCTCGGTCCACCGCAAATCCGTTCCATGCCCGGGTGTACAAGCCCCAGTTTCCGAGCTCTCTCCAGGTGGGAATCGCGGCCTTGATCCGCGGCTCCAGGTTGTCTTTCATGGCAGTGCCATCCGCCTTGACCCAAGTCTTGAGTGGCAACCGCTCGAAGGACACGCGGTTGATGAGTCCCTTGGCATCACGGCCTGGCTTCCATGTAAAAGTAGACGGGTCGTAGGTGCCGACATTCGTTCCTGTGCTCCAAGAACTTGCGTCAACGCCATGTTCAGCACGAACCAAGTCTGAAGCCAAAACTCCGGTGACTAGGAAGCAAGCGATCAAGCTGCGCACTGCGGTACTCCAAAACCGGCTTTCTATGAGAGTGAAAGTCACCATAAAAACATTTTTGCTGTGGCGCAACGAGATCATATGGCTGCGATCGTTGCCGGAGTACAAAAATGGTGTCCCGAACTGTAACACTTTGTTAGTATTTTCTTATGGCCCCTTTTTAGAACGGAGGCGACGTGCCGTATATGGGCAATGCTCCGGATGAGAGCGATTGTGGAATAGGAGAAGTTGCCGTGCGCTTTCTTATGTTCCTTTTGTTAGGCTTTCTGAACATGGGAGTTCCGGTGATGGCGGCTCATCAAGGTTATCATGCTTGGGACTGCGGCGATTTGGCCAACGGGTATGGCCCTTTCGACTATCGCAAGGCCACCTCCGAGCAGAAAAGGCTGGTTGAAGGCGCGCACTTCACAGCCGGTATTGAATCGCTGCTCCAAGGGCGTACGGGAAAGATAGGTGCAGATATTGACTATACGCTTCGGGCCTTTCCCAATCACCCCAGGGCGCTTATGGCCATGATTCGGCTTTCCGAGAGAGAGAAGCGTGATCAGCCGGATGGGGCACGCTATACCCTGGAGTGTTACTTTGACCGGGCGCTGCGCTTCGCCAACGACGACCCCAACGTGCGGCTCGTTTACGGAATTTACTTCCTGCGAAAAAACAATCCCCAGGCCGCCTTGCAGCAATTCGAGGAGGCGAAGGCACTGGGGCTGGAGGACCCGAACCTCGACTATAACCTCGGCTTAGCCTATTTCGAACTTGGACAGTACGACAAGTCCATAGAGCACGCGAAGCGAGCCTATGCGCTTGGTTACCCCTTGACCGGATTACGTGAAAAGCTGCAGGCGAAAGGTCACTGGAAGTAGTCTCGGTTGACGCTTGGCTTTGAAGCAAAGGTCCCCCATCCTCCTCCCGACTCTCCCCCTTAGGAGGGGGAGGCAAGTCGGCCGTGCCGTGGCAGACTGAAATGAGGCAATCACCATGAAAACAGGTTCCGCTTGGCCTGTTATGGTCTTGGCACACAACGAGGAGGAAAAGATCGGTGTATGCTTGGACAGCCTGTGTGCCGCGGAGCCGGAGCACGAGCTGGACATATACGTGATGGCGAACGGATGCACCGATCGAACGGAGGACATCGTTCGCGAGTATTCGCGCTCTCGCTCAGAGGTTCATCTGGTCTCGATCGCACTCGGCGACAAATGCAACGCCTGGAACGTCTTTATCCATGAAACGGTCCCTCTGCGGTGTCCCGGTCGAGAGGTCTACTTCTTCATGGATGGAGATGCACGGATACGTGCGGGCTCCCTCTCGACGATGGCCGAAGCGCTACGAGCCGACTCCCATGCTCATGCAGCATCCGCCGTCCCGGGCTCGGGTCGCAGCATGGTGAAAGACCGGCGAGAGATCCTCGAACAACGGGGCCTTGTGGCGAATCTGTACGCTTTGCGCGGCGCCTTCGTCGAACGCTTGAGGCGCCACGGCGTGCGACTGCCCCTCAAGCTCGAGGGCGACGACGGCCTCCTGGGCGCTCTCATCAAGTGGGACTTGGAGCCCCGGGGCGAGTGGGATGATCGCCTGATCCATCCCTGCCCGGATGCGGTTTTCGAATTCGATTCGGTTCCCATCGGAAAGCTGAGCGAATGGCCCAAGTATTGGCGGCGACTCGTGCGCTACGGGCGGCGGCACTTCGAGTTCCAGCTTCTGGGGCCACGGCTGCGGCGGATGGGGCTGGCGGGATTGCCCGCCGATATCCAGGAGTTGTACGCAGGTGCCGATACCCTGAGGCTGCCCTGGAAAGGCATCTACACGCTGACGCATATGGTCGCCCTGCGCCAGATGCGCAGGATCGGGCGGGCGCGCCAGGCAGCCGGGGAAGTCGGCTCCTGATGCTATGGTGCCTTACATAATCCTGCCACGAAGCGATGCGCTGTATGGCTCTCTCCCCTCTCCACGGAGAGAGGGGAGCCTTGCCGTCAGCATAGGCAAAGCAATTGTCATCCAGTTGCGTAATTCTCGGTAAGTTCAATCACAATACAGCTCATCGAGCGGGGATGGTTTCCTTCTACCTTCGATTTGCCCCTATCGTCGTCACGTTCACGGTGGTCTCGGTCTGCCTTGCGGAAGAGGTAATACCGCTCTACGACGGTCCCAGCGGCGCTACCTGCGATTACTACAACACCGCGGCTCGCATCCCCTGGAAAACGCGCGGCGGCGATTGGATCGATGCCAAGGGCAAGCAGGACGGTCCTGAGCCTTACGCCGAACGAGTGATTGCCCAGGAGGCCAGCGCGGTTCCTGTGCAATGGGATGTCACGGAACTCGTTCGGCGCTGGCTGGAGCAACCCTCGTCCAACGGGGGATTGCTCGTCCAGGCGATACCGGCGACCCGCTCGGGGGTCGTCAATTTTTACAGCCGCGAAAGCTCGGAACCTGCTTATCACCCGCGGCTGCGGATCACGTTCACCGACAGAACCGAAAAGGAGATCCCGCCGGCCGCCGACACCTCCTTGCATTGTTCCACTAACAAGTCGCTGGGGAAGATGGAGATCCTGCGCATCGGCGGTGGCTATCGGTCACTGCTTTATTTCGATATGCGCCCGGTCGCAGCCGCCAGCGGCCTCCAGCGCGCGGTTCTGGAACTCACCAAACAGGCCGAAGGACAGACCGGCGCGGCGACAGCCGGAGTCTACGAGCTGGATGCCCCGCGGATCGACCGCAGCGCTCAGGTGCGTCGGGGCCTTGCCGATCGCTATCCCAACGATCAAGGCATCGAGCGGGACCCGGCGGTGGTCAAGTTCGAGGGGTTCGAGAGCCGGTCCTGGACGAACGGGTGGGCGATCCAGAAAGAAAGCGTGTTCCGGGTGGTGGATCGGGACGAAAGCTTGCGCTTCGAGCCGCTTCAGGGAAGGGCCCTTCGCGTGACCGTCAGGAAAGGCGGCAACCTGGGGCTCAACATGGAGTACTACTTCGAAAAGGGGAGCGAACCGGAGGAGATCTACTTCCGCTATTACCAGCGCTTCGGCAGCAACTGGGCTCCTATCGCTGATGGGGGCAAGATGCCTGGGGTGGCAGGCACCTACGGCATGCAGGGTCGCGCCACCGGCACCAACGGCTGGTCCATCCGCAGCGAGTTCCTGCGCAAGCCTGAGCGGGAAAACCCCCTCGCGCGCTATACGATCGCCGCGAGCTACGCCTACCACGCGGACCAGAAAGGCAGATATGGAGACCTCTGGGTATGGTCTCTTGGGCCGCGCGGTTTTCTGGAGAACAACCGCTGGTACGCGATCGAGCACTACGTGAAGATGAACACGCCGGGCCACAACGACGGGATCTACAAGGTGTGGCTCGACGGCCGACTCGTGTTCGAGAAGACGGACGTCCGCTACCGGGACATTCCCAAGATCAAGATTCAAAAGATCCACGTCAATTATTGGCATGGGGGCATGACGCCCTCGCCCTACGACCAGGACGTGTTCATCGACAACCTGGTGATTTCTCGCGAGTACGTGGGGCCGATGTCACGGTAGGGCCTAAACCGTCGTATGGGTCAGCATCGTTCGGTGCGTTTCGCTTCGCTCAACGCACCCTACAGGAGGGCGGCCCGAGCAAGCTGTGGGCTGATGAGAGTGTCGAGGCACACAAAGTTCCTGCGAACCGTGGCCGTCCTCGTGGGGTGGAGCCTCGTGTCGCTCAGCGCGCCTTCGATGGCTGCCGAGTACACGGGGCGCCCGGACAATTATCTGGCCATTCTCGGGCGGCTCGCTCCCGGCGATACCCTCTGGCTCGCGCCGGGGACGTATCGCTACGGGCTTCCCATCCATCGGTTGAGCGGGACCGAAGAAGCGCCCATCGCGATCTCGGGGATCCCCGGCCGAGAGCGGCCAGTGTTCCTCGCCCGCCGGGGCGCCAATACCGTGAGCCTGGTCAACGCCGCTCACATCGTCGTCCGCAATCTGGTGCTGGACGGGCGGAGCCAGATCGCGGATGGAGTCAAGGCCGAAGGCCACGCGGCCTTCGCCCACCACATCACGCTGGAAAACCTCCTGATCATCAATCACGGGGTCGATCAGTCCATCGTGGGCATCTCCACCAAGTGCCCCACTTGGGGATGGGTGATCCGGGGCAACGTGATCCTGGGAGCCGGTACGGGACTCTATCTCGGCGATTCCGACGGCCGTGCCCCTTTCGTCTCCGGGTTGATCGAGCACAACGTGGTGCGCGACACGATCGGCTACAACCTGCAGATCAAGCACCAGATCGGGAGGCCGCAGCTTGCCGGGATGCCCATCGGGGATAGTGAGACCGTCATCCGCCACAACGTGTTCAGCAAGGCAAACAACGCTTCCACTGGCCCCAGGGCGCGCCCGAATCTCCTCGTGGGGCATTGGCCGCCCGAAGGCCCGGGGGTCAACGACCGGTACCTTATTTACGGCAACTTCTTCTACGACAATCCTTCCGGCGAACCCCTGTTCCAGGGCGAAGGCAATGTGGCCCTCTACAACAACGCTTTCGTGAACCCCTCGGGTTCGGCCATTCTCATCCAGCCTCACCGCGGCCTGCCGCGGGAAATCCACGTTTTCCACAACACCGTGGTCGCCCGGGACGCGGGCCTCGTCGTTCGCGGCGTAGCGCCGGGTCATGCGCCGGTGGTCGCCGGAAACGCTGTGTTCGCGGGGGAGCCTATTTTCGGTCTGGACGGGGAAGGAAACCTGGGTTTGCCCTACGCCGAAGCGGCGCAGTATTTACGGGCGCCTTTCGCCGCTCCCCCGCATCTGGACGTGTCGCCCCTGGGTGCATTGCGGCTCTCTTCGGACACGCTGCCCGAGCGGCTCCGGCGCTTGCCGGAAGCGACCATGGACTACGACGGGCTGCCCCGAAAAGCGGGGACAGTGGGGGCGTTCGCTTACCGGCCCGAAGGCAGGCCCCTTGCCCTGGAGGGCGGTCCGGGCGGGTCTCCCCGCCGGACGGCGGGCCCGTGAGCCCTAGGCCCACCCCCAAATTCGCCGCCCCTGCCCAGGTGGTATCGGGCGTTCCACATTGGCGCGCGTCCCATCATGGCACTGGGGGACCGCAATTCGATTCTCTCTCCTTCGAGAGGCGGCTGGGGGTTCGGGGAGGGCCGCTCCGCGTCTGCACACACATAGAACCCATCCCCCTCCTAGCCTCCCCCTTGAAGGGGCAGGAGGACATGGGCATGCCGGGCCGTGGGCGGGTTAGGGGAGGGGATGGGGTTCCCTCCCCTTCAAGGGGAGGGTTAGGGAGGGGATGGGTTTTCATGATCACCGCCCAAACCATTCCATTCCTGATTCTTTCCTTGAAGGGCGGCGCGGAAATAGCCAGTGAATGGTTGACGAGTTGTGGACTATGGGCATTAAGGGGGCCGTAAAGGGAGATCGGGATGTCAAAAAACTTAACATTCCGGTCATCCAAAAACCCGCCCGGTCCGTCAGGATTGGCTATACTTGGGCTTGTTCAAGGTGTTGGCGTCTACCCGGGGTACCCGGTACACAATTTGCTAGTCACTAGAGGTTAGAGCCAAGCGCCTTTCCCGGGATTATGGATCACGAACCGATCGAAAAAGGCCGTCGCGGCCTCCTGAAAGGGATAGTCGCCGCGCCGCTGGTGTTGACGGTGCGCCCGGCCTCGGCCGTCGCCGTGGGCAGCGCTGCCGCGTGCGTGGAAAACGATGCACTTAAGGCGACGAGTTACGGCACCAAGCCCGCCGAGATATCGGCTGTGGATGCAGACGAGTGGATGCGGGTCAGACTCTACGTCTATCACCTCTACAAAAACCCGCACAAAAAGATTCCCGGCCTTTACTTCATCGGCACCGACAACACCCGGTTCTGGCGGCTGGTGAACCAGGGCAGCGGCAAGTTTGGCGCCGAACTCACGGAGTACACGGTTTTCAACGTCCATCGCTTCGAGAAGGCCCCCGGAAACTACTACGCCCTTTCTTACGTGGACGGTGAGGGAACCGACATCCGGCAAGTGGGCTACGCGTGGGAGCCTAACGGGGGAACGCCGATCACCACTTCTTGCTGGACCTCGGTTTCTCCGATCAAGGTCTGAAGCCCCTTCCGGGCGTGGGCGCCAGGCGGGACGGCACCCCCATCGCTTCCGGCTCGTCTCGGCGCTGGGCATTGCGCGCTTCCGAGGGATTGCGCATCTTCCGCGAGGGGGGCGAAGCTTTGGTGTTCAATCCTCTGTCCTGGCAGACCCATTACCTCAACGAGACCGCGCTGCGCGTCCTGGACGCCTTGACCTCCGGGCCTCGGCCCCTGGAGGATCTGGTGGCCGCGGCCCTCGAGGGTTCCGCTCCCGCCGACGCCCATTGGCGATCCCAGGTCTTGCTCCTCCTGGAGGAGCTGGAGCGCATGGGGCTCGTCGTCCGCGCCGATGAATGAAACCGTCGCGGGCCTGCCCCACGAGGCCATCGCCACCCGCTTGCGCTCCGCCGGCCTGGCGCTGGATTTCGGCCTGGTGCGGGCGCGGGTGCGCTCCGACGTACCCGCCCTCCCCGATCTGCTGAAGCGGCTCTACGGGGCTTTCCCGGCGCTGCCTTCCGAAGGCTTCTTCGACTTGACCGTAGGGCTCTATCGGCAGCGGGGCTTGAGGCGGGTGGTGCGTCCCCAGGTGGTGTTCCAGGTGGACGGATCGGTCCCCTTCCAGCCGTTTCCCGCCGATACCCATTTGCCCTTGCTGGAGTGGGGCATGAACTGGTGCATCGCCCAGCGCTGCCACCGCTATCTGCTGCTCCATGCGGGCGTGGTGGAGCGGGAAGGCCGGGCGGTGGTGCTTCCGGCCCATCCGGGCTCCGGGAAAAGCACCTTGACCGCGGGGCTCGCCTGCCGGGGCTACCGCCTGCTCTCTGATGAGTTCGGCGTCGTGGATCTCGAGTCCGGGCGGCTGTTGCCCCTGCTGCGCCCTGTTGCGCTCAAAAACGAGTCCATCGGCGTGATCCGGCGCTTCGCCTCCCAAGCCGTGCTGGGGCCGGAATTCCCCAAGACCCGCAAGGGAACCGTGGCCCATCTGGCGCCCTCGCCCGAGAGCGTCGAGCGACGACACGTCCCCGCGCAACCCTTTCTGATCGTCTTTCCCAAGTACGCACCGGGCTCCCCCGTGGCGGTGGAGCGCGTCCCCGCTCCCCGCGCCTTCGTCAAGCTCTCGGGCAACGCATTCAACTACGAAACCCTGGGCCCCGCCGCCTTCGACGCGGTGGCCCGGCTTACTCGGGCGTGCGAAGCGTATCGGCTCCAGTACGGCGATCTGGAGCAGGCCGTCCGCGCCGTGGACCGGCTGACGGACCGAGCGCCCCGGGCGGGGGAACAAGAGGGCACTTTCGAGAAGCGAGCGGACGTTACCGGACATGGCTGACGAAAAGAAATCGGAAAGAGGGGATGTCGCAAGGCGCTGCTCTGGACCGCGCGTACCCCACCCCCTCCCAACCTCCCTCTTGAAAGGGGGAGGATGACATCGGCATGCCTGCTTTCCTTTTGAAAGGCGAGCATCTCGGGGGGATGCTGGCCCGTGGGCGGGGGTGGGGATGGAGCTCCCTCCCCTTCAAGGGGGCGGAGCGGGGGTTTTGCAGAGCACTGCTCTCTCGCCCACGGAGCCGGTCCGGCCTGCCTGCCGGGCCGTGGACGGGCCGGGGTGGGGATGGAGCTCCCTCCCCTTCAAGGGGAGGGTTGGGGTGGGGATGGGTTTTCATCCTCACCGCCGAAACCCATCCCGATATCGTGGATTTCGTCTGCTTTCAAGCCCGGCTGATAATCGAGGTCGATGGCGGGCAACACCCAGGGTTGCGCATCGGATCGGATACGCGACGCCTAGCGGGAAGAGCGCGGCTATCGGCTCTTGCGTTTTTGGGATTCACAAGTTTTGACTGAGTCGACGGCGGTATTGGAGAAAATCCTCGCCTCTTTTCCCCCTCTCCCCCGCCTCTCTCCCTCGGGGAGAGAGGGGTGATAGCCCATCTGAGGACCCTAGTCGATGCCCCTGCCTCCGCCGATCGCCTCCCTTGTAACTTTGCTCGCTCGTCCCGAGTCGGCACTGCGCTTGGATCTCGTCGCCTGGGACGGGGTGGTGCGGGTCGGGCGCACCGCCCGGCTGCTTGCTGCTCTGCGTGCGCGGCTGGAGAGGGCCGGAATGCTGGAAGCGCTGCCGGCGCCGGTGCGAAATCACCTGGATTCGGAAGCGGCGCTGGCCCGGTTCCAACGCCAGGCCGTGTTGTGGACCCTCGCCCGTGTCGAGGCCGCCCTGGAAGGCATCGAGGTTCCTCAGGTGCTCCTCAAGGGGGCCGCGTACCTGGTCCAGGGTTTGCCCTGCGCACAAGGGCGGCTGGTGGGGGACGTGGACCTGCTGGTCCCCCGGGATGCGCTGGCCGAAGTGGAAGCCCGGCTGCGGGAAGCGGGCTGGCAGTCCAAGCCCCTGGACGCCCACGACGAGCGCTATTACCGGCAATGGACCCACGAACTGCCGCCCCTGCGGCATCCTGAGCACGCCCTGGAGCTGGACGTGCATCACACGATTCTGCCGCCCCTGGGAAAGCTGCGGCCGCCGCCCGAGCGCCTGCTGGACGCGGCCCGCCCGGTCCCAGGAAGCCGATGGCGGGTGCTGGCCCCCGCGGATCAGGTGCTCCACGCCGCCGCCCACTTGTTCCACGATTCCGATTGCAGCAACCGCTTGCGGGACCTGGCGGATCTGGATAGCCTGTTGCGCGGCTTCGGGGTCGAGCCCGGGTTTTGGGAGGCGCTGCAGGAACGCGCCCAAGTGTTGGGACTGGGCCGCCCCCTCTGGTACGGGCTCCATTTCGCCGGCCGGTTCTTCGGCACGCCGGTGCCCCGGCAGTTGGCTTCGCAGGTCCAGGGCGCCGTGCCGCCCGCGCCGGTCAAGTGGCTCGTGGAGCCGCTGATCGCCTCCGTGCTACCACCCCCCGATCCGGACCGCCTCCCTGGCCCGGGGCGCCGCTTGGCTCGGCGGGTCTTGCTCGCCCGCGCCACCTGGCTCAAGCTGCCCTTGGGGCTGCTGGTGCAGCACATGTTCGTCAAGGCGCGGCGATCAGCCGCCGAAACTGCAAACGCACCATGAGGGAAGCCTTGATTTACGGTTGGGTGGATTTTTCTGGCGTGCGGCCGGGAGGCGCGCCCCGGGTCGATCAACGCCCCCAGGGAGGGCCGGCCCAACGCTGGACGGCGCCAGGCCTGGAAGTGGTGGTGGACCCCCTGGCCGCCGACGTGGCGGTCCAGGACACTGCCATGGCTTTGACCTGGGGGCGGCCTCGGTTCGAAGCCGAGGCTGGTGGAGGGGCGGCGGACCTATCCCCGGCGCGATGCTGGCTGCGCCTGTACCGGCGCCACGGCGCCGCCGTGGCGCCGATGGTCAAGGGCCCGTACGCGGTGGCGATCCTGGATTTCGCCCAGGGCCGCGGCGTGCTGGCCGTGGACCGGTTCGCCCGCGAGAGCCTGTGCTACGCCCGGGAGGGAACGCGGCTCGCTTTTTCGAACCGCGCCGACCGGGTGCCCCTCGTCCGGGCCCCGGAGCTGGATCCCCAGGCGCTATTCGATTACCTCTACTTCCACATGATCCCGGCGCCCCGGACGGTGTTTCGGGGCGTCTCCCGCCTGCCGGCGGGGCATGCGTTGGAGGCGAACCGGGACGGCGTGCGCGTGCAGCGCCACTGGGTGCCGCGCTTCGAAGAAGAGCGGCCGGCGCCGCTCCGATCCCTGGCGGAAGAGTTCCGGCGGCTGGTGCGGGAGGCGGTGGCCCGGGAAGCCGATGGGGCGGCGGTCGGGTGTTTCTTGAGCGGCGGCACCGACAGCTCCACCGTGACCGGTATGTTGCAGGAGGTGACGGGGCGCCCGGCCCGGAGTTTTTCCATCGGCTTCGACGCCGCGGGCTACGACGAGATGGCCTACGCCCGCATCGCCGTCCGCCACTTCGGCGCCGAGCACTACGAGCACTACCTCACGCCCGAGGAGCTGGTGGAAGGCATTCCCCGGGTGGCGGCCCATTACGACCAGCCCTTCGGCAACTCTTCGGTGCTGCCCGCCTATCGCTGCGCCCAGCTGGCGGCGTCCGCGGGCGTGGAGAAGCTGCTGGCGGGCGACGGCGGCGACGAGCTGTTCGGCGGCAATGCCCGGTACGCCACGCAGAAGCTCTTCGCGCTCTACGAAGCGATTCCGGCGCCGGTGCGCCGCCGCCTCGTCGAGCCGCTACTCGCCGACTCGACGGCCTTCGCTCGGCTTCCCCTCGTGCGCAAAGCCGCAGCCTACGTGCGCCACGCGCGGCTACCCATGCCCGACCGGCTGGAAACGTACAACCTGCTGACGCGGCTGGGGGCCGAGCACCTGCTCGCGGCGGATTTCCTGGCCTCGGTCGATCAAGCGGCGCCCCTCGCGCAGCAGAGGGCGGTCTATGGCGCCTCCAGCGCCCGCGCCCTGGTGAACCGCATGCTGGAGTACGACTGGAAATACACCCTGGCGGACAACGACCTGCCCAAGGTGCTGGGGGCGACGGCGCTCGCTGGCGTGCAGGCGGCCTTTCCGTTCCTCGCGGAAGAGCTCGTGGATTTTTCCCTGCGCCTGCCGCCACGCCTCAAGGTGCGGGGTTTGAGGCTCCGCTACTTTTTCAAGGAGGCGCTGCGCGGCTTCCTGCCGGAAGCCATCCTGCGCAAGAAGAAGCACGGCTTCGGGCTTCCCTTCGGCGTGTGGGTGCTGCGACATCCGGGCCTTCGGGAACTGGCTTTTGCCAGCCTCGATGCTCTGGGCGAGCGCGGCATGGTGCGGAAAACGTTTTTACGGGAGCTGATCCAATCCCATCTTCCACAGCATCCCGGGTACTATGGGGAAATGGTGTGGATCCTCATGATGCTGGAGCAATGGCTCCAGGCCCGGGAGCGGCAGGCGCGCGCCGAGCGACCGGCGGCCATCGCCTGAGCTTGAGACAAGAAGCAAGGGCGCGCTTCGGCGCGCCCCTGAAGGCCGGCTTGAACCTTTAGAGCGACCTGACTAGAATAGTGACTAGTTCATTTCCGACCGACGCGAACCATGTCCACATGGCCGGTGCAGGATGCCAAGGCGCGCTTCAGCGAGCTGCTGCGTGCGAGCTTGGTTGAAGGTCCGCAGTTCGTCACTCTGCGTGGCAAGGAGGCGGCCGTGCTGGTGCCCGTCAAAGAATGGCGTCGCCTATGCGAGCAGGCTCGGCCCCGGCTCAAGGCGCTCTTGCTCACGCCCGGCGCGCCTCGGAATCTGGAGGTTCCAGCAAGGGGGCGCCGCCGCCGTCGAGCGCTGAAGCTTGCAAAAAATCCGTAGCAGGGGAAGGCGGTCGCCGTTCTCCGAGGCGTGACGGAACTCTTATGAGCTCACGGCATGTACTTGCTTGATACCAACATCGTCTCGGAGCTCCGCAAACGCAATCCGCATCGCGCCGTGCTGTCTTGGCTCAAAGCCGTGCCGGAGACCGCGTTGTATCTTTCGGCGGTGACGCTCGGCGAGATCCAAGCAGGTATCGAAATCACCCGTGAGCAAGATGCCGCGAAGGCCGGCGAGATAGAAATCTGGCTTGAACAGCTCGCGCAGTCGTCCCAGATATTACCGGCGGACGCGGCCGTCTTCCGTCGTTGGGCGAAACTGATGCATCGCCGCCCCGACCATCACCTGGAGAACGCGCTGATCGCCGCCACCGCGCTCATCCACGGTCTTACGGTCGTCACGCGCAACACGCGCGACTTCAAACCCTTTTCCGTCCCCCTGCTCAATCCTTTCGTTGCCGGAAAAGATAAAAGCCCTTCTTGAGCGTCGCACGGTCGCTGTTGGAACGGGCGGTACCGTAGTAATCGTAGGGTGATGCGCTTCAGCGCACCGCTGCCCGGTTTCGAATGCACCGACACCCGGCGGTGCGCATCGCCGCGCTTGGCGCGCTTTATTTCGTCGGCTTCTCCGCCCTCATCAGGAAGGCGTGGCTCACGGCCAGCCCCAGCGGCGGAATCCAGCGCAGAAGGAGCCGGACGGCCGGATGCTCCATGACGGCCTGCCAGCGCTGCCACCGCACCGGCAGAATGGGCATCCAGTAAAGACGCACGTTTTCGAATCCGGCCTCCCGGATCACCCGCCGCAGGGCCCAGGGCGACTCGTAGCGCAGGTGCATGGGCTTGCCTCGCGCCCAGCGCTTGAGCCGAACCCACAGGTTCGCTAGGCACCAGCCGTTCAAGGCGTCGATCCACACCGCGCCGCCGGGGCGCACCGCCCGGGCGAGCTCGCGTACCGCCGGCGCCGAGGCAGAGAGGGCCTGCAGCACACCTAAGCACAGGACGCCGTCGAATCGAGCTGCACGGAATGGAAGCCGCTGCACGTCGGAGACCACCCAGGCGCAGTCCGCGCCGTCGCTTCGCTCGCGGGCTTTGCGGAGGGTAGGGGGAGAGTAATCCACCGCCACGACTTGGGCGCCTGCGCGGGCGAGGAGCCGGGAATAGGTGCCGGCACCGCACCCGGCGTCGAGCCACAGGGATTCGGGCGTCAAGCCTTCCCAGAAGGCGAGGAAATGGCGCAGCCGCGCTTCCAGCCCGCTCGCGCTCCAACCGGCGATCCCCGCGTCGTCGTCGCGCAGCTCGGCGAACTCCTGGAAGCGCCGGCGCCAGACGGTCTCGAACGGGGCCGGTCCTCGCGGCGGTCGGCTAGGCGTTTCTGGCGTCGTTGGATGCATTCGATGGTGGGACAGGGACGGACGGCGGCCACGCTCGAGGGGCCGGTTCGGTTGCCGGTACCACTTCCCGGGATACCACCATATGGGTGAGCGCCAACATCGCCGCCAGCAGGTAGGGGTAATCCCAGTAGGCGAGGCCCAGGAACGATCCGCCCACGAAATAACCCACCAAGCTCACTTGGATCATGGCCGCCAGATCGCCGGCCCAGCGCAGATCGTCGCGATCCTTGGATGCTTGGATGATCTTGGAAGCCGTTCTCCAGACAAACCACCAAAAAAGCATAAATAGACTCAGCCCGACGTAGCCATGCTCTCCAAGCACGCCGAACCAGATGCTGTGGGAATCGTGAAAACGCTCCGGCTCTGGAGCCCAGCGCTCGAAGGCGCTGGGCTTGAAGGCCTGGAAACCGCCGCCGGTGATGGGCCGGTCCTGGGCGAGATTCAAGGCGAAGGCCCAGGCGTTGAGCCGTCCGAGAGCCGAGGAATCCTCCTGGTAAGTGGCGATGGTGCCCATGCGCTCGAACCACCGCTCCGGCATCACGCTCAGGCCGAGGAGCAGGACCGGCGGCAGTAGGAGCAGGAGGAGCGCTTTCCTGCGGCTCTTGAGCCAGAGGAAAAACACCATGGCGATGATGGCGAGAAGCCCGCCCCGGGAATAGGAGCCGATGACCGCGATAGCGCATAGGCCCAGGGCGCCGTACAGACCCCAACGCAGCCACCGCTGCTCGGTCTGCTGGGCCATGTAGTAGAGGAGCGGCGCCACCATGGTGATGGCCAGCGCAATTTCGGTATTGCCCGAGATGTAGCTGCCGTAAGGGCCCAACACCATGCCCGCGCCACCGGTACGCAGCGTGAAAAGACCGCCCTTGACTCCATAGAAGGCGATGGAAAGCGCCACGACCCGCACGAGCCACAGGATGCGCTCCTTGTCCTGCATGACGAAAAGCGTCAGCAAAACCCCGAGCTGGACCTTGATGAACTTCTTCAATTGATCCACCGCGGAGTCGGGGTACAAAGCGAAAATGGTCGTGATACACACCCACACAATGAAGGCGATGAGCGTCATCGTCAACGCCGATACCGGAAAGCGCTTCTTCTCGGGAGAGAGCAGGAACGCGATGCCGGTGGTGAGCCCCACCACCTGGGCGAAGGGAAGATCCCGGGCGAAGCTCCAGGTGGAGCGGTGGGGGTTCATGAGCCCGATCCAGTGCCACAGGAGCATCCCGATCCATGGGCGCTTGAACACGAAGACAAGCGCCCCGAAGATGAATCCCGTGAGAACGATGTCGCGCAGGGGCATGATTAAGGCGCTGACTTCTCGGGTTCGAAAACCGGTTCTCGGATTTTGTTGACTACGTAACGGTACTTGCCCGTGGGCTCGGGGGCGATCGCTTCCACTTCCTCGATCTCCACCGTCACCCGATCCCCCAGATGGTGGCGGAACGCGGCGAGCATGCGCTCCCGCGTCCGCACCCTATCGTAGCTCCGCCTCACCACCAATTGCAGGCGCACGAGATCCAGCGCTTCCTGAACGATCTTGAATTGCTCGACGCCAGGCAACTCCCGAAGCAGTATCGAAAAGGCCGTGCCGTGGACGCGCTGGCCGCTCAAGCCCAGCAGGAGATCGTTGCTGCGGCCTTGCACTTCTTGAAGAAGGGGCAGCCCGCGCCCGCAGGGGCAGGGACGGTCGGACAGCACCGCCACGTCGCCGTTTTTGTAGCGAACGAAGGGAAACTCGTGGGAAAACAAGTGGGTCACCACCACTTCCCCCGGCTTCCCCGGCGGCACAGGGCGGCCGCGCGAATCCACCGTCTCCACGATCACGTCCTCCGCCGTGAGGTGGAGCCCCCCGGCCGGGCACTCGTGGGCGAGGAATCCGGCGTCGCGCCCGCCGTAACCGTCCGCTACCCGGCAGCCGAACACCCGCGCGATCCGCTCCCGCTGGTGGGGATAAAGCCGCTCGGCGGTGCAGAAGGCGACGGCGATGCCCAGATCGTCCAGCCGGATGTCTTTGTGCTCGGCGTGCTGGGCGATCAGGGTGAGGGCCGAAGGATAGCCGAACAGCATCTTGGGCCGGTAGGCGCGGATGTCGGCCACGATGGCATCGAGTTTTTCCGGGGTGAGCGCCGTTGCGGGGACAAGCCGGCTGCGCAGAAGCCGGTCGCGCAACCGCCGCAGGCGGTCCTGCGCTGATAGCTCGATGGGGGAGCTCCAGAGCACTATTTCCCGGTCGCCCACGTCTACGCCCCACCAGCGGGTGGCGCGCCACTTGGCCGCCACGTCATGGGTGATGCGCGCTCGACCGATGTAGAAGCGCAACGGATCCCCGGTGGATCCTGTGGTGGAATAGAGCTTCACGTTACGCGCATTTTCCGCCAGCAGGTCGTCGAAATTGGACCGGATCTCGGCCTTGGTGAGGACCGGTAACGCCGCCAGATCCGAGATGGACCTGATCCCGGCCGGATCGAACCCCGCCTCGACGAAGCGCTGCCGGTAGTAGCGCGTGTGGCTCGCCGCGTGCATGAGAAGTGCGCGCAGGCGCTCTACCCGTAGCCGGTCCAGCGCCTCCGGGGCTAACCACTGGCTACGCTCCAGGGAGCGCAGAACCTGCCGAGTGTCGTGCCCCTTCAAGCGCTCGTGGAGCGGGAAGAGGACCGCCGAGCAGAAGGCCGTGTATAGGCTCATGTGCTAGTTCCTACCGGAAGGCGGCAGCCGGAAAGCCGCCCGTATTCGGCGAGCCACAAGCCGCGGATCGCCTCCCAGCGGTAGCGCCGCGCTTCTTCCAACCCGGCCCGAGCCAGCCGGGCGGCAAGCTCGGCGTCGACCAACACCCGCACCAGGGCGTCGGCCATGGCTTGTGCGTCGCCCGGCTTCACCAGCAAGGCGGTGCGCTCGTGCTCGGCGATGTAGGGGATGCCGCCTGCGTCGGTGGACACGACCGGCACTCCGCTCGCGAAGGCTTCCAGGATCGAGATGGGCATGTTGTCCACCCGGCTGGGATTGAGCATGACGTCCGCGGATTGGTAGAGGAAGGGCATGTGTTCATTAGCCACTCGGCCAGCGAAGGTCACGGCTTCCTGGATGCCCAACGCCCGCGCCAGGGCCTGCAGCCGCTCCAGTTCGGGCCCCGTGCCCGCCACCGTGAGGCGCGCCTCCGGGATACGGGCGCGTACCCGGGCGAAGGCCGCCAGGGCGGAGGCGATGTCGTAGATGGGCTCCAGGTTGCGGGCGACCACGATGTGTTTGCCCGCAACCTCGGGGCGGCGGGCTGCCGGGCGAAACCGCTCCAGGTCCACGATGTTGGGGATCACCGTGGCCTGGAATCCGAACCGCTCGAACACGGCTTTCAGGAACCCGGAGGGGGTAACCAGGGCATCCGCCCGGGCGAGCGCGGCGCGACCGAGCCGTCCGGCGCCGGAAAAGAAGGTCTCGGCACCCCCGCCCCGGTAGTTCACGATCACCGCAATACCCTTGAGTTTCGCTACCCACACGGCGGGGCAGGCGTGCAGATACCAGGCCCAGCCCGAGTTGGCCATGACGTGAAAGAGACTGACCCGTCCCGCGGCGCGCCAGAGTTGTACCAGATACGGCAGGAGGCGGAACAGGGCCCGCAACCCGCGGATGCGGCCGATCCAGGCGGGGCGAGGCTCGGCATTGGTACGGATCACCTCCACCTCCAAGCCCTCCCGTTCCAGCAGCCCGGCGAGCTGCCGGGTCTGGTTGGCCATGCCCCCGAAGGGAGGCGGCAGGGGCCCCACCAGGCCGATCCTCAAGGCGCGTGGCGCTACGGGATTCATGATGTGGGGAACGGGAAAAGTTCGGCTGTCTGCAAGCGATCATTCGTCATGGAAATGGGACGCTTAGTGGCACAGCGCGGGCCGCCGCAACAGGTTTCGCGCCAGGCGCAGGCCGTACCGGATACGGGTCCGGTCCCAGGGTGTGAACCGGGGGATCTGGAACGGATCGCAGCCGGTCCCGGCGGCCCCCCACGCGGTGGAAAAGGCGGCGGCGAATCCCAGCTCCCGCACCATTGCCACGTGCTCGGGAGCATAATCCCGCCCGGGCCTGCCGTTGGGATAGGCGAAAAGCCGTACCGGCTCTCTCAACAGCTCTTCCAGGCGGCTCGCCCCTTCCACGATCTCTTCCCGCGCTTCCTGCGCGCCGACTTTGGCGAGGATCGGATGGTGGACCGTATGGGCCCCGATCCCCATGCCCGCCCGCCGCAGCGCCCTCAACTGGTCGCTGGTGAGCATCAGGTCCCGGGGGAGCCGCGCCCCCGTCCGCTCCACCAGGGCCGCCAGCTTTTCCGCCCGGGCTTCCAGGGGAAGGTACTTGAGGGCCCCGATCAAGGCGGCGATGGCTGCCCGCTTCTCCTCGACGCTGCCCAACGGGTGCACCCCCAGGTCTAGGTCGTCCAGCGCGAGGGGGTTTGCCCGAGATTGCCGCACCGCTTCGATCACCTGATCGTTCCACATGATCCCGCCGTCGAGGAAGCCGGTGGCGATGAAAAATGTGGCGGGGAGCCCGAGCCGCTGCAGAACGGGCAGCGCCACCGTCAGGTTGTCGGCGTAGCCGTCGTCGAAAGTGATACATAACGCCCTGGGTGGCAGTTGCCCGGTATGGAGCAGGGCCACCGCTTCCTCCAGGGGCAGGGGTTCGAACCAGTGCCGGACCCACCGCATCTGCTGTTCGAACGCTTGAGCATCTGGCTCGCCGGGAAAGAGGGGGTCGGGGCTCGTACGCACCCGGTGGAAGATGAGCACCGTGAGGCGCCCCCGGGCGCCGCCGGGAGACAGGCATTGCAGCAGAGCGCGCAGCGGCACGTCCAGCCCGCCGCGCTCTTGGCGGCCCAAGAGAGTGCGGCTTACCAGCATAACCCGAGGACCGTTCCCTTGAGTGGTAGCTTGCGCAGTGCCCCGGTCAGATCCAGCACGAGCTGATCCTCTTGCACGTGCCGCGCCAGGGCCTCCGCGAGCCTGTCGTAGGCCGCGCCCACCACCAACACCTCGGAATCGGCCACCACCGCCTCCAGGCTCGAGCGCAGGAGGGAGCCGATGTGGGGCAGGTGCTCCTCGATGAAGCGGCGGTTGGCGCCCAGCAGGCGCGAGAGCTGCACCTCCGGGTCGTAGACTTGCAACGACAGCCCCTTGCCGATCAAGTGCTCGGCGAGCAGCACCAGGGGGCTTTCCCGCAGGTCGTCGGTGCCCGCCTTGAACGAGAGCCCGATCAAACCCGCGCGTCGCTTGCCCGAGGCCATGATCTTGGCTATGGCGTGGTCGATGTGGGTCCGGTTGGACGGCAGGATCCCGCCCAGCATGGGCAGCTCCACGTCCCGCATCTTGGCCATGTGCAGGGTCGCTCGCAGGTCCTTGGGCAGGCAGGAGCCGCCGAAGGCGAAGCCCGGCTTGAGGTAGGCCCGGGAGATATTGAGCTGGGTGTCCCGGCACACCAGGTCCATCACTTCGAACGGGTCCACCCCGAGAGCCTCGCACAGCCGCGCCGTTTCGTTGGCGAAGGTGATCTTCAAGGCGTGGAAGTTGTTGCAGGAGTACTTGACCATCTCGGCGGCGCGAATGGAGGTGGCGTGGAACTCGCAGGGCAGGTGGCCGAACAGCGCCTTGAGCCGCTCCACCGGATAGGGGTGGGAGGCGCCCACGATGGTGAAGGGGGGGTGGTCGTAGTCGGCGATGGAGGAGCCCTCCCGCAGGAACTCCGGCTGGAAGCATATGTGGAAACCGTCCCCATCGCGTTTTCCCGACTGGCCTTCGAGCAAGGGTCGCAGCACTTCTTCCACCGTGCCGGGCACCAGGGTGGAGCGGTAGACGAAGACGTGGGGCGTGTTCTTCTCCCGCAGCGCCACGCCCAGGGATTTCGTCAAGCGCAGGATGGCCGACTGGTCCTGGCTGCCGTTGGGCGCGGAGGGGGTGCCCACACAGATCAAGGAAAGGTCGCTCTCCAGCACCGCCTCCCGGGCGTCGTCGGTCACCCGAACCCGACCCGAGGCCGCCACCGCCTCCATGAGCTCCACCATGCCTTCCTCCACCACCGGTGTCTTGCCGCGGCGGATCAGGTCCAGCTTGGCGGCGTCGATGTCCACGCCGATCACTCGGTGGCCGTCCCGGGCCAAGCAGGCGAGGGACACCGCGCCCACGTAACCGAGGCCAAAGATGCTGATGTTCACGACTGGGCTACCTCCTGCAAGGGAAGATCGCGGGCGCGGTACGTGGCCAGGCAACGGGCGATGGCCTGGTCCAGCCGTCGCATGGACATGGGCCAGGCGTGGTGGGAGAGCATGCGGGCGCGCCCGTTTTCCGCCAGCCGCTCCCGTTCCCGAGAGTCGTCCAGGATGCGCAGGATCGCGTCCTCGTATTCCTCCGGGGTGGAGGCGACCAGAAAATGCTCCCCAGGCTCCGCGTCCACACCCCCGGCCGCCACGCGGCTCGCCACCACCGGCACGCCCATGGCCATGGCCTCCAGGATCTTGTTCTGGGTACCCCGGGCAATGTTGAGGGGCGCCACCATGAGGGCGGAACGGTGCACGTAGGGCCGCACGTCGTCCACGCTGCCGGTCACCGTGACCCCGGGGATCGATCCCAGGCGCCGCACCCGCCGGGAAGGGTCGGCCCCCACGATGAAGAGCTTCAATCCCGGCCGGCGGGCCTTGAGTCGCGGCCATACCCGCTCACAGAAACTGAACATGCATTCCTGATTCGGGTAGTAGTCCATGCGCCCAACGAAGCAGAGCATGTCACGATCGTAAGGCTCTCGGGCGGGAGTGAAAAATTCCGTGTCCACCCCATTGGGGAACCAGTCGGTGGCCACCGGCACGCCGTAGCCCACCAGGGTTTCCCACTCGGCCCGGGTGGTGGCGGTGCACAGGTCGAACTTGCTCGCGAGGCGCTTCTCCGCCCGCATGAGTTTTACCCCTTCCAGCCAGTAGCCCAGGGACAGGGGGAAGGGCTTGTAGCAGGCGTACTCCAGCCACTTCTGGGAGTCCATGTCGCCGAAGTCCAGGATCTTGGGGATGCCCTGGACGTCCTCCACGTACTGCGCCACCGACGAGCAGTGCACGAAGATGAGATCGAAGCTTTCCCGCGCGAGCAGGCGCCGGATGCGCCGGGCGAGCTCCGGCGAGTAGAAGAAGCCCATGGACGAGGGCGCCCGGGTGGGCAGGCGCGCCACCATGCGCACCACCTGCACCGGATTGTGGACCTGCACCATTTCGAAGTGGGCGCACACCGAACCGAGGCCTTGCCCTTCCCGGGCTTCCGCTTCGGAGCGGGCGAGGGAGGCCACCGTGACCCGGTGCTGGCGGCTCAAGTGCCGGATCATGTTGAACGGCCGGATCTTCCCGCCCCGCTTGGGCGGATAGGGGAAGCGATGGCAGAGGTAGAGAATGTTCATGCCAAGACCTTTTCGCTACCCTGCCACCCGGGGTCTATCCCTGTTTGTCCAGTACAACGCAAGGTGGGTAGACTTTTCGTTTTCCGACGAGTTCTTTCCCCGTCAAGGGGGCGAAGCGGGGGTTTCGCGGGGCACTGCTCTGCGCCTGCGGAGCCGGCCCGGCCTGCCTGCCGGGCCGTGGACGGGCCGGGGTGGGGATGGGCCCCCTCCCCTTCAAGGGGAGGGCCGGGGTGGGGATGGGTTTCGATCGCCGTCACCACGATAGTGGCCATCACACGAATTCCTTCAACTCCGCCGTCACATCCTCCGGCGTGCGCTGGTCCAGGTAAATGCGACCCCAGATCTCCAGATTGAGAAGCGCCAGCAACAGGTCCGTGTAGTCCTCCCGGTTCGCCGCGTGATCGGCCACGATCCGGCGCAGCACCGGGTAATTGAGGAGACCCCGGCGCGCCACCGCCTCCTCGGATAGCACGCTCTCCAGCAGCCCCGCCAGGGATCCTTTCAGCCAGGCCCCCATGGGGGTGCCGAAGCCGCGCTTGCCGCGCTGGAGCACGTCCAGGGGCAGCAGGTCGGAAAGGGCGATCTTCATCAGACGCTTGAGTTCACCCTTGCGCACCTTGATCGCCTCGGGCATGCGGGCGGCGAGCTCCACCAGCTCGTGGTCGAGGAGCGGCACCCGGCATTCCAGGGAGGTGGCCATGCTCATCTTGTCGGTGAGCAGCAGCAGGTCGTCGGGGAGCTGGGTCTCGGCGTCCACCACCAGCATGCGGTTCAGACTGTCGTCGCTCGAAGCGGCGGCGAAGGCCCGGTCGAGGGCATCGTCCCCATCGAAGCTCATGCCGGAGAGCTCAGCGAGCATCTCGGGCGCGGCGATTTGTACGTAGGAACGGTAGCGCTCTTCGAAGGTAAGCTCGGCGCTGGCGAGGAAGCGCTTAGCAAGCCGCATAGCGTTCAAGGCGCCCGAGTGCCGGTCGCTGGGAAGCACGCGGCCGGCCCGCACCGCGGAGCGACGCAGCCACCCGGGCAGGCGCTCGAAGCGGGCGGCGAAGTGGTTGCCCAGGTAGCGGCGATAGCCGCCGAAGAGCTCGTCGCCCCCCACACCGGAGAGGATTACGGTGACTTCCCGCCGGGCGAATTCCGACACCAGGTAGGTGGTGAGGAAGGCGCTGTCGGCGATGGGCTCGTCCATGTGCCACAAGAGCCGCGGCAGGAGGGCCGCCACGTCGGGCTTGACCAGGATCTCGTGGTGGTCGGTGCCGAAGAGGCGCGCCACCCGCTGGGCGTGGGGCAGTTCGTTGTAATAGTCGTCGGCGGCGCTGCCCTCGAAACCGATGGAATAGGTCTTGACCGGGGCGTCGGCCGCGCGGCTCATGTAGCCCACCACGGCGCTCGAGTCGAGACCGCCGGAGAGAAAAGCGCCGATGGGCACATCGCTCACCATCTGCATGCGCACCGACCGCTCCATCTGCTCGCGCACCGCGGCGACCCACTCGGCCTCCGACATTTCCCGGTCGATCTCCTCGGGGATGCGCCAGTAGCGGCGCTCTTCCAGGCGGCCGTTCTCGGCCACCAGCAACGTGGCGGGCGGGAGCTTGCGGATGCCCTCGAACAGGCAGTGGGGCGCGGGCACGTAACCCCATTGCAGGTATTCCGCCAGGGCGGAGCGATCGACGCGGGGGGAAAAGCCCGGAGCCGCCAGGATGGACTTGGCTTCCGAGGCGAACGCGAGCCGCCGCCCGTTCAGCGCGTAGTAGAGGGGCTTGATGCCTAGGCGATCGCGCCCGATCAGGAGCCGCCGCCGCGGCGCGTCCCACAGGGCGAAGCCGAACATGCCGTTCAGGTGCTGGAGGAAATCGTCCCCGTATTCCGCGTAGGCGTGGAGGATCACCTCGCTGTCGGAGCCGGTGAGGAAGCGGTGGCCCCGGGCGGAGAGGGCTTGCCGCAGCTCCCGGAAGTTGTAGATCTCTCCGTTGCATACCAGCCAGAGGGTGCGGTCCCGGTTGGCGAGGGGCTGGTGGCCGCCGGCGAGATCGATGATGGACAGGCGCCGCATGCCGATGGCGCAGGGGCCGTCGTGGTGCAGGCCTTCGTCGTCCGGCCCACGATGGACGATCACCCGGCCCATGGGGGAGACCTGCCCCGGGTCGGCGGGGGAGTCGTCCAGATGGAGCACGCCGTAAATGCCGCACATGGCCCGACCTAATTCCTTGTCTTTTCAGCCGCCAATAAAGTTTTGTAGGGTGCGTGGAGCGAAGCGAAACGCACCGCCGCGGCGAGGTCGATACCTCCGGGCGGTGCGCTGAAGCGCACCCTACGGCTACTGGATCGCCCTCTCCCCTGTCCCCTCTCCACACGGGAGAGGGGGGCCGAGAGGCGCGCTCTCTTCTTCCTACCAGTCATATTCGGTGAAATAAGGCCTTGTCTTATTCGTGAACATTCGTGTCCATTTGTGGCTGAATAGCGATTTCCGGGTCTGACCCATTCACCGTCCGGCGATAACGGGAATCTTGGCGTCCCGCTTCGCTAGCACCCGTTCGTACACGGCCGCGTATCGCGCTACGCTGCGGGCCCAGGTGCGCTCTTCCTCCACGAACTTTCGTCCCGCCCGCTTGAGCGTCTCCCATCGTTGAGGTTCTTCCAGCAACCGCTCGATGGCCTGGGCCAGGGCTCCCACGTCGCCCGCGGGGAAGAGGATGCCTGTGCGCCCGTCCTGGATCAGCTCGCGGTGGCCCCCCACGTCGGAGGCCACCACCAGCTTCCCCTGGGCCAGGGCTTCCAGGGGTTTCAACGGCGTCACCAGCTCGGTCAACCGTATGGAGCGCCGGGGATAAACCAGGATGTCGACGAGATCGTAGTAGCGGCTGACTTCCGCATGGGGCACGCGCCCGGCGAAGATCACCCGGCCCATGAGGCCCAACGCCTGCGCTTGGCGCTTGAGCGCTTCTTCCTGAAAGCCGCCGCCCACCAGCAGGAGCTTGAGGGCCCCGTGGCGCGGCGCGAGCAGGGCCATGGCGTCGATCAGGAGATCCAAGCCCTCGTAGGCGTAGAAGGAACCGGCGAAGCCGAGCACTGTTGCGCCCTCCAGCCCCAGGGCGGCGGCCAGGGCTGGGTCCCGGGGCCGCCCGGCGCCGAACTGGGCCGGATTCACTCCGTTGGGGATCACGGTGATTCTCTCCTCCGGGATGCCCCGGGCGGCGATGTCCCGCCGCAACCCTTCGCACAGGGTGGTAACGTGGTCGGCCCGGCGCAGGGCGAAGGTCTCCAGGGCCCGGGACAGCCGGTAGCGCGCGCTCCCTTCGGTGGTGGTGCCGTGATCCACGGCGGCATCTTCCCATGACGCCCGCATCTCATAGACCACGGGGACGCCGCGGCGGCGCCCCACCCACAAAGCGGGAAGCGCGTTGAGCACGGGCGAGTGGGCGTGCAGCACGTCGGGCGCAAGCCGCGCCGTGAGGGCGTCCAGCCGCCGGGCCGTGGCCAGCATGCAGGCAAAGGGTTCAAGGAGGGTTCCCCTGGCCCAGAAACGGTTGCTTACCGGGGTACGGTAGAAGTGCCAGCCGTCCACCTGCTCCTCGTCCGCCGCGCAGGGGCCTTGCTTGGGGGAGGTCAGGTGAAAGGTCTTCCAGCCCAGGGCTTGGGCTTCCCGCAGGATCGCCAGGGTGCGAAAGGCGTACCCGCTGTGCAGGGGGGCCGAATGGTCCAGGAGGTGGAGGACGCGCAGGCTCATGCCGCCACGGTCTCCCGCCGCTGGGCGGTTTCCTGGCCCAGGGTATGGCGCAGGAATGCCTCGAACATGAGCAGCGTCCACAGGGGCGCGCTGTGGTCCGACCGTCCGGATTCGTGGGCCTCTACCAGTTGGCGCAGGAACGCGGGGTTGAACAGGCCGGTTTGCGCCAGGGCGTCGCCCAGGAGCGCCCGGCGCACCCTTTCCCGCAAGGGGCCGCGGAACCAGCGGGCGAGGGGCACGGCGAAGCCCATCTTGGGCCGGTAGAGGATTTCCTGCGGCAGCTTCGGCTCCATTGCCTTCTTGAGCAGGAACTTGCCTTCGCCGCCGCGCACCTTGAAGGTGGAGGGCAGGGTCGCGAGCCACTCCACCAGGGGATGGTCCATCAGGGGCTCGCGCACCTCCAGGGAATGGGCCATGCTGGCTCGGTCCACCTTGGTGTTGATGTCGCCCACGAGATAGGTCTTCAGATCCAGGTACTGTACCAGGGCGAGGGGGTCCTCCCGGTTGGCGCGGCGGGCGTGGCGCTCGAACACCTCGAAGGCGTTGTAGCCGCCGAGCTCGGCGCGGAACGCGGGGCTGTAAAGCTCGCGCCGCATGGAATCGCGCAGGATCGACACGCCCTGGAAGTACGCCTCCACCGAGCTTCTTGCGAGAGCCTCGAAGGTGCTCTTCGCCCGCAGGAACCGGGGCGCCCAGTCAGCTTTCGGATAGACGCGCCCGAGGAGCCCGAAGACGGACCGCCGTAGGGCAAGCGGCAGGGACGCCCTCAGCTTTTCTTCCCTCATGTGGAGCCGGTAGCGCCGGTAGCCGCCGAAGCTCTCGTCGCCGCCGTCCCCCGACAGGGCTACGGTCACGTGGCGGCGGGCGAGCTGGCATACCCGGTAGGTGGGGATCGCCGAGCTGTCGGCGTAGGGTTCGTCGTAGACGCGGGCGAGCTCGTCCAGGAGATCGAAATCGTCCACGTCCACCGGGTGGACGAAGTGCTCGGTGCCCAGCCGCTCCGCCACCAGCGCCGCGTAGCGGGACTCGTCGAAGGCCGGATCGGAAAAGGCGATGGAGCAGGTGCGTACCGGCTCCTGGGCGACCGCTGCCATGGTGGCCACCACCGCGCTGGAATCCACGCCGCCGGAGAGGAAGGCCCCCAGGGGCACCTCGGCGATCAGGCGCAACCGCACCGACTCCTCCAGCCGCGCCAGCAGCTCGGCCCGGGCGTCGGCCTCCGGGATGGGGTTGTCCAGGGTGAAGGCGACATCCCAATACTCCCGGGGTGCCGGAAGCGCTTCCCCGCGGCGCACGGTGAGGGTGTGGCCCGGGGGCAGCTTCAGCGCCTGCTTGAAGATGGTGCGCGGCTCCGGGACGTACCCGAGGGCGAAATACTCCTCCACGGCGCAAGGATCCAGGGTCCGGCTCAACCCCCCGTGGGCTAGCAGGCTCTTGAGTTCCGAGCCGACCAGCAGCAGCCCGTCGGGCAGGAGCGCGTAATGCAAGGGTTTCACTCCGAGCCGGTCCCGGGCGAGGAACAGGGTCTCCCGATTGCGATCCCAGAGGGCGAAGGCGAACATGCCCCGCAGCCGCTCCACGCAGGCCTCGCCCCAGGCCTCCCAGGCATGAACGATGACTTCGGTGTCGCTGCGGGTGCGGAACGCATGCCCCAGGCGCGTGAGTTCGGGGATGAGGGACTGGTAGTTGTAGATCTCGCCGTTGAACACCACGGCGACGCTCCCGTCTTCGTTGAACAGGGGTTGCTGGCCGGTGGCGAGGTCGATGATGGAAAGCCGCCGGTGGCCTAGGGCGAGGCCCGGCTCCAGGTGCACGGCCCCTTCGTCGGGACCCCGGTGGCGCTGGACCTCGTTCATGCGCGCCACCGCCTCCCGGGGGATGTCCCGGCGCCCCCGTGTGTCGAAGATGGCCACCAGCCCGCACATGGGTCACCGCCCCGGGGTGGGGCTCGCGGTGGCCGCGCCCCGTTCGCCGCGCCGCGCCGAAGCCAAGGCCTCGTAGACCTCCTGGTAGCGGGCCACCATCTGGGCCAGGCTGAACTGCCGCACCACCCGGCTGCGCCCGGCGGTGCCGTGGCGCCGGGCCACCTCCGGGTGATGGAAGTAGTCCAGAATCCGGGACGCCAGGGCCTCGGGGTCTGCGGGCGGGACGAGCCGCCCGGTCATGCCGTCGGCCACCAGCTCCCCGTTGCCGCCCACCCGGGTGGCGATCACCGGCAGCCCCGAGGCCATTGCCTCCAGGATGGTGTTGGAGATGCCCTCCGCCAGGGAGGGCAGGGCGAAGCAATGGAAGCCCCGCAGGAGCTCCGCCACGTCGGAGCGCTCCCCTGGCATCCACGCGAGATGGGCGACGCCCGCCTCCTCCAGGATCCGCCGGGTGGCCTCCCGCAGGGGGCCGTCGCCGACGAGGGCAAGCCGCAGCCGCTCGCGCGCGCCCGGGCTGCGCTCCAGGGCCCGCACGAAAGCCCGGGCCAGGGTGGGCTGGTCCTTGACCGTCTCCAAGCGGCCCACCGTGCCCACCACCCAGAGCCCGGGATCGTGGAAGGGATAGCCCTCGATCAACACCGGCGCCTCCTTGGCTGGACGGAAGCGCTCCGTGTCCACCCCGTTGTAGATCTGCAGGACCCGCTCCTTACCGATGCCCACGGCATCGGTGAGATAGCGCTCCAGATGCTGGGACAGGGCGATGTAGCGATGGACGAAGGGCGAGAACAACTGGCGCATGCGCCGGTAGCGGCCGTTGGTTCCGTCCAGATCCTGGGCGCCCCAGCCGTGCTCGCCGTGGATCCGGGCGGGCACCCCGGCGGCCCAGGCGGGAACCACGGCCTCCAGGGCGGCCAGGTTGCGGGTGTGGACGATGGCGGGCTTGAGCTCGCGAAAGAGCCGGTAGAGCCGGGGGTAGAGGCGCAAGGCATGGCCGGGGCTCTTTTGCAGGGCCACGAAGACCACGTCCTTGCGGGCGACGCGGCGGCGGAACTCCTCGGAAACGTCGGTCAGGGACACGACGCCGTGGCGAAACGCCTCTTCGGGCATGCGGTTGATGAGGTTCACCACCCCGTTTTCCAGCCCGCCCACGGCGAAGCGGTACACCACGTGCAGGATCAGAGGACGTTCGGCCCGGGCACTCATGGGCGGCCTCCTCCGGCGGCGCGCTCGAGCAGGTCGTCGATGGCGGGGGCCATGTCGGCGACGAACCGCTTGAGGGTTCGTTCGGCCGCTTCCCGGTCGTCTTCGACCGGGGTATAGACCACCACCAGGGCGGAATCGTCCCCCCGTCCCTGGAGCTTCAGCCAGGCTAGGTAGAGCTTGGCCAGGTGATCGACGGCAGTAAGCCGGCCATCGACCCAGTACCACTGGTAGACGAGGAACCGCTGGCCGGGGCCCGCCAGCAAGGCGGATTTCGCCTGGAGCGGCTCCCCTTTCCAGGCGAGTCGGGCCGTCCCGCCGCTCACCTGCCGCCAGCTCTGGTCGCTGGTCTTGACTAGGGCGTTCAACGAGCTCACCAGCTCGGCGCCCTGGCGCTGATCCCGGTAGTAGGCGAGGTAGAGCCCGACGGCAGCGCCGTCCCGCTGGAATGCGGCGTTGAGCTCGGCCCGGGGTGACTCGAACGCCGGCTTCCAGGGAGTGAAAGGTGCAGCGGGCTGCCAAGGCCCGGCGAGATCGCTCGCCGCCAGCGCGGGCGGCGGGGCGTTGCGGGGCGCGTCCAGGGCCGCCAGGGCCGCCGGCCACAGGCTCCCGATGGAGAGGGCGAAGGCGGCGGCGATGAGCAGCGACCCCGTGGCGGTGGACGCCCCCGCTGGTCCAGCGGGCGCCGCGGCAGGGGGGGCTTGCTCCGGCGGGTCGCGCCAGAAGTAGCCGATCCAGAAGGTCAGGGTTATCACCACGCCGAAAAACAGCCATCCGTAGATCAGATGGTCCACCCCGGCCGCCAGCTTGTTGCCGGAGAGATGGCCGATCATGACGATCAGATAGGCCCGCAGCCAGTTGGCGACCACCGGCACCGCCAGGGAGACGGCGACGAAGGCCAGCCGTTTCAGGGGCTTGCGGTAGACCAGGTAGGCGTAGAGGCAGCCCACCATGAAGCTGGCGATGAGGTAGCGTACCCCGCTGCAGGCCTCCACCACCGACCAGGCGCCGGTGGGAATGAGGAAGAAGTTGCCTTCCCGGTATACCGGGACGCCGGATGCGCGCAGGGCGGCGATGGTGACGTCGGCGGTCACGTTCATCATGGCCGGCACGAGAAACTCCCCCGCCGGCACGGCGAAGAGCAGAAAGGCGAGGGGGAAGACGATGCGCCGGGCGATCCCCAGGCCCAGGACCGCGACGAGGGCGGCCTGGAGCATGAGCACCAGGGCGAAATGGGTGACCCCGATCACGCTGGCCAGCTCTCCTAGGAGCCAGCCGAATCCCGCCAGCGCCACGCCCGCCAGGGCGGGGTAGAAGGGCCGCGGCACCTGTCCCGTCAGCCGGTGCCGGTCGCGCCACACGAGCCACAGGGCAATGGGCGCCACCAGGAAGCCGTGGGCGAAGGTCTCCGAGCGGTACCAGATGGACACCAGGTCGCGAAGCGTGTCGAAGTAAAGCAGCAGCAGTCCGACCATCACTGCGGCGGCCACCAGGACGGCGATCCCGCTCGTTCCGAAAGGCCAGGGGAAGCCCTGCCCGAAAAGCCCGGAACGCCCCGTCCCGGGAGGCGGGTCCGGCGCGGCGACGAAGGGGTCGGTTTCTACTTTCATTCCGGACTACCCTAGATGGCGCACGATGCGGGGCCCCAGCGCGTTGGCCACCCCAAGGGGCAGGCGCCGCCAGAGGGCGATGAAAGCCCGGTACTTGGGGTTGAGGGGATTGTGCTGGGGAATGGCGGTTCCCCGGTACAGGCAGTACTCGTAATGGAGGGGCGAGGGCTCGAACCCCCAGTGGCGCTTGAAGTCGTAGGACCCGGTGCCCCGCTTGCTCCTGCCGTAATCGAAGACCCGCACGCCCCGCTCGCATGCGCGCCGCATGAGCTCCCAGTACTTGAAATCGTTGGCCGCCAGCTCCCGGGCGCTGGCGTCGTCCCCGGCGTAATAGGGCAAGACCTCGTCCCGAAAATAGAAGGAGAGCACGCTGGAAAGGGGACGGCCCGCGGGGTCCACCACGGTGAGCACCTCGCAGTCGCCGCCGAAAGCCTGCTGGAGGGCCCGGAAGTAATCCTGGGGCAGGGCCGGCGTGCCGTGGCGGTGCACGTTGTCCGCGTAAAGGCGGAAGAAGCGGTCCACCGTGGCGTCGATCTCGCTGCTCAAGCCCGCCTTGATGCCTTTGCGCACCATGGCCCGCTGCTTGCGGGGAACCGCGTTCAGGTTCACTTCGGGTTCCGGAGCCAAGGTCTTGCGGAAGGTCACGTAGAGATCCTGGCGCGGCCAGGCGGGCTCCCGCGGCTCCCGATGGCGCAGCTCCAGGTGATCCACGCCCAGGTCCCGGCCCAGGGCGCGGGCGGCCTCGATGAGGGCGCGCCGGGCGCCCTCGCGGACCGCGGCGACGCCTCCGTACGCGCAGAAAGGCAGAGAGGTCAGGCGGTGGCCGAAGAGGAGGCTCTTCATTTCCGCCAGGGGCAGCACGCCCACCACCTCGCCGCCCTCCTCGGCCAGGAGGTAATGGGTGCGATGGCCGAAGACGCCCTCGATCACCTCTTTCCACTCGATGCGATGGAAAAAGGTCGCCTCCGGGCAGCCGGCCACGAAAGCGGACCAGCGGGCCCGATCCGCGTCCCCGTAGCGTCGCACGGCGATGCCGGCTGCCTTCTGCCGCGGGACGAGTACGCGCTCGATGCCCCCCATGCCTCAGTCCTTGAGAAACACCCGGTCCACCCGGTCCCAGGCGAAATCGTCGAGCAGGCGCTTGAGCCGCCGTTCGGTGCGGGCGAGGTTCAAGTAATGGCGGAAACGGGCCTTCAGCGCCACCCCGGGGACCCGGGGCTGTTCCGGGTCCAGCTCCCAGGGATGGAAATAGAACACGGCGGGCATGCCGTCCACCCGGTTCACGCGCCGGAGGAAGGCCCGGGACACCGCGTAGGGAAAGAGGCGGAAATAGCCGCCGCCCCCCGCCGGCAGGTTGGCGTTCCACAGCCGCGCCGTGGTCACGGGCACCTCCAGGAGCCCCGGTCGGGGCGAGTAAGGGAAGCGGGGCGCCTCGGGCATGCCATAGTGGTCGTGGCGCACCGGATAGACGCTGGAGCTGTAGCGGTAGCCGGCTTCCAGCACGCAGTCGAAGGCCCAGGAGTTGTGCCGGTTGAAGGAAAAGCTGGGGGCCCGGTAGCCTTTCACCGGCTGGCCGGTGATGTCTTCCAGGAGGGACTTCGCCCGTCGGATGTCCTCCAGGAACGCCGCGGGCGGCTGATCCCCCGCTCGCCGGTGGCCATGGCCGTGGCTCGCCACTTCGTGCCCCGCCTCGGCGATCGCTTTCACCAGGCGGGGATAGCGCTCCGCCACCCAGCCCAGGACGAAGAATGTAGCCCGCGCCCTGGCCCCCGCGAGGAGGGTGAGCACTCGCTCCACGTTGCGTTCCACCCGGCAGGGAAACCGCTCCCAGGCGTCCCGGTGGATCTGGGGCTCGAAGGCCGACACATGAAAGTAGTCCTCCACGTCGATGGACATGGCGTTGACCACGGTGGAACCGTCGGCCCTGGGAAGACCATCGGTCAAGGGAAGGCCGTCGGCCACGGGAAAGCCGTCGGCCGTGGGCCGGGGTGCGGGATCCGGCCTCATGGCGAAACCCGGGTCAAGGGCCCTTCAGCCGGCCGGCGGGCGAGCCACCCGGCGAGATGGGCGGCGATGCGCTCCGCGGCGTGGCCATCCCAGCCTTCGGGTCGTCGTCCCTTCTTTCCCCGCCCGGCCAGGATGGCCTCCACTAGGGAGAGGATCAGCCCCCGGTTGCGGCCCACCAGAGTGTTGGTGCCCTGCTCCACCGTGATGGGACGCTCGGTGTTGTCCCGTAGGGTCAGGCAAGGAACCGACAGGGCGGTGGTCTCCTCCTGCACCCCGCCGGAATCGGTGAGCACCACCCGGGCTGCGCCCAAGAGGCCCAGCATCTCCAGGTAACCCGCCGGGGGGAGCAGGGCGATGGAGGGGGTGGCGAAGCGGGCAGCGAGGCCGAAGCGCTCCAGGTTGGCGCGGGTGCGCGGATGAACGGGCCAAACCAGGGGCAAGCGCTCGCTTACCGCCTTCAGGATCTCTACCGTTTCGGCCAGCGCTTCGGGCTCGTCCACGTTGGAGGGACGGTGCAAAGTGACCAGCCCGAAGCCCCGCTCGTCGATGGAAAAGCCGGCCTTGCCCAAGGTGGACGCCGCTGGCACTGCATGGGGCAGATGGCACAGCAGGGAATCGATCATGACGTTGCCCACGAAGTGGATCTTCTCTGGCTCCACACCTTCCCGGGCCAGGTTCTCCGCCGCCGCGGGCTCGGTGGTGTAGAGCACCTCGGCGAGCTGATCGGTCAGGAGCCGGTTGATCTCCTCCGGCATGGTGCGGTCGAAGCTGCGCAAGCCCGCCTCCACGTGGACCACGGGCACCGCCTTTTTCACCGCCACCAGGCTGCAGGCCAGGGTGGAGTTGACGTCACCCACCACCACCACGCAGCTCGGTGCGTAGTTGTCCACCACCGGCTCGAAGCGGCGCATGATTTCCGCGGTCTGCAGCGCGTGGCTGCCCGAGCCCACCTCCAGGTTCACGTCGGGGGGCGGCAGCCCCAGGTCGCGGAACAACTGGTCGTTCATGAGCCAGTCGTAGTGCTGTCCCGTGTGCACCAGCACTGCGCCGGGCAGATCCCCCCGGGCGGAAAAGGCGCCGAGCAGAGGCGCCATCTTCATGTAATTGGGGCGCGCCCCCACCACGCACAGGATGGGTCCCTGCTTGCCGTCCGCAGCGCCCATCAGCCTCGCTCCCTCTGCCTGGCTGCGGGCTTCGCCCCCGGCGCGCCGGAACTTTCCTTGCGCACCAGCTCGCTCAACAGGTCCAGCACCGTGAACATGGCCCGCTCCAGCCGCAGCAGCCGTTGCTGCAGGCTCACCGGGTCCATGCCTTCGGAGCTGCCCAGGCCACCGGCTAGCTCCAGGCCTTCCCCGGGCCCGAGGCTGTCGGCCGGGCTCCCCTGTCCTGCCCCGGCCGCCGCTTTAGGGGCCGCCCGCTCCCTGGTGGCCCCCTGCTCGGCTGGCGCCGGGGCGCCCTCGTCCTGGGACACGGCCAGGTCCAGGCCGCCCTCGTCCTTCATCTCCGCGGTCACCGCGCGCACGTCCTCCCCGCGGAAGACGTGCTTTTCCGCCAGATAGCCAGCGAGGAGCAGGCGGTTGCACAGCGTGTTGATGCGCCGGGGAACGCCGCCGGTGGCGCCGTAGATCTCGTCCATGGCCTCGGCGTCGAACTGGGGATCGCCTACCCATCCCACCCGCGCCAGGCGGTGCTCGATGTAACCCTGGGTTTCCTGGCGGTCCATGGGACCCAGGTGGTAGGAGGCGATCACCCGCTGGCGCAACTGCTTCATGCGGGCGCTGCGCATCACTTCCCGCAGCTCGGGTTGCCCCACCAGCACGCTTTGCAGCAGGGCGTGGTTACCGAGCTGAAAGTTGGACAGCATGCGCAGCTCCTCCACCGCCCGGGGGCTCAAGTTCTGGGCCTCGTCCACGATCAGCAAGGCCCGCTTGTGCCGCGGCACCAGGGCGGTGAGGTAGGCCTCGATCTCGGCCAGCAGCTCCGCCTTGTGGGGCGCCTTCACCGGGATGCCGAAGGCGGTGGCCACTGCCCGCAGCAGGTTTTCCGCGTCGAGCTGGGTGCTCACGAGCTGGGCCGCCACCACTTTCTGCCGGTCGAGCTGCTCCAGGAGGCTGCGGATCAGAGTGGTCTTGCCCGTGCCGATCTCGCCGGTGATGACGATGAAGCCTTCCCCCTGGTACATGCCGTATTTGAGATAGGCGAGGGCGCTCTTGTGGCCGCGGCTCGCGTAGAGGAAAGCGGGGTCCGGGTTGAGCTGGAAGGGCTTGCCTTTCAGCCCGTAGAAGGCTTCGTACATGGCTCAGAAGCGGTGGTCGAGGCCGACGAATACCGCGAACTCGTTGTAGTTGTTGAACAGAGGATCGTCGGAGTCGAACTGCTGGTACCGGGCGCCGGCCAACCCCCGGGTTTTGGGGGCGAGCTGGGTGGAATAGGTGAGCCGCACGCTGTTCTGCTCGGAATCGGGGCGGCTGCCCGCAAGGGTTTGCTCGCGCTTGGTGCGGGTGTGGGAGAGCAGCAGGTTCACGTTACTCAAGCGGGTCAGCCGCAGGGTGTAGGAAATCGACGCCCCGATCTGGGTGAACGGCTGGTCCACCAACAGGAGTTCCGGAGGCAAGGTCGCATTGGTCGTGGAGACCGGCTCGTTGTCACTATAGAAGACCGAAAAGACAACGGTGTTACGCGCTCCGTTGATGGCGGCGGAGGCCTCGTAGCGCTCCCGCAGGAAGATCCGCTGGGTGAAAAAGCGCAGCGGCGTATTGAGGAAAAGAGGAATCTGGTTCTCCTGCAGGAACTGGACCACGGCGTTGAAGCGCTCCACCGGGTCCGGGATGCGCGCGGCGAAGATGGCGTCCAAAAGCAGCGGCGTGAAGCCGGGCTGCAGGGTGAAGAGTTCCTGGGGGAAGTCGCTGATGTCGCGGGAGGCCGAGAGCCGCCACGCGGTGAGCCGGGTGCGGTGGGTGAGGTTGGCCCCGAAAGAGCTGCCGAAGAAGCGCTCCTCCCAGAAGCCGTTCACCGCCGTTCGCGGGGTCGGGCGCCAATCGAGGCCGGCGCCGTAGATGGCGCCCTCCTGATCAGTGAGCCCGAAATCGTTCTGCTCGTAGCCGCCCCGGGCTTCTACGCGGAAGGTGGGAACGACCTGGTAGGTGACGATCAGGCGTCCCAGGTTGTTGGTAAACGTTTGCTGGTCTTCGAACTTGGTCTCCTCGCGAAACGCTTCGGCGCTCCAGCCGATACGCCGGGTTGGCGCCGAGAGGCGCCCCAGCCACTTGGTGCGCCGGGCGTTGGCGAGGCTCTCCCGATCGGTGTCGGTCCACGTGGTCTCGTAGCGGCCGAGGTAGTCGATGTTGCCCACCGTCCGGCCCTGGATATAGGGCGAAACCCGCAGCCTGCGGGTCTCGATGCGATTATCGGTGTCGAGGCCCACGTCCCCGGGCTGGGGGCCGAAAGGGGAGACGAACTCCTGGGAGATGTCGGCGTTGGCGTCGATGAAAAAAAAGTTCTCGATGGCCTCCAGCTTGGCGGAGGAGGCGAGCTCGTGGGCGATGCGGCTGCGGGAGGTCTGATTCACGTAATACAGCAGCCGGGGAGAGTAGTCGGCGGAAAGCTTGAGCCGCCCCCCCTCTCCCCGGATACCGATGCGGGGCCGCACTTCGGTGTAGAGGTCGCCCTCCTCCCGACCGCTGGGAGCAAGGTTCACGTTATCGGTGTAGGTTGCCCGCGCTGACACCCCGCTTTCCAGCCTCCAGTCGGCGCCGTGGGCGGCGGCGGCGAGGAGGCCGAGCGCCGCCCCCAGTACGAGCCCGCCGCAATGGCTAACATGCCGCTGGAAAGCTACCCCTCCTCCTCGGGGAGGAAAGCCCGCCCCCTCCCCTGCAAGGGGGCGGAGCGGGGGTTTCGCAGAGCACTGCTCTGGGCTCGCAGAGCCGGCCCGGCCTGCCTGCCGGGCCGTGGGCGGGCTGGGGTGGGGATGGGCTCCCTCCCCTTCAAGGGGAGGGTTGGGGTGGGGATGGGTTCCCTCCCCTTCAAGGGGAGGGTTGGGGTGGGGATGGGTTCCCTCCCCTTCAAGGGGAGGGTTGGGGTGGGGATGAGTTTTCATGCTCGCCGCCAGACCCCACCTCCATCCTGTCCTTCCCCAAAAGGTGAGGCATCGACTAAGCGCCAGTGTCCAGCTTGAGAGACAGTCCCAGGGCCGTAGGGTGCATTGAGCGAAGCGAAACGCACCGAACCAGGGACGGCGACCACTCGAAAAGCGCTGCGCTGAAGCGCACCCGATAGCTTTCCCGTTGCGGATGGACATGGAGGCGAAGACCGCGGTCAGCCGGCGCAAGGGCGTCAATCCGAAAACTGCTGGCGATAGCCGTAGTAGGAGCCGACCTCCGACTCGAATGCCTTGTTCAACACCGTCATGACCACTGGGCAGGGCTCCAGGGTCTCCAGGGCCTGCTGCACCGTGGCGTGGGTGGTGCGGTCCGCCTCCACCACCAGCACGATCTGGCCCATGTAGGTGGCGAGCACCCGCGCCTCCGGAGTGGCAAGCAGGGGCGGCGAGTCGAAGACGATGACGCGGTCGCTGTAGCGGTAGGCCATCTCGTTCAGCAGGGTCCGCATGGCCTCGCTTGCCAGGAGCTCGGTGGCGTGGGGGTGCCGGCGCCCCGCCAGCAGCAGGGACAGGCGTTCCACATTGGTGCGCAACAACGCCTCCGAGGGATCCAGGCCGGGATTGCTCAGCAGATCCAGCAGGCCGGGACCGGAATGCCGCACCCCCAGAATGGCCGGCAGCGACCGGCCGGCCACGTCCGTGTCCACCAGGAGCACGTAGGTATCCCGTTCCATGGCCATGCTCATGGCGAGGTTCACGGCCACGAAGCTTTTCCCTTCCCCGGGAACCGCGCTCGCCACCATGATCAGGTTGCCCCGCTCCACCGGCGCGGCGGAGCCGCCCCGGGCGTTCTGGAGCAGGGGCCACTTGATGACCCGGAACTCGTCCGAGAGCTTGGACTGGGGCATGTCGGGTACCACCATGCCGGCGGCCCGCATCCGTCCCAGATCGATCTCCACCCGGCGGCTGATCTGGCCCTGGGGCGCCTCCAGGGGATGGGAAAAGCCTTCGCGGCCGGCGCCCCGGTCCAGGTCGGGCGCCGGGTGGCCTATGGAGCCCAACGCGGGCTCGGCGCCGGTCAAACCGTCGGGCACCTGGATGCCCGACTTCTTGAGCTGTTCGAGCCGCTTGGCGGCTTGTTCGATGATACTCACGGAGGCGGCCTCACAGCAGAGGGGTTTTGGTCAAGGTGAACAGGATGCCCACGGCATAGCAGGCCACCAGCCCGGCGAGCCCGGCGGCGAAGGCCCCGATGCGGCGCCGGCGCTGGCGGGTGAGGGCCGGGCTCGGCAGCAGGGAAATGGTGCCGAGCACCGGCCGCCGGGTGACCTCCCGCAGCGTGCGGCTGTCGTGGAACGTGGGGAAGAGCTGGCTCACCAGGAAGCTCGCCAAGAGGCCCGCGCCGAGGGAGCCGGCGAAAACGACGGGCAGCAGCAGGGACCGGTTCGGCGCCACGGGCTTCGATTCGGCCCGGGGCGGGTCGATGACCCGGAATTCCCCGATTCCGCCCGAGCCCTGGAGCTCCTTGGACATGGCGGCCTGCTCCCGCCGGGCCACCAGGTTTTCGTAGGCGCGTTTTTCCACTTCGTAGTCCCGGTTCAGGCGCGCCAGCTCCGCCTCCATCTGGGGGATGAGGGCCTGCCTTTCCTGGAGCTGCCGGTAGCGCGCCTCGTAGTTGGCGACCCGGGCGCGCAGGGCCGCCACGTTGGCCTCGGCCGCCGCGAGGGACACCTTGATCTGCTGGTAGACGGGGTTGCGGTCGGCCGAGCCCATCGTCCCAGGACCCCCTCCGCTCGCGCGCCGCGCCTCGAGGATCTCTTTCCTCTCCTTTTCCAGCTCGGCGATGATGCGCCTGGTGTTCTGCACGTCCGGGTGCCGGTCCGTGTACCGGCGCAGCAGCTCGTCCAGGGCTTGCTTCAGGGTGGCCAGGCGCGCGTCGATCTCGGGCACCGCGCCCGTCTCCGCGGGCACGGCGGCTCCCGCATCGGGCAGGAACACCGGTTCTTCGCCGGCGAGCTCCCGCTTGAGGGCGTCCCGGGATTCCTCGGCCGCGCGCAGCTCCACCCGGGCCCGGGCCAGCTCCTCGCTCAAGGCGGTGAGCTGGCTGATGTAGTCCCGGTCGCCGCCCGCGCCCAGTCCCATGTACTTGAGGCGAAACTCCTTGAGCCGGTTCTCTGCGTCCTGCAGGCGCTTTTCGTAGATCGCGATCTGCTCGTTGATGAACTTCTCCGCCTGCTCCGCGTCGCTGCGCTTGTTCCCCAGGCTGGATTCCAGGAAGATGGAAAGGAGCGCCTGGACTACCCGCTTGGCCTGCTCCGGGTTGGTGTCCCGGTAGGAGATGGTGTAGAGATTGTCCTCTCGGCGGGCGGCCCGGATCTGCAGGCTGCTCATCATCCGGTCGATCAGCTTTTCCCGCTCCTGGGGCGACTTGATTCCCAGGTCGCTGTCGGTCATGCGCACCAGCTTCTCCACGTTGGGCCGGCTAATGAGGATCCGGCTCAGGATGGAGAGCTCCTCCGCCAGATTGCGCTGCACGGCGATGCCCGTCATTAGGGGCCGCAGCACCGAATCGGTGTCCACGTAGACCCGGGCCGAAGCCTCGTACCGGTCCGGGATCGAATAGACGACGAGCGCGCCCACGGCGCCCACCAGCCACGCCACCGCCAGTCCGTACCAGCGGCGGTGCCACATGCCGCGGGCCATGTCACGAAGCTGCTTGACCAGATGTTCCACCGTCTTCTCCGATGCCTTCCGGCGGGCTGCGCGACGCTACGGGGTCCGCCCCAGGCGGCTAGCAAGCTGCTGAAAAAACGCCCTCTCCCCTCAGAACCAGCTCTGGGGAATGACCAGCACGTCGCCCGGCTTCACTTCCACGTTGGCGGACACGTCCCCGTCCTTCAGCAGATCGTTCAGGCGCACGCTATACTGCTTGTTCCCTTCCGAGGTGCGCAGGATGATGGCCCGGTTGCCGTCGGCGAACTCGGTGACCCCGCCCACGGCGATCATGACGTCGAGCAGGGTCATCTTCTGGCGGTAGGGCAGCACCTGGGGCTTGGCCGCTTCGCCGATCACCCGGATCTGCTCGCTGAACGGGCCGATGAAGCCCGTCACCATCACCGTCACCACGGGATCGCGCACGTATTTGGAAAGCGCTTTTTCGATGTCCCGGGCGAGGGTGGTGGAGTCCTTGCCGATGGCCACCAGGTCCTCCGCCAGGGGCACGGTGATCTTGCCGTCCGGGCGCACGGTCACGGTGGTGGACAGGTCGGGGTTGCGCCACACCACCACGTTGAGGGTGTCGAGCGGCCCGATGATGTAGTTGTACTCCGGCGTGGCCGCCGTGGCCGGCGCGGGGGGCAAGTCGGACCGAGCGGCGCAGCCGCCGAGCAAAGCGGCCCATGCCAGCGTGATCCCGAGCAGGCGCCCATAGCGAAGAATGCCGGACGGATCGAACGAGCCCATAACCCACCTCTTGTTAATGGTTGCAGTGGACGGATTACGCCGCTATTTTAGCCCGGACGGATCTTTCCTGATCCACCCTGTCACGCCCGCAAGCCGCGGCGGCCGGGCAGAAAGCCTGTGCGTTTCCGAGCTTAGGCGAAGCGCCGCCGTCTGCCAAGGGGCCCAAGAAAAAGTAACATTCATTTAAATTTTGCGCTTGACATTCGACTATCAGCAGACTTTCTCCCGCAACATCGGCTGGGTGACCGCGGCCGAGCAGGCGCGGCTGCGGGGCTGCCGGGTCGCCATCGCCGGCCTCGGAGGGGTGGGGGGCGTCCATCTCGTCACCCTGGCGCGGCTGGGGATCGGCCGCTTCAGCCTGGCAGAGAGGGATGTCTTCGAGCCCGCCAACTTCAACCGCCAGCTCGGCGCCGGGGTGAGCACCGTCGGCCGGGCCAAACTGGAGGTGCTCTCGAGCCTCGCCCGGGACATCAACCCGGAGGTGGACATCCGGACGCTTCCCGATGGGGTCACCCGGGACAACGTGGGCGAATTCCTGCGGGAGGTGGATCTCTATGTGGACGGGCTGGACTTCTTCGCCTTCGAGGCGCGACGCCTGGTGTTCGCCGAGTGCGCGAGGCGCCGGATCCCGGCCGTCACCGTGGCGCCTCTGGGGATGGGGGCGGCGCTGCTCAACTTCCTGCCCGGGGGAATGACGTTCGAGGAGTATTTCCGCTGGAAGGGTTGTTCCGAGGAGGAAATGGCGCTTCGCTTTCTCATCGGGCTGGCGCCAGCCATGCTCCATCGGGCCTATCTGGTGGAGCCCGTCGCCGTGGACCTGGCGGCGGGGCGGGGCCCCTCCACAGCCATGGCCTGCCAGCTTTGCGCCGGCATCGCCGCCACCGAGGCGCTCAAGATCCTCCTGGGCCGGGGGCCCGTGCTCGCCGCGCCCCGCGGCATGCAGTTCGACGCCTACCGCAACCGGGTGGTCCACACCTGGCGCCCGTTCGGCAACCGCAACCCCCTGCAGCGGCTCGCCCTAATGATCGCCCGGCGTTTATTGGCGAAACGGTCTTAGGTTTCGTCGCTGACGCTTCGCCCATCACGCGCTCGCCCGCGGTTTGCGGGCGATCACGTCGTAGGTATTGCCCGAGATCTGTTCCTGCAAGATCTCGAAGCCTGCCACAAGCATCCGCCGGCGCACGTCCTGGGGCTCGTAGGGGGAAAAAAGAATCCCTTTGCCCATGCCCCAGGCGTTGATTTTGTTGGCGATCCAACGCAGCGGCCGCGGGCCCCGCGGGTAGAGCAGGACGTTCGCCGCGAGCCTGCCCCCCGGTTTGAGCACCCGGAAAACCTCCCGCAGGCCCGCGTCCACGTCCGGGAAGCAGTGGAGCGCGTTGGCGATATTGGCCGTGTCGAAGCGATCGTCCGGAAAGGGCATCGCGGCGACGTCCGCCAGATGGAGTTCCACATGAGGCTTTCCTGCAAAGCGCTTGATGGCCCCCGCCAGCATGGGCTCGGCGTAGTCGATTCCTACGACCCGAACTTCGGGAAGGCCCTTCCATTTGCGCCATCGCAGCACCAGTTCGGTCAGAGTGCCGGAGCCCACCGCCACCTCGAGGTGCTCCGGGCCCATGTTCTGTCCAAACAGGCGGAGTTGCGCCGTCAGCGTGCTCCGGTAAGCGAAGGTCAGAATGAAAAACCCGCGGACGTCGTACCACCAGGGAGGTGAAGAATAGGCTTGGGCGATTTTCTCCAAGGTCTTCTCGTGCTCGGACCGACTTGCTCCCATGGTTTGCCTCCCATCGATGGCATGCGGGTGCCTGGCGGGCTGTCGGGCATTTTTACAGGGCCGGCTACCCTGATCGCCTTCGGTCCCTGTTGGGGGTGCCTGTACCCAGATCCGCCTTTTCCCTCTCGTGCCCTTTTCGAGGCGGGCACGGGAGGGCTCATTGGGGGCCGCAGCCTTGAGGATCGCCCCGTCCGGGCTGAGATTATGGGTGAGCGTGAACGCTGCGCCAAAGGCTTTGTGGAAGTACCTCTGTAGAAATTGTCGGGGAAATTTACATTCCAGCTGAAGCACGGGAAGAGGCGGCCTTCACAGGATTGTTTTTTAAGCTTGTTTTCGGCCTGGCACGATCGGTGCTAAGTATCCGGGCAGGATTGCGGGATTTGCCTTCTTAAACGGATAAACGGAGAAAGATCATGGAAAAACTTCTGAGCAAGGCGCTGGCTACGACCGCGGTGGCCCTGGGGTTTGGCTTGGCCAGCCTGCCCGCGAGCGCCGTGGGGCTCTTCAACGAATTCACGATCGATGAAGGAGGCGTGCCCGGAAGCAGTTCGGTGACCTTCGTGGCCGACAAGATAAACGGCGCGTATACCGAAAAGATTACCTTCGACGGTATGGGCGGATTCGACGCGGCCGCCTTTGCTGACTTCGGCCAATATTTCGCGAACGATGGGACGACGCTGATCACGATTTCCCAGCTAAACACGAACTATGGACTGTACGCCCTGTTCGAGTCCTCGGGAACGGTCACCCCGCTCGGCCCCCCGTTTCCTGCGGGTTCGGCAATTTTTACCGGCACGTCCGGCGGGTTTAGCCTCTTCCTCGACCCCGACCAAAATACCACCAAGACTCTGGGGGCCACCGGGAGCGATCCCATCACGCTGGCGAATAATGCCGACGATATTCTGATCGCCTTTGCCACCGACCTGACCTCCGCCACCGGCACGCTGGTGGCCGGCGTTGGCGGATTCTTCGATCTGGTCTTTAACGACTTTACCCTCACCCCTGCCGGCGCGTCGTATTTCGTTGCACCGAGCCCCTTCTACTTCCGGGTCAACGTGGACGGGGACTTCGACAGCTTCTCCATCACGGGCACCCAAACGGTTACCGGCGACGTGAGCGCGGTGTTCGTGCCGGAGCCCGGGACCCTCGCCCTGGTCGGCATCAGTCTGCTGGGTCTGGGGGGATTGAGCCGGATTCGTCGGGCCCGCGCGTAAGCCTTCTCTTGAGACTTAACGCATCGGGTTAGCCAGCCAAGCCCCGGCCGCCAACTAGGCGGCCGGGGTTTTTTTCGGGACTTTCCTTCCCCCACTGGACCGCTTGGCCGCGGGTATCCCAGAATACCCGGAGGGTTGGCCGGTGCCCGCCGACCCTTGCCGTTCAACCCGATGGCCGAGAGATGAGCGCACTGGCGGTTCGCGGCGGGGCCTTCTTGCACGGTCTCACGACCGATTTTTTTCTGGCTTATCGCAATGTGGCCCGCCAGGGCCACCGGAGCCTGGTGGCCATGGGGGCGATCATTGCCGGCGTGGCCCTGTACATGCTCGCCGCCGGCTTCATCGACTGGTCGTTACGGATGGGGCGTGAATGGACCATCCGCGCCCATTTGGGTCATCTGCAGGTGGCGAAACGAGGCTATTTCGAGTCGGGAGCGGCGGATCCGTGGGCGTTTCTGATCGATCCCCAGGTGGACGTCGAAGGAGCGCTCCGGGGGAGCCGAGAGATCACCGAGACGGCGCCGCGCCTTTCCTTCTCCGGCCTCGTCAGCCTCGGCGATGCGACGCTCTCCTTCTCCGGCGAAGGGGTGGATCCCCGCCGCGAAGGGGGGCTCGCCCGCGCCGTCGTGATCGAGCGCGGGCAACCCCTCGACGCCAACGATCCGCGTGGCGTGATATTGGGCCAGGGGCTTGCCTTGAATCTGGGCGCCAAAGTGGGCGACACGGTCGTGTTGCTCGCCACCACGCGCACTGGCGGGGTGAACGCCGTCGAGGCCCGGGTGCGGGGGCTTTTCTCGACGGTGACCAAGGCCTACGACGACTACGCGCTGCGTGCGCCCATCGGGCTCGTCCAAGAATTGCTCCGGGCTTCCGGCGCTCACAAATGGTTGGTCTTGCTCAACGAGACGGAAGCGACCCCCGAAGTATTGGCGCGCCTCCGCCCCCGTCTCGAGGCGCTGGGGCTGGAGATCGTGCCCTGGTTCCGGTTGGCGGATTTCTATAACAAGACCGCGGCGCTTTTCAAGCGCCAGGTGGGTTTCGTCAAGCTCATCATCGCGGTGATTATCGTGCTCAGCATCTCCAACGTGCTCACCATGTCGGTTCTGGAAAGAACCTGGGAAATCGGCACAGCCCTCGCGCTGGGGGCAAAGCGACGGCAGATCATGCAACGCTTCGTCGGCGAGGGCCTGCTGATCGGGCTCGCTGGGGGAGGGCTGGGAGCCCTCCTGGGAGCCGTCGCCGCGGCGGTGATCTCCGCCGTTGGCATTCCCATGCCCCCCGCCCCCGGCATGGGCCGGGGTTACACGGCCGAAATCGCCGTGAGCTGGTCCCTCACGGCCGACGCCGCCCTTCTCGCTTTGGTCACCGCCTTTTTCGCCAGCCTCTATCCGGCCTGGAAGGCGGCGAGCCTGCCCATCGTGGATGCCCTTCGTCACAGCCGTTGAGCTCATGTCCCGTATCCGGCTGCGCTTCGAGCGCTTCGCTATTTTGCTGGGACTGGCCGCCCGCAACGTCGCCCGGCATCGGCTGCGCACTGGGCTCACGCTGGCGGCCATCGGGTTCGGGGTGAGCGGGTTGGTGCTGACCGGCGGCTTCGTCCAGGACATCTATATCCAACTGGGAGAGGCCATCATCCGCTCCCAGACCGGCCACGTGCAGGTTGCCCGGAAAGGCTTTTTCACCTATGGCTCCCAGGCGCCGGAGAAGTACTTAATCGAAGACGCCACTGCCCTGGCGAAACGCCTGGAAGGCCAGTCCGGCGTTACCCAAGTGATGGGGCGCCTTCACTTTTCGGCCTTGCTCGGCAACGGCCGCACCGACTTGCCGGTCGTCGGCGAAGGGATCGAGCCGGACAAGGAGGCGCGGCTGGGCACCTATATGGTGATCCAGTCCGGGGAGCGCTTAAGCTCGCGCCATCGCTACGGGATTCTCGTGGGCGAGGGGTTAGCGAGGGCCCTCAAGCTCGGGCCCGGCGACACCGTGACCCTGATGACCACCGCGATGGGGGGCGCGGTGAACGTCCTGGACTTCGAGGTGGTGGGGGTGTTCCAAAGTTACTCCAAGGACTACGACGCCCGGGCGGTCAAGATCCCTCTGGAGGCGGCCCAGGAGCTGCTCGCCACCTCCGGCGTGAACGTGCTGGTGGTGGAACTCGGTGCCACCGGAGCGACGGACCGTTTCGCCGCCTCGCTCCGAAGCCGGTTGGAAACGGCGGGCCTCACCCTTCGCACCTGGCGGGAACTTAGCGACTTCTACGAAAAGACCGTGGACCTGTACGAGCGGCAGTTCGGGGTGCTGCGCCTGATCGTGCTGCTCATGGTGCTGCTTTCCGTCGCCAACACCGTGAACCTGAGCCTCTTCGAGCGCATCGGCGAGTTCGGCACCATGTGCGCCCTGGGAGACCGGCGCCGCAAGGTGTTTGGCCTGATCATGACGGAAGGGCTGTTGATCGGCTCCATCGGTGCCGGGATCGGGGTCGCGCTGGGAGTGGGACTGGCGGCGGCGATCTCCGCCGTCGGCATCCCGATGCCGCCGCCCCCCAACGCCAACTTGGGCTACATGGCCCGGATCCAGCTCGTTCCCGGAGTAATCACGGGGGCGGCGCTGGTGGGCGTCTTCGCCACCGTGCTGGCCACCCTTCTGCCCGCCCGCCGCATGGCGCGGCTTTCCGTCGTGGACGCGCTGCGGCACAACGTCTAGAAATCGTGGCGCAGCTCGGTATAGATTCGATCCCGGTTGCCGTAGCGGCCGAAGAACCCGTCCTGCGGCCCGGTGAAGATATCGAGCCCGAATCCCAGGGTGGTGTTCTTTTCCAGCAGCCAGTTGAGCCGCGGGCGGATGAGCCCGCCCGCGTCCTTGAAGCTCTGGATCCAGAGGAGCTGGGGCTCGAACCGAGCCCCCAGCTTGGTGGTGAGCCGGAGGCTTCCGCCGAGGCCGTCGGTCTTGATGATGTGACCCCCGCCTCCCCCGTCCAGGAAAGCGCGCTGAAACGCCTGCACGTTGAGGTGGGTGGCTCCCCCCAGGGAGAAATCGGCGCCGGCGATGACGTCCAGGGTCTCCTGCTCCACCACCCCGTTAGGGGCCGCGGGATCGGTCACGCCGAAGCGTTGACCGTGGGTATAGACCGCCTCCGCCCGCAGCACGAAAGCGCCCAGGTCCTTGCTCAAAGTCCCCCCGAGCTGCCAGATGCGGTCGTAGCGGGGCTGGAATCGGGCGGGCAGTCCGGGTCCGGCCGGCGCCAGGCGGAAGAAGGTGGGATGGGCGCTGAAACTCCGGTAATAGAAGAGCGACCAGTCCCAGCCGGCGGTGAGGGTATTGAAGCGAAGCCCGTAGTTGCCGTTGCCAAGGGTGCGGGCCGGGCGCTCCGGGTCCATGAACAGGGCCGCCGCCTCGGGGGGCGTCGGCGAAGGCAGAGGCACGGGGTAGAAATCCGAGCCGGGCTTGCCGATGTCGTCGAACACGGGAACGGGGATCCAGACGAGTTCCAGGTGGGCGTCCCCGGCGAAGTACTCCGCCCGCGCCGCCCATTGGGGAATGCGGATGACATCGAAGCCGGGCAGGAGGAAGTCCCGCAGATCCCGCGCCGAAACCACGTCGGCGAAGAACAGCCCCACCACCTCGCCCCACACGATATTCTGCGCGCCGACGCGCAAATCCCATCCGGCGAGGGGAAAGTCCAGGTAGATTTCCCGCCAGAACGCCTCCAGCCGCTGGTCTTCCTTGACCTTGGGCAAGTAGAACTCGGAGGCGAAATAGACCGGGTCCGCGTCCACCCGGGCGCCCGCTTTCCACCGCAGGCCATTCCCCAGGCGCCCTTCGGCTTCGAGCTGGGTGCGTGCCACTGCCCGGGACCAGTGGGTGGGTTTGCTGTACGTGTAGGCCAGGGTGGAGTCGAGGAATCCGCCCCACTTGACCGCAGGAGCGCTTTCTTCGGCCGGCGCCAGCCCGAAAAGCTCCTCCCGGCTGCTGGGCAGCGGCGCGCCGGCATCCCCCGCGCCATGGGCTTCGGCCTGGGCCAGCCGCAGCGCCCCGTCTCCGGCCTTGACAGGCACGACGCTCACGTCATCCCGCCGGCCGTCAGCGGGCAGGGGGCGCCTTGGCGCACCGTTCACCGGCGCTGCCCGGTGCGCTTCGCCTCGCTCTACGCGCCCCACGGTTTTTGTCTCGGGGTGTTCGATGGATGCCGAGCCGTCCCTGGGAAGGGGTGGCGGGCTTGACGCCGCCTGTTGAGCGGCAAGACTCGCTAGCAGACCGCCCAGCGAGGACGCGCTCATCGGGTAGGGGGCAGGCACCGACCCTTCGAGCCGTGAACTATCCCGCTCCATGGCGGCAGGCCCGGCGGGCGCGGCCCAAGCCGCGCTGGCCAGGCTCGAAGCTGCCAGCCCGGCGAGCAGCCCAAAAGTGCTATGCCGCTTAATGGGACCTCCCCGCCACGTCGAGGGCACCCCCCCGCTTGCGGGCGTCCACCGCGACCCAGCGGTCGCCGGCGCGCACCGCGAGCCGGGTGATCCGACCGTCTTCGATCTGCACCAGGCGGTCGGCCATGTCCATCACCTTCTGATCGTGGGTGGAAAAGACGAAGGTGGTGCCGAGCCGGCGGTTGATGGCCCGCATGAGCTCCAGAATGCTGCTCCCGGTGCGATGGTCCAGGTTGGCCGTGGGCTCGTCCGCCAGCACGATGCTGGGATGGGTGGCCAGGGCCCGGGCGATGGCCACCCGCTGGCGCTGGCCGCCGGAGAGCTGGTTGGGGCGATGACGGGCGAATTCCCTGAGCTGCACCACGTCGAGGAAATGGGCGACCCGCGCTTTGCGCTCCTTGCGGGACAGCTCCGGAAACTGGAGCAGCGGGTACTCCACGTTCTCCTCCGCCGTGAGCACCGGGAACAGGTTGAACGTCTGAAAGATAAACCCGATGGTGCGCCCGCGCAATCCGGCGAGCTGGTCGGGCGTTTTCCCGGTCACGTCCTGACCGTTGACGAAGACCCGTCCCTCGGTGGGCGTGTCGATGCAACCGATCAGGTTGAGCAGCGTGGACTTCCCGCTCCCCGAGGGGCCGGCGATGGCCATGAAAACGCCCGCTTCGACCGCGAGGGACACGTCCTCCAGCGCCTTGACCGTCTGCGTACCCAGCCGGTAGATTTTGGTCACGTGCTCAACCAGGACGACGCTCATGGCATGGCGTGTTCGGAAACGCTCGTCTCTCGGTTGCAGTCGTTAAGCGCATGATGTCCGCGCTTCCGGCTCGCGGCCTCGCGACAACGGCGTTCGCTTGCGTGGCAGCGCTCGCTTTGACGGCCGTGTCTCTCGGCGCCGCTTCCCCTACCACGGACGCCGATGCGGTTGCCCGTAGTATAGTGGAAAAGGCCGACGCGATCCGATTTCCCCAGGAGGGGTTCGAAGTCGACGTCGCCATCACCACCACCAGCGATGGCGCCACCACCGAGAACCGCAAGTACCGCGTCCTCTCCAAGGGCAACGACAAGACCATCGTGATGGTGACCGAGCCCGCCTCCGAGCGAGGCCAGATCCTGCTCATGCGGGATCGGGACCTGTGGGTTTTCCTTCCCAACGTTTCCCAGCCGGTGCGGCTTTCCTTGTCCCAGCGCCTGACGGGCCAAGTGGCCAACGGGGACTTGGCCCGGGCCAATTTCACGGGGGATTACGCGCCCCGGCTGTTGCGCGAGGAGACGATCGAGGGGAAAGACTATTATGTGCTGGAGCTCAACGCCGTGGACCGGGGGGTGACCTACCACAGGGTGATCTACTGGGTCCAGAAGGCGAATTTCTTTCCCTACAAGGCGGAGTTCTACTCGGTGTCGGGCCGCCTGCTCAAGACCTGCCAGTACGAGGAGTTCCAGACCATGGCGGGGCGGGTGCGGCCGACCCGGCTGGTCATGCGGGATGCCCTGCGGGAGGGTGAGGTTTCGATACTGGAATACGCCAACATGAAGCTGCGCGACCTGCCCGACAAGGTCTTCACCAAGGATTACCTCAAGCGGCTGTGATGGGACGGGTTCCGTCCAGCCCTGTCGTCGATCGACGACAACAGGGGTTGCCAGGGTTGATCAGGCTTGCACCGCCGCATCGCCCGCCTGGGCGTTTTGGCTGTCGCATATCGGCGACAGGAAACGCGCCGCTCATTCGGTCGCCTGATCTCTAATGCGTTGAAAGGTAAACTTATATCGGTGGTGGCCCGGTTTTTGCCATGGAGGGGAGCATCGATTCTCGGGCCTAGGGGAGGGGTGGCACCGTATGGCGCCATACGAGGCATGGGGACTGCTGTCCGCGGTCCCAAGCACGGTTTCCTTTGTTTCTTCGGATTCTTTTCTGGCTGCGTTCCGCGCCCGGCGTTCAGGGCAAGACGAAGAGGGCGAGGCATCCCGCACTGCGGCCCAGGAGGCTCTCTCGAGAATGCCGTCCGGGTCCATGAAAGTGGTGGTGGCCCGCTCCAGGCGCGAGCACGAGTCCGCCATCACCCTCGTCCGCCAGAACTACGCCCGGCGCGGGTACCGCACGTCTTTCCTGACGGAACCGCCGGCGGCCGGTCGATCGCAAGGCCTCTACCGCCACGTCACCTTGCTGGCCCAGCAGGGTGAGCGGGCCGTGGGGACATTGACCCTGGGGCTCGACTCCAGCGCCGGGCTTTCGGTGGACGAGGCCCACCGCTGCGCCGTGGACGCGATCCGCGCCCAGGGGCGCCGCGTATGCGAGTTGATCCGGCTGGCGGTGGACGTCGGCGAAACCTCCAGATCGGCGTTGGCGCTGCTGGTTCACTCGGCCTACCTGGTCGGTCGGCTGGTGCATCGGGCCACCGATGTCTTCATCGAGGTGAATCCCCGCCACGTCGCTTTCTATGAGCGGGCTTTCGAGTTCCGCCGGCTGGGCGAGCCGAAAATGTGCCCCCGGGTCCAGGCCCCTTCGGTCCTCATGCACCTGGAGCTCTCCCAGCTCGACCGGCGCATAGGCCTGGCACGTCCCCTGTTCCAGGCCGCCTGAATTCCTCAACCTCAACTGACTCCCCCTACGCCCGTCGTCCACCGGGCCACGGGCACTCGTCTCGTCCAACGGCTTTTTTGCTCGACGGCGCAGCGACGGGCCCGGCTCCGAGCCCCGACCTGTCGGCAGACCTTACGATCTTAAGACGAACTCGACGATAGGGATAAAAAGCATCTGATTTCAAAAAGCATATTTGTCGGCATGGGGCTTGCTCCCCACTCGGGGGGCTTGTTCAAAAGAGGAGAAAACACCCATGCAAAGGTTTTGCCATTCCAAAACTTGGATCCAACATGGGCTGGCCGCACTTTTGTGGACTGCTGTCAGTGTCGCCCAAGCGGGGATCATCACCCAATGGACCACCACGGGGAGCTCAGCCCCCGCCTCGGGGCCCCGAACTTTTTCCTCAGGAGGGGAGGTTTTGAGGGCGTGGGCCTATTCCACCGAATACGAGAACGGAACGGGCGTTTTCAATCCAGCCAAGCTGGGCCTGTACAGCGGCGGCCTGGGGGTAAAAAACAACTACCCGGATGATAACGTGAGTGGGGATAGCAAGCGGGAAGCGGTGTCGCCTTACCATGCGGTGGACAATCACCGGCACGTAGATCTGGTGATCTTCGAGTTCCCTGACGATCATTACAGCCCCTTGAGCTTTGAGATCGGCTACAAATCGAAGGATGCGGACATCCACGTGTGGTTTGGCGGTGCCGCGCTGGGCCCGGGTTTTGACTTCAGCGGACAAAGCTTCGCCACCCTGGCGTCTCTGGGCTTTTCGGACTTCTGGTCTTTCACCAACGTGCCGGTCAATACGCCTCAACTCCTTACGGGCGCAGGCTACGGCCGCTACCTGGTGATTGCTGCCGCCCCGAAAACCAGCACCAAAGACTTGGACGCCTTCAAAATCAGCCGAGTGACCGCAGAGCTTCCTGAGCCCGGGACCTGGGCGCTGGTAGGGGTCGCCTTGACGATGCTCTTCCTGCTCAGCAGCCAAAAACAAAAATTGACAAATCAATAAACTTCGACTACTTTTTAAAGCGACACCTGAAAAAGGCAAACCTGGCGTGAGCCAGGGGCGCAAAGTCACCAGTCTGGCGGCACTGGCCTCAGACAGTGGGACTGCCAGGGGTCGGGGCATGTACGAGCGTCGCGCGTTCTTCGGGTCGGCGCAGTCCAAGGGACAACCTCTCTCCCGTTCCATGTGACCCGCCATTGGCTTCCCCCCTGTTTGCAGCCGGCAGGCCGCTTACCCAGGGGAGAACGTTATGGTGCCCGCTATTCCTGTTCCGGAAGTTCAGCAGCCGCTCCGGTATCTTCAACCTCGCCGTTTTGACCTGCTCCGTGCCTCAGCCTGGAGGCGAGGGACGCAATGGCGGTACTGGCTCGCCGCTGGCCTCTCCTGCGGCGCCCTGCTGAGCGCGCCCCTCGCCCACGGCGAGGTCGTGGCCGAGAGCCAGGTCCAGGATGGCAAAGTGGTGCGCTACGTCAAAGGCCGCCTCCTGGTACAGCCGCGGGCGGGGATCGGGATGAGCGAGTTCGAGAAAATCCTGAAGCCGTTCGGCGCCCGGGCGAAAGCAAAGCTCGGTCCGCTCAACGTCCACATCATCGAATTGCCGGTCCAGGCGAGCGAGGTGGCGATGGCCCAAATGCTGGCCCGGCATCCCCACGTCAAGTTCGCCGAGCTGGATCGGGCGGTGGAGCCCGCCCAGACCACCAACGATCCCGCCCTGGGCAGCGCCTGGCATCTCCCGAAGATCGGCGCCAATACCGCGTGGGATCGTTCCGTCGGTGAGGGAGTGACAGTCGCCATCCTGGATACCGGGGTGGACGGCAACCACCCGGACCTTACCCCCCATCTGGTCGCTGGGTGGAACTTTTACGACAACAATGCCACCACTTCGGACGTCCATGGGCATGGCACCAAGGTGGCGGGCGCGGCCGCGGCGGTGGGCAACAATGCCTTGGGCGCGGCGGGCGTAAGTTGGCGCTCACACATCATGCCCCTGCGGGTGACCGATAGCCAAGGTTACGGTTATTACAGCCTCATGGCCCAGGCCCTGGTCTGGGCGGCCGACCGTGGGGCGCGGGTGGCCAACATCAGCTTCTTGAGCGTGTCTTCCAGCAGCACGGTGCGGGAGGCGGCCCAGTACTTCCGCAACAAAGGTGGCATCGTGGTGGTGGCGGGCGGCAACACAGGGGGCGAGCTGGGGGATCCGGCGAGCGATGCCATCACCGCCGTCTCGGCCACCGACAGCTCGGACAACCGGACTTCCTGGTCCAGTTGGGGCAAGCACATCGACGTCGCGGCGCCTGGAGTGAGCATTTACACCACAACGCGAGGGGGCGGCTACGGGGGCTTCTCCGGCACTTCCGCTTCGAGCCCCGTGACGGCTGGGATCTATGCCCTCATGATGGCGGCCAACCCCAGTCTGGATCCGGCCAGCCTGGACCGGACCCTTTTCGAGACGACCCTCGATCGGGGACCGGCGGGCTATGACCCCTACTATGGTCATGGCCGGGTGGACGCGGCCGCCGCCGTCTCGGCTGCCCAGGGCCTGGTTGCCAAGGATATCCAGCCGCCGAGCGTGGCCATCGTCTCCCCCACTGGCGGTAAAGTCAGCGGGCTGGTGCCGGTGGACGTGAGCGCCAGCGACAACGGGGGCGTCGCCCGGGTGGAACTCTATGCCAACGGGCGCTTGGTGGGCACGGAGACGACGGCGCCCTATCGCTTCGGTTGGGACACCTCCGCCCTTCCCGACGGGGAGGCCTCCCTCCAGGCGAAGGCGGTGGACGCGAGCGGCAACCTAGGGAGTTCCGCTACCGTCTCCGTCACCGTCGCCAACGACACCGTGGCCCCGACCGTCAGCTTCTCCAGCCCCGCCAACGGGGCCACGGTGAGCGGTACCGTGAACGTGAGCGCGAGCGCCACCGACGACAAGAAAGTCGCCAAGATCTCCCTCTCCATCGACGGCAAGGAAGTGGCGGTGGCCTACGGCTCCAGCCTGAGCTACACTTGGGATACCGGGTCCCGGAAGGCCAAGAGCAAAGGACGATGGGAGGCCCGGTCGAGCTCTACTTCCACCCTGACCGCCCGGGCAGAAGATCCTGCGGGCAACGCGGGCAGCGCCTCGATCACCGTCAAGCGGCAGTAAAGCAGCGAAAGCGCTAGCATAAAAGCAGAAAGCCCGCTGATCAGGCGGGCTTCTGCTTTATTGTTATTGTGGCAAAAACTTCAATCGATTCGCCGCCGGGCGTAGCGGCGGACGGCGCCGAGTCCCAGGAGCGCGGAGCCCAGCAGGAGCAGGGTGCCCGGCTCGGGCATTTCTTGGGGCGGCGTGCCTCCCCTGCCGTAGAGGGACATATGGGAAATGTTTTTCAAACTGCCCTTATGATTACCCCACATGGACCACGTGCCGCACAGGTCCGCGCCCGCGGGAATCGTGGGCGTGACAAGCCCTGTGAAACCGACACAGGAATTGGCGCTCATGTCGAGGATGAACCACACCCACTGAATCTGGCCGAGGGAGGGAGGCGGCGGGTCGGGATTGGTAACTTCATCGCCCGTGCCCCCGTCCTTGAGCACGATAAGAAGCTGGCTGAACGGCACAGCCGCCAAATCAATGTACCAATTGCCTTGGCTGCCGCCCACCGGCTCGAAGGTCAGAGCGGTCGAAGGCAGACTTTCATCTCCCTCTTTGTCGATCAGGGCCCAGTCAGCGAAGCCTCCCGGGGCGACGGAATTCACCGCGCTGGCGCTATCGTTGCTGGGGGTACCCAGGCCGCAACTGGTGGCATCCGCGAGAAACGGGTCCGGGTTGAAAGCGGTATCCACCGTACACGCGGCCGCCTGCGCTGATCCGGGCGCAAAGCCGAAAAGGGCAAGCGCCATTGCCACCACCCCTAATCGAAGGGCTCTTCCCATTGCAGTATTCATGTTCTTATCCCCCAAGTCGGTTTCAACGCATTAGAAGCATATACCGCGCCATGGCAGTAGGGTATTGATTCGCCATACAATGTTCGCTTTTTGAAGGGGGGATGCACCGAATTCGTAAACTGGGTCGACACCTTCCCACCAGCAGTCGAGATTGAGACGCGCTCCGCCCCTTCAGAGAAAGGGGGAGCAGTTCGACCCGGTTAAGGAAAAAAAATCCCAAGTCATTGACGCCATGGGCCGATCTGAAAGCCCTTGCAATGTGTAAAAAGCATCGACATGGACTGGGTGGGAATGGCCTCATTGCCGCTATCCGACGCAGAGAGCGAATCCGCATCGAACTTTTTTATTTGTTGAGACCCAGATACCGCGCCGCGTTGGCAAGAAGCTCGTACAAGGCGTAATAGCTTCCCCGCAGCGCGCCCATGTTGGGGAGCCATTCGAAAATCGTCTCCCCGGTCCAGGCGGGGAGCCCCGTCGGGGCGGGAATCACCTCGATCCCCGCCGCTTCGAACTCGGCCCGGGCCCGGCGCATGTCGAAGGCGTGGGCCACCAGAACGGCCCGTCCAACGTTCGCCTGGCGGAGCAGCGAAGCCGAGAGGACCGCGTTTTCGTAGGTGTTGCGGGACTGGGCTTCCACCCAGCGCACCGGCACGCGGTATTCCGCCTCCAGCACCGCCTTCATGAGTTCGGCCTCGGGGGGTCCTCGATGGGCGGCGCCGCCGGACACCAACACGGGAAGGCCGGTCAGGCGGGCGATTCGCGCCCCGTAACGGAGGCGCTCGAGACTCAAGGCGCTCAGGGTGTCCCCGCCGTACTCCACGGCCTCCGGCCGGATGCCGCCGCCGATGATGATCACGGCCTGGGCCTGGGTCGCCCGGCGCAAGTCCAGGACGGGGTCGTCCTGCAAGAGGAGGCCCAGGCTCCAGGAAACCATCGGCAGGGACAAAGCGAAGAGGACGAGCACGCCGGCCCACGCCAGCGCTTTCCCCAACGCTGGCCGGCGCCTCAGGAACAGCAGCCCCGCCGCAGCGAGCAGCAGGGGCCCCGCGGGTGGGAGCACCATCAGAGCCAGAATTTTCTTCGTGTAAAAAAAGGATTCCATCGCGGACACTGTAGACAAGCGAAGAGGACCGGGAGGAAGATTTCTTGGCGCGGACAACCCCTTGCGGCTATCATGCGGAATCGATATGAAGAAATGATCATCTTCCCCCTTCGCAGAACCATAACAAAACTTAACACACCCTCCACTTTTCTGACGCACGGCCCGGTCTATGATATAGACTGGCATCGGGATGAGGCACAGCCGTTGTAGCCAGTCGACAAGAAGCAGGTAAGCACGCCTTCGCCCGGGGATGACCGGGCGGTTTCAATTTCTCGAAAGCGATCCTGTTAATCCTCGATCCGTCGAGGAGGCGAGACTCATCCTCACGGATTCGAGGGCGACCTGTGCGGCCCGACGCCAGGGGGAACAACCGGTTCGAAAAAATCGGCTTAAGAACCAGCAACAAGCAAGAAAAGAAGCAAGAAGGCAACCGACGGGAGTGGCGGGCCATGCTCAGGTTCTTCAGTTACCGGGTGGCACTGGCCAGTTTTTGTGAGCTGGCGGCGGAAGCGGGGCTGTTTTTCATCGCCATGGTGGCGGCGGTGGCGCTGGCCGCCCAAGGAGCGAAGCCCTCGGGCGGCACGATGCTTTCCGCCGCCTTGTTCTTTGCCGGCTTGATGGTGGCCGTCAACGGCTCCCTGGGGCTGTACCGGCAGACGCGAACGGGCAATCGGCTTCAGGTGCTGAGCGGCCGCGTGGCCTTGATGCTGGTGGTGGGCTGGCCGGTAGCCTATGCCGCCTTCCATCTTCTTCCCCACGGAGATCTGTACCAGAGCGTCCTCGGCTACGCCATGCTGCTCGGGCTCGGGGCGGTGGTGCTGCTCCGCGGGGCGATGCCCCAGGACAACCGGTCCCGGCTTTTCGCCCACCGTATCCTGGTGCTCGGCGCCGGCCCCGATGCGCTCAACGTGGAGCGAGCGCTCGCTTCCCTTTCCCAGCCGGCGGTCGAGGTGGTGGGCTTCTATCCGCTCAAGGATGGTACGCAGCCCGCGGTGCCCCAAGGGAAGATCGTCGGCGATGCTTCGCCCCTGCCGGAACTGGTGCGGCGGCTGAACGTGCACGAGGTGATCGTGGCGGCCCGGGAACGGCGGGGGGGCGTGCTGCCCCTGCGGCAACTGCTCGATTGCCGTCTGCGGGGCGTTCGGGTGACCGACCTGCCCACCTTCTTCGAGCGGCTGAACGGAGAGGTGCACATCGAATCCCTGAAGGCGAGCTGGCTCATCTATGGGGACGGTTTCCGTCAGGGCATTGCCCGCACCCTGGTGAAACGGGCGTTCGACCTGGTCGCGGCGGGCCTGCTCCTCGTGGTGGCGGCTCCCGTCATGGTGCTCGCGGCCATCGCCATTTTTCTGGAGAGCGGGCGGCCCATCGTCTTCAAGCAGGAACGGGTAGGGGCGGGGGGCAGGACGTTCAACCTGCTCAAGTTCCGCAGTATGCGCCAGGACGCGGAAGCGGACGGCAAGCCCCGTTGGGCGTCCGAAAAGGATGACCGGGTGACGCGGGTGGGGCGTTTTATCCGCAAGACCCGCATCGACGAGTTGCCCCAGCTCATCAACGTCTTGAAGGGGGACATGAGCTTCGTGGGCCCGAGGCCCGAGCGGCCCTATTTCGTGGCCGAGCTGACCGAGCAGATTCCGTTCTATGGCGTGCGGCACAGCGTCAAGCCGGGCATCACCGGCTGGGCCCAGGTCCGCTATTGCTATGGTTGTTCCGTGCAGGATGCCCGCAAGAAGCTGCAGTTCGACCTTTATTACGTGAAAAACCACAGCCTTCTGCTCGACCTCGTGATCCTGTTCGAGACAGTCCGGGTCGTTCTCCTGGGAGAGGGCGCACGGTAGCCCGGAGCCTCACACAAGATCTCCCGAGGGATGGCAGGGGGCGCAACGGGACGGCGGCTCCCGGCGGGCGACGTTCGATGTCTACCCGTTTTCCATCGCCCAAGCCCGGTCC
>NZ_JBQACR010000300.1:0-285 GCF_051905455.1 Pelomicrobium sp. G1
GGTGGTTGCGGAGAACAAGGGCCGCTCGGGCGTCGGCTTTTTTTTCCTTTCGATGGTGCTGAGCCCGCTGATCGGCATAATCGGTGCGGCGGTGGCGAGGCCAGACCAGGATACGATCGAGAGGCGCCAGCTAAGCTCGGGACGGTACAGACGGTGCCCACAGTGCGCTGAGCTGGTGCGGGCGGAGGCGCAACGGTGCCGCTTTTGCGGCGCGGCCCTCGGCCAGGCCAATCTCGGCGCGGGCCCGCCGGCAGGCGCTGGTGGTGACTAGGGGGTGGACATGGG
>NZ_JBQACR010000301.1:0-285 GCF_051905455.1 Pelomicrobium sp. G1
CCTTGGTGCTGAAGAAGGGGTCGAACAGCTTCGGAAGGTGCTCGGGACGGATGCCGGGCCCGTCGTCCTGGATCATGATCTCCACCTGCCCGCCCCCTGGCCGCCGGGTGGTGATGAGGATGCGCCCGCGCCCCTCCATGGCCTGCACGGCGTTGGCCAGGATGTTGAAGAACACCTGCAGCAGTTCTCGGGGATTTGCGCGCACCACCGCCGCCGGGTCCTTGTGGTGCTCGACGACCACCTCCCGGAAGGTGCGCTCGTGGCGCACCAGGGCGAGCGCCTCCT
>NZ_JBQACR010000302.1:0-285 GCF_051905455.1 Pelomicrobium sp. G1
CTTCAGCATCCGCGGCGAGCACCGGCACGCGATCCTGTGCGTCCTGCCCGACCGGCCGGTCACCGTGGTAGGTCGATCCTTTGCCTGGTACAAGCAGCGGGCGCTGATGGTCGATTCCCTGGACCCGACCCGCGCGACGGTCCTGCACGACCGGCGGACGCCGCGACCGATGAACACGCGCCTCGGTCCAGAAAACGGCGTCACGCTTCCGGGCGGGATCCTGTACGTGGTGTGCGCCCATCGGTACGCCGATCACTGGATCGGGAATCGGACGCTGATCGACAA
>NZ_JBQACR010000303.1:0-285 GCF_051905455.1 Pelomicrobium sp. G1
TCCTCGTCTGCCGCCCGACCCGCAACTGCCGATTCCGTTCGTCAGGCTCAGCCCGCTATCGCTCGCACGCACGACTCACGGACAGCGTCGCCCGAATTCAAGCAGGCCGCCGTCCTCGCTTGGGTGGTGCAACAGCTTTACGCTCCCGGCCATCCCGTCAGCCGATTCCGCGCGGGCAAGATGATCTACCTCATCGAGCGCGCGATCCAGCTCGGGCTATTCCAAAATTACCTCAAGCAGGCGGCCGCGCCCTACGATCCAAGTCTGCGCTACAGGGGACCCGAG
>NZ_JBQACR010000304.1:0-284 GCF_051905455.1 Pelomicrobium sp. G1
GGTTTGCAGGTTCCGTGCCACGGGATCGGCAAACGAAAATCCTGGCGCCGCTCGTTGTATTATTCGTGCAGCGCAGAGGGACAACGCGCCGACGCCGCTGAGTTGCCCGGCGTGCCATCGCACCGCGCCGCACTATTTTTGACCGCCCGCACCGGATGAGTGCAAGCGGTTGCTTAGTTTATAACACGAAAACGGACCCCGAATGACGGCCATCTGCTATATCCACGGCTTCAACAGCTCTCCGGCCTCGTCCAAAGCGCGGCTACTCCGGGAGCGGCTTACCC
>NZ_JBQACR010000305.1:0-284 GCF_051905455.1 Pelomicrobium sp. G1
ACCCAGCCCCTCGGTGGTCTTGGCCTTCACGTTGACCCAATCCGCCGGGATCCCCAGATCGTGGGCGATGTTGGCCACCATCTGCGCCATGTGGGGCGCCATCCTGGGGGCCTGGGCAATGATGGTGGCATCCACGTTGACCACCCGGAAGCCCGCGGCGGCGAGCCGCCGGGCCACGTCCCGCAACAAAGCCCGGCTGTCGGCGCCCCGGTAGGCCGGGTAACTGTCCGGATAGAGGCGCCCGATGTCCCCCAGGCCCGCGGCCCCGAGGAGGGCGTCGGCCA
>NZ_JBQACR010000306.1:0-283 GCF_051905455.1 Pelomicrobium sp. G1
CACGGTCGCGACTCGGGCGGGATCGAGCCGGGCCCACGCCTCTAGCGCGGCGAGGAACGCCCGGCTCCCGGGGCTCACGGCGTAGACGCGGGGGTCCCAGTCGGGAAGGACCCCGGGGGGCGCGGGGGCGCCATTTTGGACCGTCTCGCGCCCCTCGAGGTCCTCGACGGTTCGCCCCGGCGCTGCCGCATTGATCGGGCTTGTAGGATGCGCTTCGGCGCACCGCTCGGGTGCCCCTGCCGGGGGCGGGGGCGTTTCGTGCCGCTTATCGACACCTTCCCCC
>NZ_JBQACR010000307.1:0-283 GCF_051905455.1 Pelomicrobium sp. G1
TCTATCACGCTGGCCCTTGGCCGAATACTACGACGAGCCCGGATTGCGAGCGGTGCTAGCGATACTGACCTTGAATTTCTTGCTTCTGCCTCTGGCGTTTCCCGCTTACGCCGTTCTTACTCGGGAAATGAAATTTTCCGCTATATTTGTCATTCAGACCGCCGCAGCGCTCACGCAAGCGGTGACGGCGATCGCGCTCGCATGGCAGGGCTTCAGCTACCTGAGCCTCGCCTGGGCCGGAGTTGCGGCCAATGTCGTGCAGATCCTCGGCACAGGTTATTTT
>NZ_JBQACR010000308.1:0-282 GCF_051905455.1 Pelomicrobium sp. G1
TCGTCGCCCGCCGTGAGCTGGGTGAACACTTCCTCCAGGGTGGCGGGCCACGGCGCCAGGTGATAAAGGCCCCAGCCCCGGTGCACCGACTCCTGCACCAGCGCGTCGGTGGGATCCTCTTGCGGCGCGCAGTGCACGCGAAACTCCCCCGAGGGCAGGCGTTCGGCGCGGGCGACGCCGGGGATGGCCTCGATCGCTTCCTCCGCCGGCGGCCGCCTCAAGCCCACGACGAGGCTACCGGCCCCGCCGCTGTAACGGGCGGCAGCAAGGGTGTCGTCGAAC
>NZ_JBQACR010000309.1:0-281 GCF_051905455.1 Pelomicrobium sp. G1
GGTGAACGCAGCCGATAACAAGCGCTTTCGTGCAGGCCGGTATGTCCAGCAGGCGGGCGGCTACCGCGCCTTCGTCCCCGCACCCCTGCCGCCCGACCCGCCGCTGGACCTTTCCGGGTTCTTACGCGAGCGGCTGTCCGAAGCCGACTACGCTTTGGGAAGGCTGGACGGCGCCGTGCTCACGCTGCCCAACCCGGACCTTTTCGTATTCATGTACGTGCGCAAGGAAGCCGTGCTCTCGAGCCAGATCGAAGGCACGCAAAGCTCCCTGCAGAACCTGC
>NZ_JBQACR010000310.1:0-281 GCF_051905455.1 Pelomicrobium sp. G1
GTTCGGAATCGCCCCGTGTCGCCGTAGCGTCGTGAGGGGCACCACCCGTGGAACCGGGCCACGTAGCCGGCCATGGGTGTGCGGGAACACGGTGGCGGGCTATGGCCGGCCTGTCTCGCCCGCCACCGCTTGCGCGTCCTATGGTGTGATGCCCTTCAGAATGCAGAACGCCTTGGGCTGGGTGACCGCGACGTCCATTCGCAAGTGCGCCAGGAATGCGAGCTGCATATTCGTGGAAAACGCTTCACGCAGTAGCTCGATCCGGAGCTCACTGCGAACAC
>NZ_JBQACR010000311.1:0-280 GCF_051905455.1 Pelomicrobium sp. G1
GCTGTGAGGATCGCGAGAGTCCCAAGGCCCTGGATCGCGAATCATGTGGACCTTGGCTCGGGGACTAACATAGCTTTATGAGGATCTCGTCCTTCGCTAATCTCTTTACCCCCATGTACCGCAATATGGGGTGTCACTAAGCCTTCAGCCACGATCAAACCCCTGAACCGGCTGCACCGGTGCTGGCAGTGAAGCCAGGGGTCTCCAATAAGGTGCATCCCAGAACCAGATGGTTGGATCGCCGGATCTTCATAACTCCACTTGCACCCAATTCCTTAGC
>NZ_JBQACR010000312.1:0-280 GCF_051905455.1 Pelomicrobium sp. G1
AGTTCGACCTGTGCACCGCCACCACCCGGGCCGAGTGGGAGACCCTGGTGGGTTACGGCGTGCAGGTGGCCACCGATTGGTTCCCCAATGGGGTGGACGCGGAATTTTTCACACCCGCCCGAGAGTCTTACGATCGGGACATGCTGTGCTTCGTGGGGCGCATGGACTACTACCCGAATCAGGAATGCATGTTCAATTTCTGCGAGCGGGTATGGCCGCGACTCAAGGCCCGTCGGCCGGGATTGAAGCTTTTCATCGTGGGGGCCGACCCTTCCCGGCG
>NZ_JBQACR010000313.1:0-280 GCF_051905455.1 Pelomicrobium sp. G1
TCCTACCGGGACACCAACCCGGAGCAGGCCAAGCGGGTAGTCCAGGTGCTCCTTTCCATCTTCCTGGAATCCAGCCTAGGGAACAAGCGCAGCGACGCGGAGCAGGCGGAGAAGTTCATCAACGAACAGGTCGCGATCTACGAAAAGCGCCTGCAGGAGGCCGAGAACCGGCTCAAGGAGTTTCGCCTTAAGTACATGGGGCTGGGCGCGGGCGGCGACCGGGACTACGTGAGCCAGCTCACCGCCTTGAGCGAGGAGCTGGCCCGGGCCCGGGTGGAGC
>NZ_JBQACR010000314.1:0-280 GCF_051905455.1 Pelomicrobium sp. G1
GTCCCGACGTCTTCGTGGTGGGCAACGTGGTGTCCCGTGGCAATCCCCTGGTGGAGGAAGTGCTGAACCGGGGCCTCCCCTACACCTCCGGCCCCCAGTGGCTCGCGGAAACGGTGCTCCTGGGCCGCTGGGTGCTCGCCTGCGCCGGCACCCACGGCAAGACCACCACCGCTTCCATGCTGGCCTGGATTCTGGAGTACGCGGGGCTCAAGCCCGGGTTTCTGATCGGTGGCGTGCCGCGCAACTTCGGTGTCTCCGCCCGGCTCGCCCCCGGCTCACC
>NZ_JBQACR010000315.1:0-280 GCF_051905455.1 Pelomicrobium sp. G1
TCTTAAGACTTTGTAGTGGATGATGAGGGGTCTCTCCAGCATACCATGGTGTTATTCAGAGATTCATTCCACTTTCACGAGCTTTTGCTTCATTGGTGACCCGGTCCTTCCTTCTTGACTGGGAGGAAGCCATTGTGGTAGGTGCACAGGCCCGCGCGGCACGCCCTGCTTGAGGAGAGCATCTGCAGGATATGAAATGGCAACTGCGAGCTCAGTCAAGATCTGGCCCTCTCTCCCCGGTCTACCGTCGTCTCCTGTTCTCTTCTCTTCTCTTCTCCTT
>NZ_JBQACR010000316.1:0-280 GCF_051905455.1 Pelomicrobium sp. G1
GGTATGGTGCCAGGATCTGGGAGCAACCAATATTGTCATCAATCCGTCGGGCGTCCTCGACGTACGGCGATTCAAGATGTGGAACTCAGCCCTGTCCTTGCAAGCTATGGCGGCCAAGGCGCCGACGGCAACAACGTTCGTCGAGTTCGCTGGTTCTGAACTGTCGGCCCGCGACGCACGCCGTATCGGAGAACTCGCTCATGGCGCGCTCCGAGCAAGGACCCGTCTTCGTGGCAAAGGCCAGGGTGGAACCGTCCTCGCAGCCCAAGGGAGCGCCGGT
>NZ_JBQACR010000317.1:0-279 GCF_051905455.1 Pelomicrobium sp. G1
GATCTTTCCTGGGCTCATCATGGCCGGCCTGTACCTGTTGTTCATCCTCGTCCTCTGCCTGGTGCGACCGGACTTCGGTCCCCGCATCCCGCCAGCGCCGGACGACCCTCCCTTCGGACTGAAACTCAAGATCACCCTGCACGCGCTGGTGCCGCCCCTCCTCATGATCTTCGCCGTGCTGGGCTCCATTATGCTCGGCTGGGCGGCCCCCACCGAGGCAGCGGCCCTTGGGGGATTCCTGGTAGTTTTTTTTGCACTTTTTTTTCTACGGTTTGTTTT
>NZ_JBQACR010000318.1:0-279 GCF_051905455.1 Pelomicrobium sp. G1
TTCTGCGATGATTCAGTCTGTTACTCAATAACATGGAGCGTAGACGATGTTCTTGGAAAAGACTGAGGGGATGAGCATGGGAGGACCCGGGGCAATTGCCCGACAGGTCGATCTGCACCAGCAGATCATCGATTTCATGACCGGATTCACCATCGAGACGACGCCAGGGTCGGCAGCCAAGATTAGCGACTTTCGTGAATACCTGAGACCTAATACTACCGTCTACGTGACTTTTCTTCCTGGCTCTGACTTTAACGATACAGTAGCGGTCGCTAAGCG
>NZ_JBQACR010000319.1:0-279 GCF_051905455.1 Pelomicrobium sp. G1
CTCCGAGACTCGCCTCCCCGATCCAGGCGGCAAAGAGCACCACTGCCAAGCCGCTCGTTCCTAGCGCCGGCACGAAGTGCCGCCGGTGGCGCAGGAATCCAGGCACGAATGCCCCCGCCGCCAGGAGCACGAGCACCCCGCCGAGCGCTCGATGGACCCATTCCCCAGTCCATAACTCGCTGCCCGCTACCGGCATGAGGGCCATCACTAAGGGCGTGGCCAGGCAGTGGAACAGGCACAGGGCGGAAGTCCAGAAGCCGGCCCGATCCCAGGCTGGAT
>NZ_JBQACR010000031.1:0-3937 GCF_051905455.1 Pelomicrobium sp. G1
CCGGCGACAAGATTGCCCAGGGCTTTGCGCCTGAGAGTCCCTTTCCCAACGTACAGCGCTACTTCTTCGGCGATAGCCGCGACAACCGCTTCAGCGGCGGGGCCATGGAAGACCATCTGTACGGCGGCGGGGGCGAGGACAGCCTCGACGGGGCCGGCGGCCGGGATTATCTCGAGGGCAACGCCGGCGCGGATACCCTTCAGGGCGGCGCGGGGGAGGACACCCTGGTGGGGGGCGCGGGCGAGGACCGGCTGGAAGGGGGTGCGGGCTTTGACACTTATGTGGTGGGTTCGGGGCGCGATGCGATTTTCGACGCCGACGGCCAGGGGGTGGTGAAGGATGGGGCGGGACGGGTGATCGCCGGTACGTTCGTGAAGCAAGGGACGCAGTACGTCTTCCTGGCCGATGCGGGGATCACCGCGACGCGCAACTCCCCGCTCACCATTACCCTCTCCGGCGGCGCCTCGGTGGTGATCGAAGATTACGAGGAGGGGGCGCTGGGAATTCACTTGAGGGAAGGGGCGCAGCCCTCGGAGACCGTCATCGCCGGCGACCAGGACCTGGCAGCCCCGCACGACTATCTTGCGGGCGTGCCGGACGCTACCGTCGGCTACCACTGGAAGGCGGGGGTGGGCGACGACGTGGTCAACCCTAAGAGCCTTGCCGACGATCGCATCGAAGGCAACGAAGGCTCGGACGTGCTGGCGGGCAGCAACGGCAACGACGAGCTCTACGGGGCCGATCGGGTGGAGCTGGTGGACTTTCTCGCCCAATCCCAAAACGCCGCCCGCATCGAGGGCCGGGGCGACTGGCTGAGCGGGGGCTTGGGCGACGATCTTCTCGTCGGCGGCCATCGCGATGACGTGCTCATGGGGGGCGGCGGGCGGGATCTGCTGGTGGGCGGCGGGGGCGATGACGTGATCGATGGCGACGACAACTTCCTTCCCACCCGCAGCGGTTTCTATGATGGGGGCGAGATTCCAGAACGCTTCCTCGGCGCGGTGGCTTTCGACTGGAGCGTCGATCGCGGCGACCCCCTCAATCCCCTGTTCTCCCCGGTGGCGGCTTTCGCCAATGCGCGCGACGTGGGGGCGGCCGACGTGGTCTACGCGGGGGCTGGGAACGATATCGTGGTCGGGATGCTGGGCGATGACCTGCTCCACGGGGAGGCCGGGAACGATGTCATGACGGGTGATGAAGGCCATGACCTTCTCTTTGGCGGGGACGCAGCCGACCTGCTCCACGGCGACGGACCGAAGCTCGTCGACCCCGCCGAGGCGGGGCGGGATTTCCTCGACGGGGGCGCGGGCGATGACCTCCTGATCGGCGGCGGTGAGGCGGATGTGCTCGTTGGGGGTGAGGGTTCAGATCGGCTCTTCGGGGATGGGGACGACGTGCCCGAGGCCTACCAGAAGGGCGATTCTCTCGATGGCGGGGACGGCAACGACTATCTCCGGGGTTACGGCGGGGACGATCTTCTCTTCGGTGGCGCCGGTGACGATGCGTTGCTGGGCGAGGCGGGGGCGGACACGCTCTCCGGTCAGGACGGAGCCGACCTGCTCTCCGGCGGCGAAGGAGACGATCTGCTCTTCGGCGGTACGGGCCAGGATGACCTGCAGGGCGATGGGGGCAAGGATCATTTGGACGGGGAGCAGGGCGACGACCTCCTCGCCGGAGGCGCGGGCGATGACGAGCTCTTCGGAGGCGAAGGCGCAGACCAGCTCGCAGGCGACGAAGGCCACGACCTCCTCGCCGGCGGCGAAGAGGCGGATCGCCTCTTTGGCGATGCGGGGGATGACCGGCTTTATGGAGGCGAGAGCACCGACCAGCTCGAGGGAGGCGCGGGCGATGATCTCCTCGACGGGGGTGAAGGGTCCGATTATCTCGCGGGCGGGGCGGGCAACGACACCTACGTCGTGGACGCTTCCGATACCGTCTTCGATGAAGAGGGGGAGAACCTGATCCGTTTTGCTGCCGGCGTCTCGGCCGATGACCTCGTGCTCCAAACCCGCTTTGATGATCGCGGTCCCGCCTATGTGCTCACTGTCCAGGGTCGGGAAGTTTACAGCTTCCCGAAGGACAGGCCGGGGCTATTGCAGGGCATCGAGTTCGCCGACGGCAGCGCCTTCACCAGCCCTGAGGAGGTGCTGGATTTTGCCTACCGCGCGCCCCAAAACCTCGTGGGGCAAGAGACCGACGATCTGCTGGTCGGATGGGGAGGAAACGACTACCTTTATGGAAGCAGCGGCAACGACACCCTTCACGGGGGCGCTGGCACCGACCACCTGGAGGGCGAGGCGGGAGATGACTTCCTGTGGGGCGGCAAGGGCGAGGACTTCTTGCGTGGGGGCGAAGGCAGCGATACCTACCTCTTCAAGCGCGGCGACGGACGGGATGTGATTCTCGAGGAGGGCAACGCCGCTTCTGTCGACACCCTGCAACTCGCCCCCGACATTCTGCCGCAGCATGCAACCGTCGCCCGCCGGGCGAACGGCGACCTGGTCGTCGAAATCCAGGGCACCGGGGACGCGGTGACGGTCGAGGGCTGGTACAACGAGCCCCGCAATCGGATCGAGCGCATCGTTTTCGGGGACGGGACAGAGCTTCGGCTCTCCGACCTGGAATCCCTGCCGGTTGCGCCGATCGTGGGCAGCGAGGGCAACGACCGTCTGCAGGGCACGCCGGCACAAGACACGCTTCTCGGGAGGGACGGAGACGATGTCCTGGATGGCGGTGCAGGCGAGGACCGGTTGGAAGGGGGTGCCGGCGCGGATACCTACCTCGTGGGTTTTGGCATGGGCCGGGACAGGGTGGTCGATGCCTCTGCCGAAGTTAACACTTTGCGACTGGCCGAAGGACTCGGCTTTGACCACTTGGGGCTGCGCCAGCAGAACGCTGATCTCTTCGTGACCCTGCGCGGGAGCGAAGAAGGCGTGCTCCTAAACGACTACTTTGCCCAGGATCAGCGCTGGCAGGTGCGGCTCGCGGATGGGCAAACCAAGACGGTGGCGGAGCTGCTCCTTCGCCCCGATCCCCATGAGGGCGACGAGGTGGCGCGGGCGTGGGAAGACTACATTGCCGGCGCCCGGGCCCAGCACGAAGCGCATTTGAGGCGCCTGGGCTATCGACCGCGGGGCGACGGGGCGATGGAATACATCCCCGAGACGGTCAGCCTGGCCTACAGTTTCCGTTGGACCCAAAGGACCTATTACGCCGGCACGCTGGCGGGGACGACTTCAGAGACTCGTCGATTCTCCAGCGCTTTGAACGGATTTGGCGGCCTCTTCAATCTCGATCACTTCTATCGCTATGTTGAGAAGTTCGTTTTTTCCCGCCAAGCGTCCGATGAAGCGGTGATTATCCGCAGTGCCCCGTCACCCGAACGGGTGGAAACCGATCTGGACGAGCGGGTAGCCCTTGCCCTCCGATGGGATCGAAGTGACCGAGGTCCCGTCTATGGCGGGTCCTGGAGTCACACCTATATGGATGTCGATCCGCTGACGAACGAACTGAAGACCTTTTACCGCGACAGCGGCACGGACGAATACGGCTATCGCACCTATACCCTCTTGGGCTATACCCCAAGCGATGCCCCACCGAACGTGGATACCTATGTGCCGCTGACCTGGAACCCCGCGCCGCTCATCGTCAAAGTGGAGCGCCAGCACGAGCGGAGCTGGACCCTCGAGGAGATCGTCGCCGGCCCGAGCGATAACGAGATTCATGGCAGATGGGATGAGATCTCCTTGATCGACGCGGGGGCGGGCAACGACGTGGTCTACGCGGGCCGTCAGGACTTCGTGTACGGCGGGAGCGGTGACGACCGGCTCGAGGGAGGAAGGATTGTTTATGGCGGTCCTGGCAACGACACGCTGCTCTACGGCACCACCCTTCTTGGCGGCCCGGGCGAGGACGAGATGGACGGGGGACAGGGGGC
>NZ_JBQACR010000320.1:0-279 GCF_051905455.1 Pelomicrobium sp. G1
CTACCCCGCCTCCGGACAGTGCGGCGCCGCAAGCGCCTGCGCTCGCAGGCTCAACCCGAGCAGGAACCCCACGCCTGTCCAGAGGAGGTAGGCCATGGACGGCTGCGGAACGCAGTGGTGGTCGTGCAGCAACACGAACCGTTTGAAGCCTGCTTCCCTCTTCGTCCTCAGGAATCGGCCCTCCCTGTCGATCCACAGGGTAGTTGCGTTCGCTGCCATGACGCTGGGATGGGCGGAGAGGAACGCCGCGAACGTCCGCAGCCCCGGGCAGCGGCAGGT
>NZ_JBQACR010000321.1:0-279 GCF_051905455.1 Pelomicrobium sp. G1
TGATAAGGTTTGCAGTTGGTCGTCTTTCTTTGAGAACGAGCGGCAAATGAAACCTTTAGCGGCCAACGGTAGGCCTCTTTAATCAGGAAAGGACAGTCTACTTCAAACATATCGATGTGTTTTGCCGCCACAGAATGACAGCGACGGGATTGGCTGGCAGTGCAGCAACCGCAAACAATCACTTCTTATCGACCAGACCAGTTTTAGCGTCCAGGACCCCTTGGAATTGGTTACCAAGGCGGCATACCCGTCCCAAGGCACTTTTGCTGACTGTTGGGT
>NZ_JBQACR010000322.1:0-278 GCF_051905455.1 Pelomicrobium sp. G1
GGTCCAGGAAAGCGGGCGCGAGCTGGGCTCCCAGGTCCTGCACCGACACCCAGCCTTCGGCAAAGCGCGGAAGCCGCTCCACCGGCACCGGCCGCTCCAGAAGCGCTCCCGCGGGCGGCACCGGGCGGGCTTCGAGCCCCGCCTCCGCGAGCAGCGCCAGGTACCCCTCCAGGGTCGTGCGCCGCAGGTTCACCCGCAGGCCCATGGGCGGATGGGCGTTGCCGGCCTCGAGCAGCGCCCGGTAGCGCCCGGGATACTGGGTCTTCAGCGCCTCGATC
>NZ_JBQACR010000323.1:0-278 GCF_051905455.1 Pelomicrobium sp. G1
GTGTAACGCCGGGCGTAGTCGCGGAAGTATTCGCTCTTGCCCGAGAGGTGAAACTCCTTGAGGATCACGTGCCCCATGGCCAGGCCGAGGGCGGCGTCCGTACCCTGCTTTGCCGGCAGCCACAGGTCGCAGAGCTTCGCCACCTCGGAATAGTCGGGGGTCACCGCCACGGTCTTCGCGCCCTTGTAGCGCACCTCGGTAAAGAAGTGGGCGTCTGGGGTGCGAGTCTGGGGCACGTTGGAGCCCCAGGCGATGAGATAGGTGGCGTTGTACCAGTC
>NZ_JBQACR010000324.1:0-278 GCF_051905455.1 Pelomicrobium sp. G1
CGCCCCCTGGAGGTCAAGGTGGGCGACCGGGTGCTCTTCGGCAAGTATTCGGGCCAGACCGTGAAGGTGGAAGGCGAGGAGCTCCTCGTGATGCGCGAGGAGGACATCATGGGCATCATCGAGAACGGTTAATCGTCCCAATCATCAGAGGAGTTCGCACAACATGGCAGCCAAAGAAGTCAAGTTTCATGAAGCCGCTCGCCATCGCATTGTCGCTGGCGTGAACATTCTCGCCGATGCCGTCAAGGTCACGCTGGGGCCCAAGGGCCGCAACGTGG
>NZ_JBQACR010000325.1:0-278 GCF_051905455.1 Pelomicrobium sp. G1
GTGCACGATGTCCCGCATCAGGCGCACGCAGGGCAGGTTGATGGAGTCGCGACACGCCTCTCCCACGCTTACCACCCGAACGTCATCCTCGGGTCGGAAGTTCTCGAAGCGGTGGAGCCCTCATCCGGTGAAGAAGGTCTCGTGGGGGCTCGCGGAGTAACGCCGGTACAGGGCCGCCTCCAGCATGGCGGGAAGGCTCCGGTCCTGAGCCTTTCCCAGGTAATCCAGAGCCAAGCGGGTCAAGGGATCCCGGGGGCTCGCTTCGACCTTACGCAACG
>NZ_JBQACR010000326.1:0-278 GCF_051905455.1 Pelomicrobium sp. G1
GGGAGCGCCAGCACCCGATCGTCGTCCAGGTGGAGGGTGCCGAACAGGTAACTCGGCGCCACCCCCTTCGCTTCCACATTCCACAAGACGCCCCGAGAAAATCCGCCCCGCTCCGGCGCGGACGCCGGGGGTTCAGCCAGCGCCCGGTCGGCGGTCCATAGCGCGACCAGGCTGGCGAAGATCAGGAAGCCCTTCCGGGGGAACGGACGTCGTACAAGCTGCATGGGCACAAGTTGCAGGGTGAGGTGGCGATGGTCAAGGATAGCAGCGAATGGGAC
>NZ_JBQACR010000327.1:0-278 GCF_051905455.1 Pelomicrobium sp. G1
GCGCATGCAAACACCGCCGGAAGGGCGTTACGCGGCCTTTGTCGCGGGGCGTATTTCTCCGGAACCCTACCAGTTCGCCCCCCTAGCTCGGTTGCTCGCCGGACCGCGACGCGGACTTCTGATCGCAGACGATGTCGGTCTCGGCAAGAGCATCGAGGCCGGCATCTGCCTGCTGGAGCTCATCGCCCGCGGGGTCGGCCGGCGCATCCTGATCGTGGTCCCGCCCGGCCTCATTCCACAGTGGTTGGACGAGATGTGGGAGAAATTCGGTCTCGAAT
>NZ_JBQACR010000328.1:0-278 GCF_051905455.1 Pelomicrobium sp. G1
GCCCAGCTCTCTCCTGCGCTCATTGACGATAGAAGAAAAGACAGCGCTGATCATGAGGGCATTGCCGACGATCAGGACGGCGCTCAGAATGAGCGTGCCAGCGAATAAAGCAGCCAGGTTTTGGCGCACAGAGGTGACGATATTGCCGGCCGTGATCACCTTGACCACTGGATTCCGGCTGAGGACGAAACGCACGGCGTTGGCGTTGGCGGTGCTGCTGACCTGAACGAGGAAGGCTGATACGTCACCGCGGGAAAATCCCATGGGCGGGACATCCG
>NZ_JBQACR010000329.1:0-278 GCF_051905455.1 Pelomicrobium sp. G1
GCGTTGTACTGCGCAACCACGGGACCCATCTTCACCCACAGCTTGGTGAGCTCATAGGCCAGGTCTTCCGGAAACGACTTGTGGGCGGTCAACAGCAGATAGTTGCCGAAGGTCGTCACTTCTTCCGGCTGGTTGGGAAGAGTGTTAGGCGGATAACGCCGAATGTGAAAGTTCGCGCCGGTCTTCTTGTTGTATTCCTCGATGACCGACGGCGGGATGCTGATGTAGCGGAATGGACGGTTGGACGCCTCGAGTAGTTTGAACGGGCTCGGCTGTAT
>NZ_JBQACR010000032.1:0-2411 GCF_051905455.1 Pelomicrobium sp. G1
CCGGCAGCTTCACCTGCTCATAGACCCGGATGCCGCCGTCGATGGCGCAGAGCCTCCTGACCTCCGCATCGAGCGCCATCTGGGAGGGCGTGGCGCAGCCGGCAACGATCGGCAGAAACGCGATAAAGGAAGGAAGGGATTTCATGCGGCAAGTCTCCATGCATCGTTGCCCGCTTGCTCGCCAGTCCGCAAACGCATGCCATCAGGATATCGACATCGGCATGCCGCAGCAATATGACATATGAGATAACTGCCGGCAACCATGCCGTCGCGCCATGTCCGCCGTTCGACCGCCCAGTCGCGTCCGATGCGCGCCGTATCCCCGTCGCTGCCGCCTTGCCCCACCAGGGTGTCCTCCCCCGCGCCGCCAAGAAGTGCATCTTCGCCGCCACCACCCGAGAGATTGTCCAGGCTCGCCCCGCCCACGAGCAGGTCATCCCCCATACCTCCCGCAAGGGTGTTGCCGGAGTCGCCGCCCAGCATAAAGGCAGAGCGATCTTTCGCCGTGGCGCTCATGCTGCCGCCGGCGATGAACCATTGCGCTGTCCCGGCCAGCTTGCCGCCGTAGGCAAGCCTCGCCTCATCGCCGCCGAGACGGGTCGCCCACAGGTAGGACTGGAGGAAAGACAGGTAGCCCTTGTTGCTGCCAAGGTCAGGGGCGACCGCGGCGATGTCGAAGCGCAGCCCGCCGTCGACGGATTCGAACAGCTCCCGGGTAAAGCCCTGGTCCTGGTTGTGATAGGCCTGGAGGCCGAAGGCGATGAGCGCTTTGTTGAGAGACTCATCACCTCTCGCCTGGGGGCCGGCCGCGGCGATTTTTTGCATGTCCGCGGCGAAATGGGTGAGCATCCCCGTGCCGGCGAATTCGCCCGGAACGCCGAATTGGTGGCGGACCAGGTGGTCGATCATGGTGCGTTCGGCGCCGGCGGGTCGAGTATTGAATAGGCTCTGGTCAAAAATAAGCGCAACCAGGTTAGGCAGGTCGATGGTCGCCGCCCTGAAAGCTTCATCCTGGAGCGCAATCAGCAGGCCGATCGAGTGCAGCGCCGTCGGGTCAAACCCCGGCGCGCCGTGTTCCAGTATCTGCGGCGGGTTCGCCCCCAAGGTCGATCCGGAGAAGTTCTTCCACAGCACCTCGTTCTGCACCACAACCCGGGTGATGGCCTCCTCACCCCGAATGCCCGGTTCCGCGCTCGCCCCCGTCCCGTTCGCCGGCTGGCCGCTGTGGAAGGTATCCAGCGCCGCGGACAGCTCGTCGCTGAGAAGCGACGCCCCCGTGGCGGGATTGATGGTCCCGGCGAGGTGGTCTCGCAGCGCCTGCCGTGCGTCGTTGTTCGCGCTCGCCCGAAACGGCGCTGGATCGAAGGTGACCGCCGGTCGATCGAAAAATACTCCCATCAGCGCCGCGAGACCTCCGCCCAGGCTGTGGCCGGTAAAACTGATGGCGGCCTCGGGGTGCGCCTGCCGGATGCGGGCGTAGAACTCCGCCGCTTTGTAGAGCTGCTCGGGCGTCCAGAACGCCCCAGCCAACGCCAGATTCGCCGCCCAGTCCTTCGGCTCGTCCGTGCCGGCAAAGGCAATGACGATCTCGTTGCCCTTGCGATAGGCAACCGCCTCATAGCCGGAAGAGGGATCATATTCGTAGCCTATGCCATTCCCAAGTTCGTCCCATCCCGTCGGCGCCGGAATCCAATTTTGCTCGTGCCGGTTTCTTTGATAGGCGCTGCCCGCCATCAACGCATAGTCAAGAATGGTTGCCACGATTCTTCCTCCCCGTTAATCCCGTTGTTGCAATCTGTGTAAGCAAGCTCCAAATCCCGCTGTCCCTGACCGATAGATGTTCATCAAGGAATGGCCCGTGTCCCTGTTCCTTCTTCGGATCGTCTCCGCCGCTACAAGACCGTGCTCGATCTCTCTCACCGACTGCAGGCTGTCGGTGCTGATCATCAGATTGGCCTGATTGATTTCCTCCGGAAACTCGCTCACCGGAATGCGTTGCCATGCTCCGTGCTCGTATTTGAAGAACACGTACGGCGGAACAGGGCGGCCCCAGCGATCGTAATCCGGACAGGTTCTCGGACTCGCTACCAGATAAGCCGTCCCATCCTTGAGGCCAACGGCCAGCGGAAGCAGGCTGCGGTCGCCTATCCAGCGGGCCTTGCCGCCCTGCGGTAGCGGGATGTCAATCGTAAAACCGATCGCCAGCGGCGGCTTATTGAGGTCGGAGAGTTCGCCGTCGAACGGGCTACCGAGCCTGTGGGCGCGCTCCACAATCAAGGTGCGCCCATCCGGCAGCACCACCTCCTCTTTCCAGTAGCGGCTGCCGCCAGCGCAACCCGTAAGCGCAAGGGCAAGCGCCAACAACTATGCGCATCGAGTTCTCATGCGGCTGCCCTCTGGGGAATCCTTCG
>NZ_JBQACR010000330.1:0-277 GCF_051905455.1 Pelomicrobium sp. G1
GGACGCGGCCAACGACTTCCTCTCCCTGCTGGAGGACATCCGGCGGCTTTTCCCCGAAGGAGGTAACCCCCTGGTAAGCGTGATCCTGGACGGGGAGAACGCCTGGGAGTACTACCCTTACAACTGCTACTTCTTCCTCGAAGATCTGTACGGGCTGCTCGAGCGCCACCCCTGCATCTCTACCACCACCTACCTGGACATCCTGGCGAGGACGAAGGCGGCGCCGCCGCTGCCGCCGGTGGTGGCGGGGAGCTGGGTCTACGGCACGTTTTCCACC
>NZ_JBQACR010000331.1:0-277 GCF_051905455.1 Pelomicrobium sp. G1
GGGTGGAGTCGAGGAAGCCGCCCCACTTGACCGTGGGGGAAGCTTCCTCTTTCCCCGGGGCGAGCCCGAAAAGCTCCTCCCGGCTGCTGGGCAGCGGCGCGCCGGCATCCCCCGCGTCCTGGGCTTCGGCCTGGGCCAGCCGCAGCGCCCCGTCCCCGGCCTTGACGGGCACGACGCTCACGTCATCCCGCCGGACGTCAGCGGGCAGGGGGCGCCTTGGCGCACCGTCCACCGGCGCTGCCCGGTGCGTTTCGCCCCGCTCTACGCGCCCCACGGT
>NZ_JBQACR010000332.1:0-277 GCF_051905455.1 Pelomicrobium sp. G1
TGTTCCAGGAGGCACGGCTCATGCCGTCCCTCACCGCCTTGGAAAACGTGCTCCTGCCCTCCGCCTTCGCCGGCGGTGACGATAAGCAGGCGCAAGAGCGGGCGCTGGCCCTGTTGAAAAAAGTCGGCCTGGAAAAGCGCACCCATCATCTGGTGCACCAGCTCTCCGGAGGCGAGGCCCAGCGGGTTTGCATCGCCCGGGCCCTGCTCAACCGGCCGTTGCTGGTCCTGGCGGACGAGCCTACCGGCAATCTCGATCATGCCACCAGGCTGGAGAT
>NZ_JBQACR010000333.1:0-277 GCF_051905455.1 Pelomicrobium sp. G1
TCGCCCGGGACATCAACCCGGAGGTGGACATCCGGGCGCTTCCCGATGGGGTCACCCAGGACAAAGTGGGCGAATTCCTGCGGGAGGTGGATCTCTATGTGGACGGGCTGGACTTCTTCGCCTTCGAGGCGCGGCGCCTTGTGTTCGCCGAATGCGCGAGGCGCCAAATCCCCGCCGTCACCGTGGCACCCCTGGGGATGGGGGCGGCGCTGCTCAACTTCCTGCCCGGGGGCATGACGTTCGAGGAGTATTTCCGCTGGAAGGGTTGCTCCGAGGA
>NZ_JBQACR010000334.1:0-277 GCF_051905455.1 Pelomicrobium sp. G1
TGCCGAGCCCGGGCTTGCGATCCTCGCGCGCGGGTATCTCGTCGTCGGTCATCGGCGCCGAGGCCTCCAGCGCCGCCATCAGCCGCGCGCCGATGTCGTTGCCCGCCCAGCTCTGCGAGAGCCCGCGGACCTTGGCGAGGTCGCGCTGCTCCTTGGGCGGATGGCTGGCGACGTCTGCGAGCGTCTCGTCCTTCATGATCCGCCCGCGCGGCAGGTCCTTGCTCTGCGCCTCGCGCTCGCGCCATGCCGCCAGCGCCTTTAGCCGCCCCAGCACGTC
>NZ_JBQACR010000335.1:0-276 GCF_051905455.1 Pelomicrobium sp. G1
ACCCCCATCTTTACGCCCAAACCCGCAGGGTGCTCTCCCTGCACTACCGCGCTAAGTACGGCGTGAAGAAGTAAGGCCTTCTCATTACGCGTGAGCGTTTCAGACTCCGATCAGGTGCCATTACCTTGCTCGATGCGGTAGTGATAATGCCGCGTATCCACGCGGCTTCGACGCACCTCGACCGGGATGCCATTGAAGGTATAAGCGATCCTTCGGACCTCTAAGATCGGCTCCGAGCGCAGTAACGAAAAGATGCGTGATGCAATGGCGTCAGCC
>NZ_JBQACR010000336.1:0-276 GCF_051905455.1 Pelomicrobium sp. G1
GGGCTGGACCGTGCCGAGCGCGAAGTGATCCGCCCGGCGTTGCGCCGTTAAGGGTTGCGATTCTCCCCCGGGTGCAACGCTCAATACGCGGGGCGCGGGAATTTCATCCAGACGACCCGGAGAACGCTCGCGTTTGCCTTCCTGGTACTCGCCGAAGAACAGCCTCGCCTGCCCTTCATGCGTCTCGATCCAAAGATAATGCGCGAATCCCGCAGGAGCCCGGATCAGGCCCAAGATCGCCACCAGACTGATCACGACCGCACGCGCTCTTCCCAT
>NZ_JBQACR010000337.1:0-276 GCF_051905455.1 Pelomicrobium sp. G1
GGTTACGGGGGAACTTTTGCTGACGCAGCAAAGGCCGTTGGAGGCAGCCATGACGAGGGTATCGACGGGATTATCAAAGAAGATCGCCTCGGCTTTGATGTGGTGTACATTCAGGCAAAACGGTGGGACGGAGCTGTCGGGCGTCCCGAGATCCAAAAGTTCGTCGGCGCACTCAAGGGACACCGCGCGCGCAAGGGCGTTTTTATCACCACATCGACATTTACCAAGGAGGCAGAGGATTATGTTTCTCGCCTCGACGATAAGATTGTCCTCATC
>NZ_JBQACR010000338.1:0-275 GCF_051905455.1 Pelomicrobium sp. G1
GTGTAGCCGCGTTTTAGAAGTTCCGCGCGAATGTGTCGCGGATTCATGGCATTTGTGATGAGTACATACTCATTCGTGTGTAAGAATGGCGCACGAACGTAAGGATGTCAAGGGGCGGAAAGACGCGTTTGCGCGTGAGCTGGGCGCACGATTGCGCGAGGCGCGTGAGAAGGCCGGGCTCAACCAGGCGCAGATGGCTGCGCTAGCGGGCGTGTCCGAAACCGCGTTGGGGAACTACGAGCGCGGAAAGCGACTTGCGCCGATTGATGTGGTGC
>NZ_JBQACR010000339.1:0-275 GCF_051905455.1 Pelomicrobium sp. G1
GGACCGTCCTCACCCCTGACGGTGACGAAGTCGATGCGGCTACCGGCCTGGCCCCGGCCGGGCTGAAGCCTGTGTCCCTGCGCGAGAAGGAGGGGCTGGCACTCCTTCACAGCACTGCCGGCATGCTCCGCCAGCTCATCATGGCCCTAGCTGACCTCGACGTTCTCGTTCCGACGGCTGATCTGGCGACCGCAATGACCGTCCAGGCGCTGTGCGGCATTGATCGGGTCTTCGCCCCTGACCTTCAGGCCCTGCGGCCCCATCCAGGCCAGGCC
>NZ_JBQACR010000033.1:0-2184 GCF_051905455.1 Pelomicrobium sp. G1
CCTCGACCTCTCCTGGGGCGATGGGCGGGGGGCGCGGCTTCTGATCCCCCGGCCGCAGGAGCCCCTGGGGCGGGGAATCGAGACGGTGCGCTTCGCCGACGGCGCAAGCCTGTCGCTCGCCGAGTTGATCGCCCTCGCGCCAGAAGCGCCTGCCTTTGATCCGCCCGCGGACACGGTCTACCCCTTCGAGCGCGGGGCGGGGCGAGTGGTGATCGACGATCCCGCCGTGACCGAGATCGCCTTCGGGGCGGGCATCGTCCCCGAGATGCTCTCCTTGACCTTGGGGTCGCTGGTGATCCGCGTGGGGAACGAAGGCGACGAGCTCCATTTCCCCCGTTTCGACCCCCGGGATGCCCAGGGTTCCGCGCCTTTCCAGCGGCTGCGCTTTGCCGACGGCACCGGGATGACTTATGGGGCGCTCATCGAGCGCGGCTTCGACCTTGCGGGCACCGCGGGCGATGACGTGATCGCCGGCACGAGCGTCGCCGACCGGATCGAGGGAGGCGAAGGCGACGACGCCCTCTCCGCAGGCGCGGGCGACGATGTCCTGGACGGCGGCCCCGGGGCGGATCGTCTCGTCGGTGGCGCTGGGAGCGACACTTACCGCTTCGGGCGTGGGGCCGGGGAAGACCGGATCGAGGACGTCGATCCGAGCGGCATCGATCAGGACATCCTGGCGCTCGGACCCGGCATCGGCCCCGACGAGCTCATCATCACCCGGGAGGGAGCCGACCTGCGGCTGCGCCTGGCCGGAAGCCAAGACAGCGTCACCGTGCATCGCGGCGCGGAAGCGGGCTTCGGGCTCGAAGCCGTCGCCTTCGCCGACGGCACCCGGTGGGACGCCGCCACGCTCGAAGACCGGGTGAACGACGCGCCGGTATGGGTGCAGCCCCTGGAAGACCAGCAAGCGCTGGAAGATACGCCTTTCCGCTTCACGCTCCCTCTGGAGGCCTTCTCGGATCCCGACGCGTGGGACCGGCTCAGTTATTCGGCGACGCTTGCCGATGGCTCTGCCCTTCCCGCCTGGCTCGGCTTCGACCCGGCCACCCGCACCTTCGCCGGCACGCCGGGCAACGAAGACCTGGGCCCCTACGCCATCCGGGTGAGGGCCACCGACCTGGCCGGGGCGAGGGCTTTCGCCGACTTCCATCTCCTTCTGCCCCGCTCGCCGGACCGGGCCCTCGTGGGCACGGCCGCGCCAGAGCGGCTCGTGGGCGGCACGGGCCACGACACCCTCTCGGGCGAAGCGGGCGACGATGGACTGGAAGCGGGCGCCGGCAACGATCATCTGAGCGGCGGGGCAGGCGCCGACTTCCTGCGGGCTGGCAGCGGCGAGGACACGCTCCACTTCTTCGCCGACGCCCGCTGGGGCGCTCGCTCCCGGGCCCTCCATGCGGGCAGCCCGGGCAGGCCCGGTACAGGCCAAAGCATACCCATCCAGGGCAAGGGGCGCTCCCACGACGTCTTCGATGGGGGCGAGGGATTCGACACGCTCATGGGGACCGACCGGGCGGAGGCGATTTTCCTGGACGATGCCTTCAGTCCCAGCCTCCGGGGAGGGCCGCGGCTTTCCGGCATCGAGCGCATCATTCTGGGTGCGGGTGACGACGTGGTGGACCTCACGAGCGAAACGTACGCCTACGGGAGCGTGAGCATCGAAGGCGGTGAAGGGCGCGACACCCTTTGGGCTTCCAGCGGCGACGATGGGCTCGAGGGCGGGCCTGGCAACGACGCACTCTCGGGCGGTGCCGGGGACGACACCCTGGTGGGGGGTGCGGGCGACGACCGGCTCGAGGGCGGCCCGGGCAGCGACCTCTACCTCTTCGGGCGTGGGCACGGGCGCGACCGGCTCTTCGAGCAGGACGCGACCGCCGGCCCCACCGACACCGTGCGCTTCCTTCCCGGCATCGCCCCGGAAGCGCTCTGGTTCCGGCGCTCGGGGCACGATCTGGAGGTGCGCCTCCTGGGCTCCCGCGACCGGCTCCTGATCGAGGACTGGTATCGGGGCGCCGAGCACCGGGTGGAGCGCTTCGAGACGGCCGAGGGCCGGGGGCTGTGGGAGGCCCAGGTGGAGCAGCTCGTGCAGGCGATGGCCGCCTTCGCCCCGCCCTCCATGGGCCAGGGAACGCTGCCGCCGCAGTACCAGCAGGCGCTCGAACCGGTGATCGCGGCGAACTGGCAGTA
>NZ_JBQACR010000340.1:0-274 GCF_051905455.1 Pelomicrobium sp. G1
GCCCCGGGAGCGCCCGCCTCCCGCGCCAGCCGCTCCATAGCGGCCACCGGGTTGCGCTGGGCCCGCCGTCCCAGCATGATTTCGGTCATCATCACCGGCAGTCCCACGAGGGCGATGCAGGCCAGGTAGACGAGAACGAAGGCGCCTCCCCCGCTCTCTCCCACCATGTAGGGAAACTTCCAGATGTTGCCGAGACCGATCGCTGAGCCGGCGGTGGCCAGCACAAAGGCCCAGCGGTTGGACCAGTGGGCCCGGTGGGCCGCCTGCGCAGCCG
>NZ_JBQACR010000341.1:0-274 GCF_051905455.1 Pelomicrobium sp. G1
CACCATCCGGACACGGAACGGGCCGGACCAAAGCATTGAAGTGGTCGTTCACGATCCGGGTCCAGGTGTGCCGGAGGTATTGGCTGATCAGGTGTTCTCGCCGTTTTTCCCCACCAAGGCGAGGGGGCTCGGGATAGGATTGTCCATCAGCCGCGCCATCATCGAGGCCCACAATGGCAGGATCTGGGCGGATAACGAAAGCGGTACATGGGCTTCGTTTCACTTCACCCTTCCGGCGTTGAAGCTGCAGTCGCCATTGGAGGCTGAGGGAGGG
>NZ_JBQACR010000342.1:0-274 GCF_051905455.1 Pelomicrobium sp. G1
TCCTCGCCCTCGCCACTACCCGCCCGCGTCGGGGCGTGGGGCGCGAGCGGGTGTCCTTCCGCGAGCTTGACATAGAACAGCTCGGCAACGTTTATCAGGGCTTGCTCGAATACGAGCCGGAAGAAGCGCGCGAGACCCTCGTCGAATGCCGGGTCGCGGGCCGGGATTACGTGCTCGCGCCTGCCGAGCTCGTGAGGCTGGTGGAAGCCAAATCGCTCGCGGTGGCGGGCGAGGAGGCGATCGTCGAAGGCACGGACGCCGCGCGGTTGCATCC
>NZ_JBQACR010000343.1:0-273 GCF_051905455.1 Pelomicrobium sp. G1
CGCACAGGGGGATCAAATCCCCAAGACCGCAGTCGAGGCTCTGGCGAAGGATCTTGCTCAACTTCACGAAGCGGTTCTCGACGCGCAGCGAAGACAGCAAGCCTACGAGATCGCTAGGGCGAAGTGGCCTGGTCTTGGAGTAAGTCAGGTCACTGTGACTAACCTTTCGACTGGGGTGCGTGCGGGCGCGAATGACAAGGCAGCCGTGCTCCTGACTGCGAAAAAGAATCAGACCTTTCCAGTGATCGACAAGGCTGGCGAATGGTACGCAGT
>NZ_JBQACR010000344.1:0-272 GCF_051905455.1 Pelomicrobium sp. G1
GCCCAGGGGCTCGAGGCAGCGGCGGATCTCCCGGATCTTGCCCGGGTTGTTGCTGGCGAGAACGATCTTTTTCATGCGTCTCCGATTCAAAAGAGGGCCGCCGCAAGGCGGCCGCCGGGCGGCTATGATACCCTCTCGGCCCGTGCCTCCGGGCAGCCGCCGGCCCGCCGCATCGAATCTCGCAGCAAAGAAAGGGGAGCACGCCGCCATGTTCGAATGGATCACCGACCCGCAGGCCTGGATCGCCCTGGGGACCTTGACCGCCCTGGAGA
>NZ_JBQACR010000345.1:0-272 GCF_051905455.1 Pelomicrobium sp. G1
GCCAGGGCGGCAGCTTCCAGAACATGAGCAGGCCGAAAGCCACGAGCCCCAGGCCGAAGTTCCCTGGAGAGCGGATCGCGCTGGTCCAGACCGGGTGGTAAAGGGCGGCAAGGAGCAGTCCCACCACCGCCGCGTTGACGCCCATCAATGCCGACTGGATCCCTTGCACGCGGCGCAGCCGGTCCCAGAAGGGCATGACGCCGAAGACCAAAAGAAACGAAGGCAGAAAGATGGCGAGTAGGCACAGGATCCCCCAGGGCCACCCGCCGCCC
>NZ_JBQACR010000346.1:0-272 GCF_051905455.1 Pelomicrobium sp. G1
GGCATCGAATGTGAATGACATCGCCCACGAAGCGCCGGCATTGAGGAGACCGCTTGGGGTCCTATTCTCAGGCGCCGTCTTCACCGCAACGAGCTTCTTCTTCAGTTCCTTTGCTTTGTCTATCTCCAACGTCATCCAACCGCTACTGCTCGTTTTTGATCCGACGATACATAGAAAATGCGTCGCTGAGTTGATCTTGGCCGAGATGGCCCGCTTGATCACTTCGGCGTTCGTGCTCTGGATGGAAATGTCGGCAGAGTGGTCGCTGAACG
>NZ_JBQACR010000347.1:0-272 GCF_051905455.1 Pelomicrobium sp. G1
TTTCCTCCCCCATCCCCGAGACCGACGCCTTCCGTCGCAAGCCTGAACGAAAAGCCTTTTCATTCCACCGGTTAAGGCAGGCGGCGGCTGCGCACGCCGACGAGGCCGGGCAGCGACCGCATGGCATGGTTTGTGCTCTCCCCTGTAAGCGGTTTCCTCGAAAAAAACGTCGTTCGCCCAACCGGTTCGGGGACGATTCGCGGCTAAAAGAATAAGCCTCTGTTGAAATTTAAGTGGGTAAAATCACCCGTCTAACCAATTCCAACCTGGTA
>NZ_JBQACR010000348.1:0-272 GCF_051905455.1 Pelomicrobium sp. G1
TCACAGGATTGGATATGTTCAGTATAACCGACACGGTAAATTCTCAAGAGCTCTTTTTGTGGACGGTCGCTTGTTCTGTTCTCTATGCAGCGTCTCCTAAAAATCCTCGAGCCCTACACTCCCACTCTCTGGTTTGTCTTCGGCCCAACCCAAGGATCTTTCCAATCCTTCACCATAGCCGAGAAGATTGAAAGCGAGGCTATTGTCTATATATGGGGAAAGGACACGACGTTCGAGTTTTCTTATGGGTCTCACGTTGGTGAGTTGAAAGG
>NZ_JBQACR010000349.1:0-271 GCF_051905455.1 Pelomicrobium sp. G1
CCCGATAGCAGCGCGTAAAGCCTTTCATGCGTCGAAGCGCCCGGCGGCGCCTTCCGTCCGCAGAGCTTTTCCGCGAGCCTTACCAGTCCGGCCTCGTCCGCGTGGGAAAAGAACCGCACCTCCGCATCGGACAGCTCAACGACCGGCGGCTCGTAGAGAGGCCCGCTTGCCGGCACGTCACGATAGCGCTCGCCGATGATGTCGCAGGTTTCGAACGGCTCGTCGAAAAGATCCGTCGCAAAACGCGCGAGCGCTTCGTCGCCGCCTGCAT
>NZ_JBQACR010000034.1:0-1791 GCF_051905455.1 Pelomicrobium sp. G1
ATGGAAGAGCCCCGGGGCAGCGCGCTGGTGGGCGTGGGTCCGGTGCGGATGACTCCGAGCGAAGCGTTCGTGGAGACCTTGGTGGCGCACGGGGTGAAGGAGGTCTTTGGGATCGTGGGTTCGGCGCTGATGGATGCGCTGGATCTTTTTCCTGCGGCGGGCATTCGCTACATTCCGGTGGTGCACGAGCAGGGCGCGGGGCACATGGCCGACGGCTATGCCCGCATCTCCGGGCGCCACGGGGTGTGCATGGCGCAAAACGGCCCTGGAGTTACCAATTTTGTGACGGCGGTAGCGGCGGCCTACTGGGCGCATTCCCCGGTGGTGGTGATCACCCCCGAGTCGGGCAGCATGACCATGGGGCTGGGGGGGTTTCAGGAGACCGAGCAGCTGCCCATTTTCTCCAAGATCACCAAGTTCCAGGCCCACGTGAACAACCCCCGCCGGATGGCGGAGCTCACGGGCCGGGCTTTCGATCGGGCGATGCTGGAGCTGGGTCCGGCCCAGCTCAACATCCCCCGGGACTTTTTCTACGGCGAATACGACTTCGAGATTCCCGCGCCCATTGTGATCGAGCGGGGGGCGGGGGGCGAGAGAAGCCTTGGCGAGGCGGCCGAGCTTTTGGCCAGCGCCCAGTTTCCTGTGATCATCGCCGGGGGCGGGGTCATTCTGGCCGAGGGGGTGGAGGCGTGCGTCGCGCTGGCCGAGCACCTCTCGGCGCCGGTGGTGACCTCCTATCTGCACAACGACGCCTTCCCCGCGTCCCACCCCTTGTGGGCCGGGCCCCTGGGCTACCAGGGGTCGAAGGCGGGCATGAAGCTTTTGGCGCAGGCCGACGTGGTGCTGGCGCTGGGCACGCGCCTTGGCCCCTTTGGCACGCTGCCCCAGCACGGGCTTGACTATTGGCCGAAGAGCGCGAAAGTGATCCAAGTGGACGCCGATCCCCGGATGCTCGGGCTGGTGAAGAAGATTTCGGTGGGCATTGCGGGCGATGCCCGGGCCGCGGCCGAGGCGCTCCTTGCGCGGCTTCAAGGCAAGCGGCTCGCCGGCGCGCAAAACCGCGAGGCGCGGCTCAAGACGATCCGGGCGGAGAAGGAAGCCTGGGAGCAGGAGCTTGCCCAGTGGACCCACGAGCGCGACCCCTATTCCGAGGAGGTGATCCGCGCCGAGCCCCATCTGCTGCACCCGCGCCAGGTCCTCAAGGAGCTCGAGCGCGCCCTGCCCCAAGACGCCATGGTCTCCACCGACATCGGCAACATCTGCTCGGTGGCCAATAGTTACCTGCGCTTCGAGCGGCCGCGCTCGATGCTTGCCGCCATGAGCTTCGGCAACTGCGGCTACGCCTTTCCTACCGTGATCGGGGCGAAGGTGGCCGCCCCCGAGCGGCCGGCCGTCGCCTACGTGGGCGACGGGGCCTGGGCGATGAGCATGGGGGAGATTTTGACCTGCGTGCGCGAGAAAATCCCCGTGACCGCGGTGGTGTTCAACAACCGCCAGTGGGGGGCGGAGAAGAAAAACCAGGTGGACTTCTACAGCCGCCGCTTCGTGGGCACGGATCTGGAAAACCCGAGCTTTGCCGCCATCGCCCGCACCATGGGGGCCGAGGGGGTCACGATCGACCAGCTCTCGGAGGTGGGCCCCGCCCTCTCCGCCGCCTGCCAGGCGCAGGCCGAGGGCAAAACCACCATCCTCGAAATCCTGGTCTCGCGCGAGCTCGGCGACCCCTTCCGCCGCGACGCCCTCTCCAAGCCCAAACGGCTGCTGGAAAAGTACAAGGACTACGTGTGAGGC
>NZ_JBQACR010000350.1:0-271 GCF_051905455.1 Pelomicrobium sp. G1
GACATAGCGCGCCTAATCGAGCTCCTCGATCGAGGGCGTGACTGGCGGGAGACACAGCAGGAGCGACGACCATGAGCATACGCGTCATGAAGATGGTCTGGGCAGGCTACCCCGGCGGCGGCTCCGAGCTCCTCGCCCTGCTCGCCCTCGCGGACCGGGCGGACGACGAGGGCCGGTGCTACCCGTCCGTGGGGGGCATCGCCCGGCGCATCCGGCTATCGCCGCGCCAAACGCAGCGGTTGATCCGCGCCCTGACCGAGCGGGGATACCT
>NZ_JBQACR010000351.1:0-271 GCF_051905455.1 Pelomicrobium sp. G1
GGCCTACGACGTGGCCTTCTCCCTGGGGGACGGGCTGCGGCCGGGCTCCATCTACGACGCCAACGACGAGGCCCAGCTCGCCGAGTTGAAGACTTTGGGGGAGCTCACCCGCATCGCCTGGAAGCACGACTGCCAGGTGATGATCGAGGGTCCGGGGCACGTGCCCATGCAGCTCATCAAGGAGAGCATGGATCTGGAGCGTAAGCATGGCCACGAAGCGCCCTTCTACACCCTGGGCCCCCTCACCACCGACATCGCGCCGGGCTACGAC
>NZ_JBQACR010000352.1:0-271 GCF_051905455.1 Pelomicrobium sp. G1
GCGTGGGCCTGATCGCTGGAGGCTCACAAACAGACGGGTTGCGCCACGAATGAGCCGGTGATGGTCACGTTCGTAGAGCAGGCGCAGGGCAAGGCTGCCCACCGCTCCGTCGCGTGCGAGGCCGGGGCGACCCTGATAGAAGCCGCGTTCAAGGCCGGCGTGGAAATCGATGCCACGTTCGGGGCCCGCGGGCGCTGCCGGAGCTGCCGCGTAAAGGTACTGGCGGGCGAAATACCGCCCCCAACCGTTCAGGATACGTTTCAGCTCGGAC
>NZ_JBQACR010000353.1:0-271 GCF_051905455.1 Pelomicrobium sp. G1
GCCCTGCGCCTGGCGGAGTCGTTTCCGCGCTCTTTCTGAGAGCAGCGCTCGAATGCAGCCGCCCCCGAGTGCCTGGGACCGTCGGCGAAGGCAGTCCGTGCCGCAGATCAATGGGCTCATCGCCATGGCCGGCAGCCCCGGTCTGTAGAGATTGCCGGCGAGCAACCCTTTTATGGGCGCGAAATGAAACAAGCGGCTGCTTTCGCTCTTGTACGCGGCGCCAACGATGTCGCCTCAGCGGTAGCGCTCGCGCTAGCCCGAACCGGCTTCG
>NZ_JBQACR010000354.1:0-270 GCF_051905455.1 Pelomicrobium sp. G1
GATTGGGCGCTGTCAACGGTTCAGAAAAAACTCTGTTGAGTTTAGCCCTGTCCCCCCCCTTTTGCCGCCCCGGGGGAGCAGGTGGCTCCCTCGCCGCCTATTCCTCGCCCCCAGAAAAAAAGAGCGGGCCGAAACCCGCTCAAGCTCGACGTCCCATGGAAAAGTTCAGGCCACGGCGGGCGCTTTATCCCGCGTTGGCCCGCGCCGCATCCCGGGCGATCCCCTTCCCGGTGGACCGCTGGGGTAACTCCTTGACGCTTGGATCCGGGA
>NZ_JBQACR010000355.1:0-270 GCF_051905455.1 Pelomicrobium sp. G1
TCGACGCAGTCGTGGCCGTCAACAGCGTCTTTTACGCAGCGGATATGGCGGCAGCCATGCGCGAGCTCGTCCGCGTCGCCCGGCATGGCGGGCGGGTCGTCGTCACGGCCTGGGGACCGCCCGAGAAGTGCGAATTCTTAAGGGCCGTGATGCCCGCCCTCGGGCCGCTGATGCCGCCCCCGCCGCCGGGCGCGACCCCGCCGCATCCAGGGGTATTGTCCGAACCCAGAGCGCTGGCGGGCTTGCTCGAAGCAGCAGGCTTGCGCGTCG
>NZ_JBQACR010000356.1:0-269 GCF_051905455.1 Pelomicrobium sp. G1
CCCGTGGCGCCGGGCCTTGGTGGCATAGCCCACAGCCTGGAGGTAGCGCTGGTCCAGTTGCTCCAGTCCGGCCAGGACGGCCTTGGGGTGCCGGTCCAGATAATCCTTGATCTCCACGATGGAAGGCACCGCATCGTGCACGCTCCCGAAGAACTCCAGGCACACCGTGCGCACGTGGGCCGGCATGCGATGCAGGATGAAGCGGACGGAGGTGATGATGCCGTCGCAGCCCTCCTTTTGTACGCCGGGCAGCCCCCCGAGCACCTTGT
>NZ_JBQACR010000357.1:0-269 GCF_051905455.1 Pelomicrobium sp. G1
GGCAAAGGAGGAGCTCCACGCCCTGGTCAGCCACCAGTCTTTGGAAGGAATCCCTCTTCTTGTGCTTGGAAACAAGTCGGATCTTCCAGAGAAGCTGTCCATGGACGAGTTGATCGAGCAACTGGAGCTGGCGAAGATTCAAGGCCGCGAGGTGTGCTGCTATGGAATCAGTGCGAAGGAGGAGACCAATCTCGATGCGGTGGTGCAGTTCCTCATGAAGTGGGCAAGCCGCTGAGCTTCTCATCGGGCGGTTCAGTCTCTCCACACGC
>NZ_JBQACR010000358.1:0-269 GCF_051905455.1 Pelomicrobium sp. G1
CTATAATCACCTATGCTTCGGACATAGGTAGGCTAGCACTCGGAGAAGATGACATATAATGGTAGACATGGGACAATGCAAGGGGACCTTGACGTGGAAGAGAGCCCATCGCTTGCATGATGTGCTAAGAGAGACGATCGAGCCACCATTCAGCTGCACATGTGTTTCGGACTTTAGTTCATTAAGCTTTCGGGGATGATGACGTAGATCCTTTGAGTTTTGGCCGTCACGTCAATGCTATGTTATAAGTGAAGGGTCGTGTCCTCACT
>NZ_JBQACR010000359.1:0-269 GCF_051905455.1 Pelomicrobium sp. G1
GCTTCCAGCACCGTGACCTGAAGGCCCATCGTTACCGCCACGGCGGCGACTTCCAGACCGATGTAGCCGCCGCCGATGATGGCGAGGCGCCTGCCCGGCGCCCATTCCGCGCGGATGGCGTCCGCATCGTCCCGCGTGCGCAGGACGTAGACGCCCGGCAGTTCCGCGCCGGGCGCCTGGAGCCGGCGCGGCCGGCTGCCGGTGGCGAGCAGAAGCTTGTCGAAGCCTTGCGTGCGTCCGTCGGCCAGACGCACGCAGCCGGCGGCCCG
>NZ_JBQACR010000035.1:0-1572 GCF_051905455.1 Pelomicrobium sp. G1
TCGGCCACCATGGCGTCGGTGGTGAGGATCAGCCCGGCGATGGAGGCCGCGTTCTGCAGGGCGGTGCGCGCCACCTTGGTCGGGTCGATCACGCCCATGGCCACCAGGTCGCCGTACTCGCCGCTCTGGGCGTTGTAGCCGAAGTTGCCCTTGCCCTCCAGCACCTTGGCCAGCACCACCGAGGGCTCCTCGCCCGCGTTGGCCACAATCTGGCGCAGGGGCTCTTCCAGGGCGCGCATCACGATCTTGATGCCGCAGTCCTGATCGTAGTTGCTGCCCTTGAGCTTGCCCTCCAGGGCCTGGCGCGCCCGCAGGAACGCGACGCCGCCTCCCGGCACGATGCCCTCCTCGACGGCGGCCCGGGTCGCGTGCAGGGCGTCCTCCACCCGCGCCTTCTTCTCCTTCATCTCCACTTCGGTGGCCGCCCCCACCTTGATCACGGCCACCCCGCCGGCGAGCTTCGCCACCCGCTCCTGCAGCTTCTCCCGGTCGTAGTCGGAGGTGGTCTCCTCGATCTGGGCGCGGATCTGCTTGACCCGGTCTTCGATCTTCTTCTTCTCGCCCGCGCCATCGATGATGGTGGTCTCTTCCTTGCCCACCTCGACCCGCTTGGCACGGCCCAGATCATTGAGGCTCGCATTCTCCAGCTTAAGCCCCAGCTCCTCGCTGATCACGGTGCCGCCGGTCAGGATGGCCATGTCCTCCAGCATCGCCTTGCGCCGGTCGCCGAAGCCAGGCGCCTTCACCGCGCAGGTCTTGAGGATGCCGCGGATGTTGTTCACCACCAGGGTGGCAAGCGCCTCCCCCTCCACCTCCTCGGCGATGATGAGCAGCGGCCGCCCCGCCTTGGCTACCTGCTCCAGAATGGGCAGCAGATCGCGGATGGAGGAGATCTTCTTGTCGTGCAGCAGGATGTAGGGATCCTCTAGCACGCAGATTTGTTTTTCGGCGTTGTTGATGAAGTAGGGCGAGAGATAGCCGCGGTCAAACTGCATGCCCTCGACCACCTCGAGCTCGTTCTCCAGGCTCTTGCCGTCCTCCACCGTGATCACGCCTTCCTTGCCCACCTTGTCCATGGCATCGGCGATGATCTTGCCGATGGACTCGTCGGCGTTGGCCGAAATCGACCCCACCTGGGCGATCTCCTTGCTGGTGGTGCAGGGCTTGGAGAGCTTCTTGAGCTCCTCCACCACCTTGTCCACCGCCTTGTCGATGCCGCGCTTCAGATCCATCGGGTTCATGCCGGCGGCCACGTACTTCATGCCCTCCAGCACGATGGATTGGGCCAGCACGGTGGCGGTGGTGGTGCCGTCGCCCGCCACGTCGGAGGTCTTGGAGGCGACCTCCTTCACCATCTGGGCCCCCATGTTCTCGAACTTGTCCTTAAGTTCAATCTCCTTCGCTACCGACACCCCGTCCTTGGTCACGGTGGGAGCGCCCCAGGAGCGCTCGATCACCACGTTGCGGCCCTTGGGCCCCAGCGTGACCTTGACGGCATCGGCGAGAATGTTCACGCCAGCGACGATGCGATGGCGAGCGGCTTCATGGAACTTGACTTCTTTGGCTGCCATG
>NZ_JBQACR010000360.1:0-268 GCF_051905455.1 Pelomicrobium sp. G1
GTGCAGGACGGCGCGATCGTGCCGATCGACAACGAGAGCCGGCTCGCCAAGCTCGCGCTCGACGAAAGGGAGCGGCCGAAGAGCGGCCCCGACTTCGATGAGGTTACCGAGAGCGAAGAGGTCGAGTGCAAGGAGAAGCGCAATACCAGGTGGGCGCACTTCGAGGCGATGGTCGAGCATGACCCGGCGACCATCGGTGGCCATGATGCGAACCACAAGGTGGTGCTACTCGGCTCGGCGCCGCTCCCCATCGCGCGCGGCATGAGCG
>NZ_JBQACR010000361.1:0-268 GCF_051905455.1 Pelomicrobium sp. G1
CACAACGGCGCGACCCGCGGCGTTTTTTCCCTCGTCGTCGGCGAGCCTTATCCGGGAGGGACGGCCAGCCTTCGGCTCCGGCTGACCGAGGGGAGCGGCGACGGCTCCTCCGCGGTGGGTCTGGACAATCTCCGGGTGGTGGCCACCGTCCCGGAAACGGGAACCCTCTCCCTCGTGGCCGCCGGGCTGATGGGCTTGTTGCTCAGGCTTTCCGATAGACCTCGCCGCCGGACTTCACGAACTCCTCGGCCTTCTCCTCCATCCCCTT